>SCRJ01000104.1 GCA_004298115.1 Acidobacteriota bacterium
TCCCCTTCGACTCCACCCCTTCGAGGTGGACCAGTGCCAGGCACTCGCGCACCCGGGCGGCGATCTCGTTCTCGCCCGACCGCGTGTGCCGGCGCAGCGGGAATGCGATGTTCTCGAACACGGTCATCGAGTCGAACAGCGCCCCCTCCTGGAACGACATGCCGAACTTGCGCCGGATCGCCAGGCAGTGCGCCGGCTCGCAGTTGGTGAGGTCCTCGCCGTCGACGATGACGTGGCCGCGCTCGGGGGCGATGAGCCCGATCAGGTGCTTGAGGAGCACGCTCTTCCCGGCGCCGGAACCGCCCACGATCACGAGCGACTCCCCGGCCGTGACGTCCAGGTTGATGCCGCGCAGCACCTCGCGGTCGGCGAAGCTCTTCCACAGGTCGATGACGGCGATCTTCGGGTGCGCCGGCGCCGCCGTCGCCAGGCTGCCGTTCCCCGGTTCGCCGCTCGCCATCGCCGCCCTCCGCGCTCAGAAGAGGATCTTGGTGAGGAAGAAGTCGCTCACCAGGATCACGACCGATCCCATCACGACCGCGCTCGTCGTCGCGCGGCCGACGCCCTCGGCGCCGCCGGTCGTGAAGAAGCCCTTGCTGCACCCGGTCACCGACAGGATGAGGCCGAAGACGGCTGCCTTGATCAGTCCCGACGAAACGTCGTTCATGTCGAGGAACTGGAACGTCTTCTCCCAGTACGCGACCGGGTTGGCCCCCATGAGGACGACCGAGATCGCGTAGCCGCCGAAGATGCCGAGCCCGTTCGCGATCGCGACCAGCGGCGGCAGCATCACCACGGTGGCGCCCACCCTGGGCACCACGAGGTACTGGATCGGCTCGGTGGCCATCGCGTAGAGGGCGTCGATCTGCTCCGTCACCCGCATCGTGCCCAGCTCCGCGGCGAGCGACGACCCGACGCGCCCGGCGATCATGAGCGAGGCGAGCACCGGCGCCAGCTCGCGCGTCAACGAGAGGGAAACCACCGACGCCACGAACCCCTCCGCGTGGAAGCGCTCGAAGCCGCGGTACGTCTGCAGCGCCATCACCATCCCCGTGAACATCGAGGTCAGGCCCACGACCGGGAGGGAATCGACCCCGACCCGGACCATTTGCCGCAGCCACTCGCGGCCGTCGAACGGACGGCGGAAGGACCAGTAGATCGTCGCGTGGAGGATGTAGAAGAACCTGCCGACCTCCTCGAACAGCTCGAGGCTCTTCCGCCCCAGCGCTTCGAGGACGCCGACGACGCCGGACGGGCGCGCCACCTCACCGTTCATAGCTGGAGAACTCCGGGTTCTCGAACCGCGTGAACTCCTCCAGGAAGACGAGCTTGAACAGGTCGGTCGGGCCGTTGCGCTGCTTGGCGATGATGATCTCCGCGAGGCGCCAGTCCTCCTCGTCCTCGGCCCCCTCCGCGGCCTGCAGCGCGCGGTTCTTGCGGTTGATGAACATCACGACGTCCGCATCCTGCTCGATCGAGCCGGACTCGCGCAGGTCGGAGAGCTGGGGGCGCTGGTCGCCGCGCCGCTCCGGGTTGCGCGAGAGCTGCGAGAGCACGAGCAGCGGCACGTTGAGCTGCTTGGCCACCGCCTTGAGGCCGCGGGAGATCGCCGACACCTCCTGGGTGCGGTTTTCGGCCCGCAGCCCGGAGGACATGAGCTGGAGGTAGTCGACAACCACCAGGTCGAGGCCGTGCTCCATCATCATCCGGCGGCACTTGCCCCGAAGCTCGAGGATCGAGATCCCGGCGGTGTCGTCGATCCACAGCGGCGCCTCGGCGAGGCGGTCCGCGGCCTCGGCCAGTCTCTGCCAATCCGAGGCTTCCTGCCGGGTGTCCACGCTCCTGGACAGCAGCCCGCGGGTGAGGCGCTTGACGTTGATGCGCGCCTCGGCCGCGAGCAGGCGCCGGACGAGGGCCACGGCCGACATCTCGAGGGAGAACACGGCCACCTTGAGGCCGCCTTTGACCGCGCAGTGGGACGCGATGTTGAGGGCGAGGGCGGTCTTGCCGACGCCGGGGCGCGCGGCCAGGATCACGAGGTCCTGCTTCTGCAGGCCGGACGTCAGCTCGTCGAGCCGGTAGTATCCCGTCTCGATCCCGGTGTAAGGGGCGCTGGACTTCGAGACGCGCTCGATGTGGGCGACCTCTTCGTGCACGAGCTTGCCCACGGGCTGGAGCCCGCCCCGCATCGCGCGCTCCGCGATCGACAGGATCTGGGTTTCGGCGGCGTCGAGGGCGTCCATCGCCTCACCCTCGTCGCGGGCGCACGCGGCCATCAGCTCCTGCGAGATCCGCAGGAGGTTGCGCTTGACCGACCGCTCGCGCAGGATTCCGGCGTAGTGCTCGACGTTGGCGGGGTCGGGGAGACCGTCCGCCAGGCTCGCCACGTAGGCCACCCCGCCGACGGAGGAGAGCGTGCCGCTGCGCTCGAGCTGGTCGGTGGTCGTGAGCAGATCGATGTCGCGGTTGTCCCCGGCGAGCTGGCGAAACGCCTCGAATACCAGCCGGTTGGCGTCGTTGTAGAAGTCGTCGGCGGCGATCGCGTCGACGATGCGGTAGAAGCAGTTGGCGTCGGCGAGAACGGCCCCGAGGACGGCGCGCTCCGCCGCCTCGCTGGCCGGCATCCGGAGGACCTGCGGGGCGTTCCCGGCCATGCCGCCGGAATCGCCCGGCGGGCCGGCAGACCTGCTCCCCGGGCCCCTCCCCCTCGCGTTTGCGCTCACCTCGAAATCGTAGCACGCCGGGCGTACACTGAGTGCGCCGATGGTGCGGGGCGCGCAACGGGCGACGCGCGGGGCCCGCGGCCGCGCCCGGCCGCGTTCGGTCCCGGGGAACGGGGGTGTCGCATGATCGTGAGCTGCCCGAGCTGCAAGACGAAGTACCAGTTCGAGGAGGCGCGCTTCGGGGAAGCCGCGTCGAAGCGGCTCAAGTGCACACGCTGCGAGACGGTGTTCGAGATTTCGAGGCCGGATGCCGCCGACCCGCTCCCGGCGACGCTGGTCGCGGCCGGGGGCCCCGCACGGGCGAACAAGCAGATCCTCGACGGCAGCGATTCCGCCGCCGCGGCCGCGGCGAGCCTGCCGCCGCTGGCCCCGCTGCCGACCGCCAAGCGGTACTCCCTCGCCGTGATCATGGGCGCCAACGCCGGCCAGATCCACGTCGTGCGGCAGCCTCGGGTCGTGCTCGGCCGGGGTGACGAGAGCGACGTTCAGTTACAGGACAGCGAGGTTTCCCGGCGCCACGCGATGATCGAAATCCACGGCGACGAGGCCGTCGTGACGGACCTGGGCTCGACGAACGGCACCTACGTCGATGCCGCACGCGTCCAGCGCGCGACCATCGGCAGCAACGACGAGTTCTCGCTCGGCACCACGACGCTCATGTTCATCGTCACCGACGCGCACGACGGCGCGGTCGAGTAGGGCGAGGGCCCGGACCAGGCGATGCGAGTCGTGGTGGCGATGTCGGGCGGTGTGGACTCGGCCGTGGCCGCGGCGCTGCTCGCTCGGGAGGGGCACGATGTCGTCGGGGTCACCCTCCGGCTCGCCGACCTCTCGGCCGACGGCCTCGGCGTCTCGCGCTGCTGCGCTCCGATCGACGTCGAGATGGCGCGCGCCGTGGCGGGTCGGCTCGGCATCCCACACCACGTCCTCGACACGACCGAGCCGTTCCGGCGGGGCGTCCTGGAGCCTTTCGTCGAATCCTACCTCGCGGGCGAGACGCCGCTCCCCTGCGCTCTGTGCAACGCCCGGGTGAAGTTCGGCGAGCTGCTGCGGGTGATCGGGCGTTTCGGGGGCGAAGCGCTGGCCACCGGGCACTATGCTCGGATCGCCGAGCGCGAGGGCGGCCCGGCGTTGCTGCGCGGCGCCAGCCCCGCGAAGGATCAGTCCTACTTCCTGTTCGGGCTGCCGCGCGAGCAACTCTCTCGCGTCCGGTTCCCGCTCGGCGAGCTGACCAAGGACGAGGTCCGCAGCCTCGCCCGAGACATCGGCCTGCCCAACTCGGGGCGGCGCGACAGCCAGGAGGTCTGCTTCGTGCCCGAGGGCGGCTCGTACCGGGACGTGCTGGAGCGGCTGGCGCCGGATCGGCTGCCGGGGGACGGCGAGGTCGTGGACCGCGACGGGTGGGTGGTGGGCCGTCACGACGGCTTCCACCTCTTCACCGTCGGCCAGCGCCGCGGCCTCGGGGTCGCCGGGAAGGCTCGGCTCTACGTCGTCGAGACGTTGCCCGGCGCGAACCGCGTCGTCGTCGGCGGGGCGGGGGACGCGTCGCGGCGCCGCCTCCACGTCCGCGACATCAACTGGCTGGTGCCTGCGCCCGCCGCTCCGCTCGCGGCCGAGGTGCAGGTGCGCTCGCGGCACCGGCCGCAACGGGCCACCGTCTTTCCGGGGGCCGAGCGCTCGGCGACGGTGGAATTCGAGGCGCCCGTGCTCGCACCGGCCCCCGGCCAGGCCGCCGTGTTCTACGACGGAGAGCGGCTGCTCGGAGGCGGGTGGCTCACGAGGGTCGGGGCGGGCGAGGCGTAGAGGGGCCGGTCTGGAGGCAACGGCCGCGGGCCGGAGGCCGAAGGGGAAGAGGTACGGCTCGCCGGATCGTCCCGGCTCGGCGCACGTCGCGCCGATCCCTCGGGTCTTCACCCCGTCTGCGACCCTCCACCGCCGGCTACATGGTGCGTTGGCTGGGGGCGCCCTGCGGCCCCTCGTTGATCGCTCCGAAGTTGCGCTCGTAGATCGCGACGTTCTCCGTGAGCGCGCGCAGGAGCTGCCGCGCGTGGACCGGCGTCATCACGATGCGGGAGACGACCTGGACCTCGTCACGGCCGGGCACGATGCGGCCGAAGTCGATGAGGAACTCCGCGAAGTTGTGCACGATCGACGCGAAGTTCGCGTACGTCCCCAGCGCCTGTTGGTCGGAAACCACGATCTTGATCTTGTTCTCGCCCTCCGGCATGGTGTGTCTCCCTCGTGACGATTCTACGGGAGCAGCCCGAGAAGGGCGAGGCCCGCGGTGGCGGATCTCGGCAATTCGCCGGGAGCGGCGCCGCCCGGAGCAGGGAAGCACCGGGCGGCGACCGGCAGCGTGACGTCGGGCGTCGTCACCACCTCGGTCCCGAAACGGGCCCACCCGACCGCGAGCCGCCACGGCTCCTCCACGTCCGGGGCCGCGTCCCAGGCCGCGAGGAGCGTGCTCCGCCAGGCCGCCCATCCGAACGGCGGGGGCAGCAGGCGCCGGCCGGGCACCAGTGCCAGGTTGAGGTAGCCCGGATCGTACATGTGCAGGCCGGACCAGGG
Source organism: Acidobacteriota bacterium (assembly GCA_004298115.1). Classification (GTDB taxonomy): domain Bacteria; phylum Acidobacteriota; class Thermoanaerobaculia; order Thermoanaerobaculales; family Thermoanaerobaculaceae; genus RBG-13-68-16. Next base: position 5,292 of record SCRJ01000104.1, read on the forward strand.
ATCGGACGGGGCGCCGTCCTTGAGGAGGGTGAGGCCGCTCGCCGCGACGCGCCGGCGTGCGACCAGGCGCCCGGCGGCGACCGCCGTTCCCGGCACCTGCAGGAGCGCGAGCAGCTCGGCGAGCTGTACGGCGCTCATGCCTCCGGGCGGAGGCAGGACGATGATCTCTTCCTTGCGTTTGCGTGCCGCCGCGACCAGCGCTGCGGGCGAGTCGTCCTCCACCACCATCGCCGGCGGCCGCCGCGGCCCCGGCGTTGCCGGCCCGGTCGCCCGGCCGCCGACCACCGCGACGGCGCGGGAGAGGTCAAGGTCGGGGTGTCGGCGGACCCGAAAGATGCTGGCGTTCGGCAGCAGCACCCGGCCCGTCGCTTCGCCGCCGCGCGGGAACGCCCGCACGTGCTCGAGCAGCGCCGCGAGCGCCCGGCCGTTGGCCTGCGGCTTCGCCGCCGCGAGGCTCGCCATCGAACCGGGGGCGGTCCGCCAGTGGTAGAGGATCCCGGGCAGGTGCGCGAAGCGCCCCCCGGCCGCGAGGACCCGCAGGGCGAGGTCGTAGTCCTGCGCGCCTTCGAGGCCGGACCGGTGCCCCCCCACACGCTGCACCACGCTCCGGCGCACGACACGCACGTGGCTGACGTAGTTGAACGCCATGAGCACGTGCCGCGACCAGCCGGGCTTGAGGATCGGCTCGCAGTGGCGGCCGTGCTCGTCGAGCTTGTCCTCGTCGGTGAACAGCCAGTCGGTGGCCGGGTGCGCGGCGAGGAAGCGCGCCGCCAGCTCGAGCGCGCGCGGGTGCAGCTCGTCGTCGTGGTCGAGGAACGCGACGAACTCGCCCCGCGCCTCGGCGACCGCGTCGTCGCTCGCCACCGCGATGCCGCCGTTGCTCGACCGCCGCACGACGCGCACCCGGGGGTCGGACGAGAACTCCCCGAGGACCCGGGCGACGTGAGGTTCGGGCGCCGCGTCGTCCACGACGACCAGCTCCCAGTGGGGCCAGGTCTGCGCCACGACCGAGGCGAGCGCCGCGCGGAGGTGCGACTCGGAGACACGGAACACCGGCATCGCCACGGTGATCAGACGCGGGGAGGGCAGCGGCCCCGCTTCGACCACCAGGCCGCCGCGAGCCACGGCGGCGCGGTACTGCGACGCGACGCGCCGACGTTGCAACACGCGGCGAAGCTTGGCGGGCAGCGCCCCGGGCAGGCGCAGCCAGCCGAGGCCGCGGCGCAGCGGCACGCCCGCGGTCATCGCCCCACCGCCTCGCGCATCGCCTGCCGGCGTCCGGTGAAGAACGCGGTGAGCAGCGTCGCACGGTACAACCGGGTGGGGAGGGGAACGAGGCACTGGTCGAGGGCCGACAGGAGCGGCAGGCTCGGCGAGACCAGGGCTCGCGCCAGCGGATGCCACCAGCGCGGCACGAGGGGCGGCATGGCGTCGTTGGCGGCCAGCTCCGGGTGCAACCCGAGGAGGACCGCGACGGTGCGGCCGACGTGCCGCTGGCGGCGGTGGAAGGTCGCCATCGTCGTCGGGTGGACGTGCGTCGCGCGGGCCGCGGTATGGAGGACCAGGCGCAGGCCCCGGCGCGACAAACGGTAGCCCAGCTCGGTGTCTTCCCAGTCCACGAACGTGAACGCGGGGTGGAACGGGTCGTCGCCGAGGACCGCCCGCGGCAGCGACAGGTTGGACGTGTAGAAGCACGTGAAGAAGAGGTCGTCCCCGTCGCGGAAGTGTCCGTACGAGAACTGCTGCCCGTCGCGGTTGATCAGCTCCAAAAACGGCGTGACGCGCATGTGCTCGCGGTCCCAGTCGGTGAAGCCGAGGACGCCGGCCGGCTCGCCGAGCCGTCGGTGGGCCGCGACGTGCTCCGCGATCAGTTCGGGGGCGGCGATGATGTCGTCTCCGAGGAAGAGGACCAGATCGCCGCCGGCGTGGCGCAACGCCAGGTTGCGGGCGCGGCCGGGCTTGAGGTTCTCCTGGTGGAGGACCTTGAGGTCGATGCGGCCGGTGTTGGCCTGCCGCCAAGCCTGCAGACGTTCCCACGTGCCGTCGGTGGAGCCGTCGTCGACCACGATCGCCTCGAACTTCCGGTACGTCTGCGCCGCCAGGGCGGCGAGCGCGCGCTCGAGGATCGGCCAACGGTTGAACGTCGGCACGACCACCGAGACGCAGGGGTCGGCCGCCGGCGGCCGCGGCGCCGCAGGGCGAAAGCGCACCGCGCGGACGGCGCAGCCGAGGGTGCGGAAGTCCCAATCGCCGCGGATCGGGTGCGGGACCCAGGGCGGCGATGCGACGGTGATGCGCAACAGGCCCTGGGCATCGGCCCGGGCCGGCAGCGACACCGTGGTCCAGCCGCTCCCCGCCTGCGCCTCGACGCGCTCGCCGTTGCACGTCAGCGCGACGCTCATCGCCGGGGCGCCCGCGCCGAGGCTGAGCTCGACCGCCAGGCGGCCGGCCTGGCCCGCCTCGACGCGAAGCCAGCACTCCGCCAGGCCGCACGTCCAGCGGACCGTATCGCCGGCGAGCCGGTCCGGGCCATACCAGCCGGCGCCCAGACGGCCCATCGCCGAGTGCCGGCCTGGCAGGAGGGTCGCGGTGACGATCCAACCGGCGGTGGTTTGGGTGTCCAGGGCCGCGGGCGGCTGCGGGGAGGGTGGCGGCCACGCGGCTCCCGTGATCAGGCCTCGCCGGTAGAGGTCGCCTTCATTCCGAACCCGGCGCTTCTGCAGCCGGCGCCGCTGGGTCAGCGTCGTGGGGAGGTGGCAAAGGTTCCACCAGCAAACCCAGAACGCCTGCCCGAAGGCGCGGTGAACGAGCCAGATCCTGGCGATGCGCTTGGCCGCCCGCAGCACGCTCAAGGGCCGGTAGCACTTGAGCAGCGTGCGGACGTTGTGCCGCATCCCGAGGCGCTCCCGCCAGCGCAGGCCGTGGGCCTGATGGGACGTGCCGCCGAAGGCGTGGTAGACGAGCGCCCGATCGCAGACGACGACGCGCCGGCCCAGGAGCCAGAGGCGAACGCCAAGGTCCACGTCCTCGTGGTACATGAACATCGCGGGGTCGAAGCCGCCGGCCGCCAGAAACTCCCGCTTGCGGATCAGCGCGGCTGCGGCGGTCGGGAAGAGCACGTCGCGCCAGGGCCCGGTGTCGTGCGCGACCGGCCGGCGTTCGACCGGCACCATGAAGTCGATGTCGTAGCCGTAGCCGGCGGACGTCATGGTTCCGCCGCGAGCGTTGAGCAGCTCCGGGAACTCCAGCAGGCGCAACGTCGCGCACGAGGCCGCGACCTCGGGGTCGGCCCGCAGCGGTTCGAGCAGCGCGGCCAGCCACCCAGGCTCGACCACGGTGTCGTTGTTGAGGAACGCGACGAACTCCCCGCGAGCAACCTGCACGCCGCGCCCGTTCGCCCGGCCGAACCCGAGGTTCTTGCCGAGCGCGAGCACCCGCGCCTGCGGCCAGCGCTCGGCGAGCCACTCGACGCTCCCGTCGCTCGAGCCGTTATCGGCGACGATGACCTCGAACTCCGCCTCCACCGTCGCGAACAGGGATGGAAGGCAGCGCTCGAGGTGGTGGCGTCCGTTGAAGTTGACCACCACGACCGAGACCAGAGGCGGGCCCGACGGCGCGCTCATCGGCGGCCCAGCATCCTCCGCAACCGTTGGTAAAACCGCCAGCCAAGGGACGACTCGATCGCGCGCAGAGCGCCCTCGGCGGTTGCGAGTCGGCCGGAGAGCTGCGCAAGGTCGTTCGCGGCCGCGGCGAGCTCTGCCTCGCGCTGGCGCAGCCTGGACTCGAGCTCCACCGTCACTACGTCGGTAACCGCGGCCGCCGTCTTGACGGCATACTGCATCCGGCTCAACGCCTCCGCCGTGTATCGGTGTGCGTGCTTCGAGAAGATCGCCACCCGTCCCTGGTGCTGGCGCTCTTGCCCGCCGCGGCCGGTAATGAACGCCTGATCGAAGATCCTGTACTCGGCAACCTGACGGTCGACGTGCCGGAACGGTAGGCGATCGGAGAGCCGCAGAAAGAGGTCCCAGTCCTCGAAGCACTCGAGCCGCTCGTCCATCCCGCCGATGTCGCGGAGGACATCCGCCGGGATCAGGCACGCGTTGACCGGGATGAAGTTCTCGAACAGGAGCGCGTCCGGATCGAAGGGACGGCTGAAGACGCGGAACAGCCGCGGCGGTTCGCCCTCCGGGTGAAAGTACGCGTCCACCCGGCCGTACGGGACGCCGCCGCCTCCCCCAGTCGCATCCAACAACGTCGCGACCGCATCCGGGAGCAGCAGATCGTCGTCGTCGAGGAAGCCGACCCACGCACCCCGCGCCGCCGCGACGCCGGCGTTCGCCGCGGCCGATCGCCCCCGGCCGGGCCGAAGGTTAACGAGGCGACAGTCGAGACGTCCTCCGAACGCACCGACGACGCTGCCGACGTCGACGCCGCCGTCGTTGACGACGATCGCCTCGACCGGCTGGTGGGTCTGCGCCGCAACGCTGGCCACCGCCTCGCCGAGAAGTCTCGGGCGGTCCTTGGTCCGGATGATGACCGACACCAGGTTGCCTTCGGCGATCGGCGCCTGCATGGCCCAATCATACGTTCATCCGAGGGCCGGCGCCCAGAGTCGATCCGTGCGGGCGACCGTCGGCGGCGACGCGGGCGTGCGCCTGGCCGCACCGCGGATGGAGCGCCCCAAGTCGAGCGGGACTCACCCTCCGAGTCCGGGATCCCGGTTCGACGCCGGCCGTCGCCTCATTCTCCCCCCTCGCGCTGCGCCGGCTCCTGTATCCTGCCGGCGTGGACCGGCAGGGCGAGGCTTCTCGCGACGTCGTGCCGGGAGGGGGGCACAGGTGCGCGCGTCAGGGGGGGCCCGCGGACCCCGCGAGGTCTTCATCGAAACGACGAGAGCGTGCAATCTTCGCTGCGCGCACTGCGCCGTCAGTCAGCCGAACTACTCGGGGGGCACGTTGTCGTGGGAGGCGTTCTCCCGCGTCGTGCCGTTCCTCCGCGTTCACCGTCCCTTCGTCCACCTCAACGGTCACGGCGAAACGCTGCTCTGCAAGAGGTTCCCGGATATGTTCGAGGCCGTCGTCGCCGCCGGCTGCCTCGTGGGGTTCCAGACCAACGGCGTGCTTCTCAAGCCCGAGTTGACCCGGCGCCTGCTCGACGTCGCAGGCTCGGGGGGGTTGCGGTACGTGTGCTTTTCGCTGGACGCCGCGGAGAAGGACCTGTACGAACGCATTCGCCGGGGCGCGGAGTTCGAGACCGTCTGCGCCCACGCCCGTTTCCTTTCCGAGGAGAAGGGACGCCGCCGGCTGGATCTTCCTCTTCTGAAGTTCGAGTTCGTCGCCATGCGGATGAACGCGCACCAGCTCCCGGCAACGGTCAGGCTGGCGGCCCGGCTCGGCGGAGGAGAGTTCAACGTTTCGGACCTCATCGAATACCCGGGGATGGAGGGCCAGAGACTGGGGCACGACCTCGAGTATGCGCGGCCGTACTTCCGCGAGGCGGCCGAGGTCGCCGAAGAGGTCGGCATCCGGTTCATGGTCATGCCGGTGTTCAACGACCTGTGCCGGCCGTCTGCGCCCGCAAAGTGGAACGCACGGGTGGCTGCGAGCGGGAAGGCGGAGGATTCGGCCCGCCAAGGCCCGCCGTCCCCCTCCCTCTCGGTGATCCCGCCGTCGTCACCGGACACGGTACCCCCGCGTCGGCGCGGCCGGCGCATGATCAAGGCCTGCCGCGATCCCTGGGACGTCACGTTCGTGCAAGCCGGTGGCGAAGTGATGCCGTGTTGCATCCTGCCGTTGCCGATGGGCAGCGTCGCTGCTCGGACACTGGACGAGATCTGGGGCGGCCCGCAGTACGAAGCGCTTCGGCGGCTGGTTGCGTCCCTGACGCCCCTGCCCGACTGCACCACCTGCATCATGCGGGGCTGGAAGCCGGAGGGCCTGCGTGCGCGGCTGCGGCACACGCTCGGCCGGGCGGCCGTGGCCGCCGGTTCGCGCCTGGGCGGGGCTGACCGAGACACCCGCCCGAACCTGGAGGTCGGAATCAAACCCGACCGCGAAGCGTACCGGCAGGGTGAGTCCTGTCGGGGTTGCCTCTCGGTGCGAGTGCGCGGCAGCGGCCCCGGCGTGTTGGTCGACGTCTATGTGGTGGCGATGCCACCAGGTGGGGAGCGCCTGTGGGCGACCGACCGTGGGTTGAAGAGCGCGCCGCTGCCGTTTCTTGCCGCCTGGGAACCGTTCTCGTTCCCACGCCTGGACGTGTTCGAGCACCCCGTGCCGCGGCTGTCGCCGGGCACGCGGATCTCGCTGCTGGCGGTGGCGGTACCGACCGGCGTCGCGTTCGACGACGAGGCGTCGTGGATCGCGTCGGATTCGTCCGCGGTGAACGTCTGCTCGGAGACCGTGCCGGCGGGTGGCCAAGCCGTCTGACCCCCTTTGTCGGCGCCCGGCTTCCTCTGCTCGCGGGACGTTCCGGAGGCAGTTGACGGGTGGGCCGGGAGGCAGGACTCCGGCCGGCGGACGCGCCTTCACGGAGACGGGGCCCGCCCCCGTGGCTGCCCGGCCCGAGGCGCCTCAAGCCGTCGGAGGGCGCACAGGGTCTCGGTGAACGTTCGACGCGGTTCGGCTGGACGCCGCCAGGGCCAGTGCGACGACGCCAGGGAGGGGGGCGGCGATCACGCGGTCGAACGACGTTCCGAGCTGCCACACAACGCCCTCGACCGTCGTGGCATACGCAGCGCCCACCGCGAGGCACCAGACCGCGAGCGCCACAAACGCGCCGATGCTGGCCCTCCGCGCGAGAGCGGCGAGCGCCAGGAGCCAGGCGAGCATGCAGAGGCTGCTCACCGACAGGACGTGTCCTTGCAGCCACCACGCCGTCTGCTTCGCCGCGGCCATCCAGGCGGAAGGACTCATGTTCCTGGGCTCCACGGGGATTCCGTGTTGGGCGAGGAACAGGTGCCAACAGATGAGCGGCACGGCGAAGGTGGCCGCTGCGATCGCGAGCGACCGCCGCGAAGCCGTGACGGCGACCCCGACGACGCAACCCATCGCGAGCGCGGCGCCTTCGTTCTTGGTGAGGCAGAGCCCCACGATTGCGACCGAGAGGGTGAGGAGGGCGGCACGGTCAGGCTGCGACCGCCGAGTCGCGCGGTGCAACGATCCGACGGCGACCGCGGCCAGGAACGCGATCGCGAGGTCTGCGTTGCCCGAGTTCCAGCGCTGGAGAACGACGGGCGCCGCGACCGCCACCGCCGCCGCGGTGAGCTGGATCGGGCGCGAGAGGCCGCGGCAGTTCTCCCAACATGCGGCAACCAGAGCGAGAAAGAGGAGCGCGCCCCACGCGCTGGCGACCCGATCGGGCGCGCCCCCGAGGCGGATCCCGAACGCCAGGATGTCGGTCCACAGGGGCGGATAATCCAGATGATGCCACGCGTTCGGCGGCCAAGCGGACCAGCTGGCGAGCGTGGCCCCCGTGAGCGCGAACGTCTTCGCCTTCAAACCCCAGAGATAGCGGAAGTCCCAGCCGATGGCGCCCCGGCCGAACAGCGCGGCGGCCCGGCCCGCCGCCGCAACTGCCGCGACGAGAGCCCAGACGCTCGTCGCGGTCGCGGTCGGTTCCGCCCCACGAGAGCGGCGCATCGTGAGCAGGAGGGCCGCCGCCGTCACGACGAGGATCGCCGGCACCGATGGTGCGAGCCCCGTCAGGTCGAACAGGAAGAGGAGCGAGCCGAGCGCAACCGTCCCGTACAGCGGCACCAGGACGAAGGGGTTGCCCGTCGCTCCGAGGAGCCGCGACAGCCGCCAGGCGGCGAGACCGAGCAGACACGCGATCGCGGGCGCCAGCAAATCGACAATCGCCGTCACCGGACCGAACCCCGCTCGGCGAGTTGCATCCCGTTCATTCGCCAGACGACGGTCCACCCCTCCGGGGGAGGGTGGGGGGCGCCGACGACCAGCCGCAGCCTCGGAGCTCGTTTCAGCGGCCATTCCTCCGGCAGGCACCAGTGGACGTCCGGCCGCTGCCAGCGGGCCTCGTAGACCCAGAAGACCCTGGTTTCCTTGGTCGCATCCGGCGGCGGAACGACGATCGCGTGGCGTCCCGGAGCCACGGGCGCGCCCTCGAGCCCGGCCATGTCGACCTGCCATCGCCAGCGCGTGCGTTGCACGCACGACGCCTGCCACGGGATCAAGCCGGCGGCCATACTCAGCAGCGCCGCCGAGAGCGCAAGCCACGGCCGAATACCGAAGGTCGTCCCCCTGCCTGTCCGGGCTCGAACCGACGGCGCGCCGCCGTTCAGACCATGGCCGGGGTCGTCGGGCGCCACCGGTACCGTGCCAGGGGAGGGCGGCATCTCCATCGCCGCTACGCTGGCGAAGCCGATACCTGACCGGACGGCAAGGAAACCGCCGGGTCGCTCGCGAACCCTCGACTCGTGGCGTCTGAACGGCTCCACATCGGTCCTCCGATTTGCGGCGCTTGGCGACTGACGGCCCAATCGTACTATCTGCCGGGGCGCCGGGTCCACGCCCGGCCTCGCGGCGACGAGCGCGCACCCAAGGCGCGCCGCACTCGCGCCGGACACTGAAGGTCGGTTGACCGGACCCGCGCAAACCCGTATTCTCGGCGGCGCCGGACTTTGCGCCGGCGCTTCACAAGAGGTCCCGGGCCTGGCCGGGCGGGAGGCAGCGATGAACGGCGTTTTCCGAGTTCCCCAACCAGTCAACGAGCCGGTCCGGAGCTACGGGCCGGGCTCCGCGGAGAAGAAGGCGTTGAAGGCGAAGCTGGCCGCGATGCGCGGACGGCAGATCGAGATTCCGCTGGTCATCGGCGGCGAGGAGGTGCGCACCGGGAAGTTGGGGACGTGCGTCGTCCCGCACGACCACGGCCACGTGCTCGCGACCTACCACAAGGCCGGCAAGGCCGAGGTGGAGCGGGCGGTCGCGGCGGCGCGCGCGGCGCGCGCCACCTGGTCGCGGGTGCCGTTTTCCGAGCGGGCCGCGGTCCTGCTGCGCGCCGCCGAGCTGCTCGCCGGGCCGTACCGCGACGAGGTCAACGCCGCCACCATGCTCGGCCAGTCGAAGACCGCGTTCCAGGCCGAGATCGACTCGGCGTGCGAGCTGATCGATTTCTGGCGGTTCAACCCGTACTTCGCGCAGCGGATCTACGAGGAGCAGCCGGCGTCGTCGCCGGGCGTGTGGAACCGGGTCGAGTACCGCGCGCTCGAGGGGTTCGTCTTCGCGGTGACGCCGTTCAACTTCACCTCGATCGCCGGCAACCTGCCGACCTCGCCCGCGCTGATGGGGAACACCGTGCTGTGGAAGCCGGCCTCGAGCGCCGTCTACTCCGCGTACCACCTGATGAAGGTCCTCATCGCGGCGGGGCTGCCGGCGGGCGTCGTCAACATGGTCGTCGGCTCGGGCGGGGAGGTCGGCAACCCGGTCCTCGCCAGCCCGGAGCTCGCGGGGATCCACTTCACCGGCTCGACCGCGGTGTTCCAGCAGATGTGGAAGACGATCGGCAACACGATCGCGAGCTACCGTTCCTACCCGCGGATCGTCGGCGAGACCGGCGGCAAGGACTTCGTCTTCGCGCACGCCTCCGCCGACGTCGACTCGCTCGCGACCGCCCTGGTGCGGGGCGCGTTCGAGTTCCAGGGGCAGAAGTGCTCGGCGGCCTCGCGCGCGTACGTCCCGGCCTCGCTGTGGCCGAGGGTCAAGGCCGCCCTGTTGGCCCAGCTCGCCGAGGTCAAGGTCGGCGACCCCGAGGACTTCACCAACTTCATGGGCGCCGTGATCGACAAGGCGGCCTACGACAACATCAAGGCCTACATCGACTTCGCCAAGGCGTCGCCGGAGGCGGAGATCGTCGCCGGAGGCGGCTGCGACGAGAGCACCGGCTACTTCATCCAGCCCACCGTGGTGCTGACGGGCAACCCGAAGTTCAAGCTCATGCAGGAGGAGATCTTCGGACCCGTGCTGACCGTGTTCGTCTACCCGGACGCCGAGCTCGACAAAGCGCTCGAGCTGTGCGACAGCGGCTCGCCGTACGGGCTCACCGGCGCGGTGTTCGCGGCCGACCGCGAAGCGATCCTGACGATGACCGACCGCCTGCGCGACGCCGCCGGGAACTTCTACGTCAACGACAAGCCCACCGGGGCGGTCGTCGGCCAGCAGCCGTTCGGCGGCGCGCGGGCCTCGGGCACCAACGACAAGGCCGGGTCGCTGTGGAACCTGATCCGCTGGACGAGCCCGCGGGCGATCAAGGAGACGTTCGTGCCGCCGACTCACTTCGGCTACCCGTTCCTGGGCGAGGCGTGAGCGCCGGCCCCGCGGGGGGAGTTCCGGCCGCACGCTGAAACCGCGTTGACGTCGCCCGGAGCGTTGCCTACCCTGGCGGAGCGAAACGAACCGTCATGGAGAGCGCCTCGGCGAGCGGGACCGTCATCCGACACGCGAGCGACCACACCATCCTGGCCGCTTTCGGGGACGAGGTCTCGCTCGCGGCCCACCGCCGGGTGCGCGCGGCGCTCCACGCCCTGCAGCGCGAGCCGATCCCCGGGGTGACCAACCTCCACCCGGCGTATGCGTCGGTCCTCGTGAGCTACGACCCTCTCGCGGCGGCCGGGGAACTCGTCGCAGGCGAGGTCGCGCGCCGCGTGCAGGCGGCGGGCGCGATTCCGCTGCCGGGGCCGGCCCTCGTCGAGATACCGGTGCGCTACGGCGGCGAGTGGGGTCCGGACCTCGCTGCGGTGGCGACGGCCTGCGGCCTGACCGAGGCCGAGGTCGCGCGCGAGCACGCCGCGGCCGAGTACCTGGTGTACTTCCTCGGTTTCTCGCCGGGTTTCGCGTATCTGGGCGGGCTGCCGCCGGGCCTTGCGACGGCGCGGCGGGCGTCGCCCCGCACGCTCGTCCCCGCGGGCAGCGTCGCGATCGGCGGCCGTCAGACCGGCGTGTACCCGCTCGCGTCGCCGGGCGGCTGGCAGCTCATCGGGCGCACGCCGCTGGCGCTGTTCGACCCGGCGCGCACGCCGCCCGCGCTGCTGGCCGCGGGGGACCGGGTCAGGTTCGTCGCCGTGGCGGGCGGTCGCGGCGCCGCGTCGGCGTCGTCGGCGACGCAGGCGGCGCCCGCGACGGTGGCCGGAGCGGCACCCGCCCGCGCCATCCGCGTCGTCGCGCCGGGGTTCCAGAGCACGGTGCAGGACCTCGGGCGGCCCGGTTGGGCCCACCTCGGGGTTTCGGCGTCCGGAGCCGCCGACCCCGTCTCGCTCCGCATCGGCAACTGGCTGGTGGGGAACCCCGCCGGGGCCGCCGCGATCGAGATGACGCTGACCGGCGCCGCGCTCTCGTTCTCGGCCGCGTGCGTCGTCGCGGTGATCGGCTCCGACTTCGAGCCTGCCATCGACGGCGCCAGCGTCCCGCTCTGGGCCGCCCTGGAGGTCGGGCCGGGCCAGACCCTGGCGTGCCGCGCGACGAAGTCCGGGGCGCGCTGCGCGGTGTGCGTCCGCGGCGGCGTCGCCGCGCCGCCCGTTCTCGGCAGTGCCTCGACCCACCTCACGTCGGGTCTCGGCGGGGTCGCGGGGCGGCCCCTGCGCGCGGGGGACGTCCTGACGACCGGCGCCGCGGCCGCGGATGCCGCAGCGGGGCGGCGTTTCCCGGCCGAGGCGGCCGAGCGGCTGCTGCGCCGCGACGCGGTGCGCGTCACCCGCGGCCCGCAGTGGGAGCGCTTCACGCCGCAGGCGCGGGCGGCGCTGTTCGCGTCGGAGTACGTGGTGAGCGAGAGCGCGAGCCGGATGGGGCTGCGCCTCGACGGGACCCCGCTCGCGGCCGACCGGCCGGGCGAGATGCTCACCGAAGGCGTGTCGCTCGGGGCGCTGCAGGTGCCTGGCGACGGCCGGCCGATCGTCTCGTTCGTCGAGCACCAGACCACCGGCGGGTACCCGCAGATCGCCTGCGTGATCACGGCCGACCTGCACCGCGTCGGCCAGCTGCGTCCCCGCGACCGGCTCAGCTTCGTGGAAGTCTCGCTCGCGGAGGCCGCCGCCGCGCTGCGCGAGCTGGAGCGCGAGCTGCGCGCGTTCGGGGTGGGGCGGTGAGCGCGCTCCGTCCGGCCGCGGGCCTCGCCTCGGTGTCGGCGGCGCAGTGGCGGACGCTCGCCGCGGCGATGCTCGGGTGGATGCTCGACGCGATGGACGTGATGTTCTACGCGTTCGCCCTGACCGCGATCCGCGCCGAGTTCTCGCTCTCGGCCGCGACCGCCGGCGGGCTCGCGTCGGTGACGTTGCTCACGTCGGCGATCGGCGGGATCGGCTTCGGGGTCCTCGCCGACCGTATCGGCCGCGCCCGGGCGTTGATGTGGTCGATCCTGCTGTACTCCGTGTTCACGGCGCTCACCGCGACGGCCCACTCCTTGGCGGAGCTCGTCCTGTGGCGGTCGCTCGTGGGGATCGGCCTCGGCGGGGAGTGGGCCGCCGGGTCGGTCCTGGTCTCCGAGAGCTGGCCGCCCGAGCACCGCGGCAAGGCGATCGGGCTGATGCAGTCGGGGTGGGCGATCGGCTACATCTTCGCCGCGCTGCTGGCGTCGGCGATCCTCCCCGGCCATGGCTGGAGGGTGCTGTTCGCGATCGGCGTGGCGCCCGCGCTGCTGGCGTGGTGGGTGCGGCGGCGGGTGGAGGAGCCGCAGATCTGGCGGCGCGCGCGGCGCGGGCAGCGGCTCCCGTTCCGCGCGGTCTTCCGCCCGCCGCTGCTGCGCAACGTCCTGGTCGCGACGTCGCTCACGTCGTGCCTGCTGTTCGCGTACTGGGGCCTGTTCACCTGGATCCCGGCGTACCTGGCGAGCCCGGTGACGAGCGGAGGCGCCGGGATGGGTATCGTGCGCTCCGCGGGGTGGATCGTGCCGATGCAGGTCGGCGCGTTCTTCGGGTACGTGCTGTTCGGCGTGCTCGCGGACCGCTTCGGCCGGCGGCCCGTCTTCATGACGTTCGTCTTCGCCGCCGCCGTGCTCGTGCCCCTCTACGGGCAGCTCGGCGCGCGGCCGGCCGCGTTGATGGCGCTGGGCCCGCTGATCGGCTTCTTCGGGCACGGCTACTTCTCGCTGTTCGGCGCGATGCTGGCGGAGCTGTTCCCATCCTCGGTGCGGGCCACCGCGCAGGGCTTCTGCTACAACTTCGGCCGGGCGGCCAGCGCCCTGGCGCCGTTCGTCATCGGCGCGATCGCGGACCGCCACGGCATCGGCAGCGCGCTGGCGCTGACGTCGGCGTTCTTCGTCGCCGCGGGGTTCCTCATCCTGCTCCTGCCGGAGACCCGCGGGGAGGCGTTGCGATGAGCCAGGATGCGTCCCGGCACGTGACGATCGACCTCAACGCCGACGTCGGGGAGCTTCCCGACGCCCTGGACGACGGCCGGGAGGAGGCGCTGCTCGGTCTCGTCACCTCCGCAAACATCGCGTGCGGCGGCCACGCCGGCGACGAGCGGACGATGGCGGCGGTGTTGGGGCTCGCCCGGCGGCTCGGTGTGGCGGCCGGCGCCCACCCCGGCTACCCGGACCGCGCCACGTTCGGGCGGGTCTCGGCCGGGATGGACGCCGATGCGATCGAGAGGACGGTGTTCGAGCAGGTGCGGGCGCTGGCGGCGGCGGCGAGCCGGGCGGGGACGGTCCTGCTCCACGTGAAGCCGCACGGCGCCCTGTACAACGACGCCGCCGGCGACGCGGGCGTGGCGGCGGCGGTCGCCCGCGGCGTCGCGCGCTGGGGCCGGTCGGTCGCGCTGGTCGGTCTGGCGGGATCGCGCTGCCTGCAGGTCTACGACGGGTACGGCTTCGAGGCGGTGGGGGAGGGGTTCGCCGATCGCGCCTACGAGGCGAACGGCACCCTGCGGTCGCGCGCCTTGCCCGGGGCGTTGCACGCCGACCCGCGGGTCGCGGCCGCCCAGGCGGTGCGGATCGCGGTCCGGCGCCGCGTGGGCACGTTCGACGGCGGCGAGATCGGTCTGGACGCGCGCACGATCTGCGTCCACGGCGACTCGCCCGGCGCGGCCGACGTCGCCCGCGCGGTACGCGCCGCGTTGCTCGCGGCGGGCGTCCGTCTGGCGCCGGTCGGCGGGCGACCGGCATGAGCCGCGCCGGCAGCGGCGCTACGAGGCCGGAGGAGCGCCCGCGAGCGCCCGCACCGTGCTGGCGCGCAGGTGCAGGGTGCGGAACGACTCGGCGAGGGCCAAGCCGCGTTCCTGGCCGACTTCCCGCGCCATGCGCTCGAACGCCGCCCGCGTGGGCTCGGGGGGGAACTGCGACGCGTGCTCGCAGATCAGCGCGACCTTCTCCTCGAACACCCCGGCGATGTCCACCCAGGTGTCGGCCTCGCCGGTCGGGCCGAGCCAGACCTCCGGGACGACGTGGGGCTGCAAGCCCTCGGCGATCAGCTCCGGGAAGATGCTCGCCTTCTTGACCGCAGGGTAGAGCGCCTCCACGGCCGCGTGGCCGGCCGCGCGGTGGTCCGGGTGGTTGATGTACGTCCCGTGCCGGAACCACACGGTGGGGTCGTTCGCCACCACCAGGTCGGGCCGTACCCGCCGCATCACGCGCACGAGATCCCGGCGGAGGTCGAGGGTGGGCTGCAGCATCCCGTCCTCGTAGCCGAGGGTGATCACGTCGGCGCCGAGGCGCGCGGCGGCTCGGGCCTGCTCGGCGCGGCGGCGCGCGATCACCGCCGCGCTGGTGTCGGCCGGATCGGCGGTGCCCTTGTCGCCGTCGGTGATCAGGCACAGGGTGATGGCGTGGCCTTCGGCAGCCCACTTGAGGAGGGTGCCGCCGGCCATCGTTTCCGCGTCGTCGGGGTGGGCGAAAAGCGTCAGGATGCGTTTGCTCATGGCGGTATACTACAAGTCGAAACGCGGCGTGCCGATTCCGCTCGATTTGGATTCGCCGGACGCTCGATCCGCGGGGGAGACCATGGCACGATTGACCGTCCTGGTGGTGGATCGGCGCGAGGACCGGCGCAAACAGCTCGCCCGCGGGCTCGCTTCGTACGCCTACGAGCTCGTCACGGCCGCGGACGGCGACGAAGGCCGGCGGTTCGCCGAGGGACTGGGCCCGGACGCGGTCGTCGTCGAGGCCGGCCTGGCCGGCGCGGTGCTGCCGGCGGGCAGCGCGGCCGGGACGGGCGCTCTGCGGATCGTGCTCGACGACGGGGAGGAGTACTCGGGCGACGGACCGGTCGTGGCGGCGGCGGGCCTCGCGCCGGAGGCGATCGTCAGCAAGGTGCGTACCGCGCTGCTGGGACGCGAGCTGGGCCTCGCCGCCGATGCCCGCCTCGAGGCCCTCGAGGGCAACCTGCTCGCGCTTCCCTTGCTCGAGCTGCTGCCGAAGCTGCAACGCCTGGTCGTCAGCGGCCGCGTGCTCCTCGGCGACGGCGAGGTCGCGCTCGACGAGGGCGAGGTGATCGCCGCGCGCACCGGTGCGGTGCGCGGCGCCAAGGCGTTCGCCAGGCTGGCGCGCACCACGTTCGGCAGCTTCCGCGTGTTGCCGACGGCCCCCGGGGCGGCGCGCGAGATTGCGGAGGACATGCTCAGCCTGATGGCGCTCGCCATGGAGGATCAGGCCCGCTTCGCCGGGGCGTGCGCTCGTCTCCCGGACCTGGCGAGCCGCCTGCGGCTGGTGATCGGCCCGGCGTTCTTCACGACGCCGTTCACGCCGGGCCAGCAGGGGGTGGTGGCCGGCGCCCACGACGGCGGCACCATCTGGGACGTCGTGGACAGGGTCCCGGAACCCGACGGCACGGTGCTGGCCGAGATCGCCCACCTGCACGAGGTGGGCCTGGTGGCGCTGGACGCGCCCGAGATCAAGGTGCGGGTCGTGACCGACTCGACCGCCGACCTGCCGGTCGAGGTGGCCCAGGCCAACCGCATCCACGTCGTGCCGCTGTCCGTGTTGATCGGGAAGGAGATCTACAAGGACGGCATCGACCTGCGGCCGGCGGCGTTCTACGAGCTGCTGCAGGACCACAAGCGCGGCCACCCGCAGACGAGTCCCCCCACGAAGGGCGAGTTCCTCGCCTCGTACCGCCAGGTCATCGGCCGCAGCGACGTGGTTTCCGTGCACATCTCCGAGAAGATGTCGCAGACGGTCGCGCGCGCCAGGGCCGCGGCCGCGGAGGGCGGCGAGGACTTTCAGAGGCTGCGCGGCGACGGCACGGCCGGTCTGGAGGTCGTCGACAGCCTCCAGGTCAGCACCGGCCTCGCCCTGCTCGCCGTGATCGCCGCTCGTCTGGCGATGCGGCGTCTCGGCGCGTCCGAGATCCGGGCGCGGATCGAGACGATGCGGCCCCGCATCCACCTGCTCTTCGTCGTCGACACGCTCGAGTACCTGGCCCGCGGCGGCAGGATCGGCCAGGCGCGGGCGTGGCTCGGAGCGCTCCTGGGCATCAAGCCGATCCTCGGCGTGGTGAACGGCGAGGTCGTGCCGGTCGATCGCGTGCGCGGCGGCGCCAACGCGCAGCCGCGCCTGGTGGCCCTGCTCAAGGAGCGCGTCGCTGCCGACCGACCCGTGATCGCGGGGATCGGGCACGCGGCGGCGCCGGAGTGGGCGGTGCGGCTGCGCAGCCTGCTGCACGACTCCTTCAAGGTCGCGGAGCTGCTCGAGAACGAGATCGGGCCGGTCGTCGGGACCCACGTCGGGCCGGGCTGCGTCGGCGCGGCGGTCTTCCAGCCCACCGAGGACGAGCTGGCGCTGATCGCGCCGCAGGCGTAGGCGGCGCCGTCACGCCACAGGGCCGCGCGGCGCCAGCGGCCGGGGGCGGGTCATCCTCTCGGGCGAGAGCAGCTCGTCCAGTTCGGAGCTCGACAGCAGGCCTTTGGCGAGGATGATCTCGCGGACCGGCTTGCCGGTCGCGAGCGCCTCCCTGGCGACCTCGCTCGCGCGCTCGTAGCCGAGCGCCGGCACCACCGCGGTCACGATGCCGATCGAGCGCTCCACCTGCGTGCGGCAGCGCTCCGCGTTGGCCGTGATGCCGCGGACGCAGCGGACCGTGAGCGTGTCGACGGCGGCGGTGAGCATCTGGAGCGACTGGAACAGGGCGAACGCGATGATCGGCTCCATGACGTTGAGCTGGAGCTGGCCGGCCTCGGCGGCCAGGGTGATCGTCAGGTCGTTCCCGATCACCTGGAACGCCACCTGGTTGACGACCTCGGGGATGACGGGGTTCACCTTGCCGGGCATGATCGAGGAGCCGGGCTGCATCGGGGGCAGGTTGATCTCCGCGAAGCCGCAACGGGGGCCGGAGGAGAGCAGCCGGAAGTCGTTGCACATCTTGGAGAGCTTGACCGCGGTGCGCTTGAGCGCGCCGGAGAACATGACGAACGCCCCGGTGTCCGGGGTCGCCTCCACGAGGTTCTCCGCCAGCACCAGGTCGAGAGCGGTGACCCGGCGGAGTTGTTCCACGACGAGACGCGGGTAGAGCGGGTCGGCGTTGATCCCGGTGCCGATCGCCGTCCCGCCCATGTTGACCTCGAGAAACAGGCGCGCGGTCTCGCGCAAGCGGGCGATGTCCTCGCCGGTGGTGACGGCGAACGCCGTGAACTCCTGCCCCATCGTCATCGGAACGGCGTCCTGGAGCTGGGTCCGTCCCATCTTCACCACGGTGCGGAACTCCTCGCCCTTGGCGGCCAGCGCGGCGCGCAACTTGTCCAGGGCGGCGATCAGGCTCTGCAGCGAGAGCACGGTGGCGATCCTGAGCGCCGTCGGGTACACGTCGTTGGTCGACTGCGACAGGTTGACCTGGTTGTTGGGATGGCAGCGCGCATAGTCGCCGCGGCGGGCGCCGAGGATCTCGAGCGCGCGGTTCGCGATGACCTCGTTGGCGTTCATGTTCGTGGAGGTGCCGGCGCCGCCCTGCACCGCGTCCACCACGAAGTGGCCGTGGTGGTGGCCGTCGACGATCTCCTGGCACGCGCGGTCGATCGCGGCGGCGACCTCGGCATCGAGCAGCCCGAGTCCGAGGTTGGCCCGGGCCGCCGCCTGTTTCACCATCGCCAGCGCGCGCACGAGGACCGGGAAGTGGGACAGGTGCACGCCGGAGATCGGGAAGTTCTCGACGGCGCGCAACGTCTGGACGCCGAAGAGCGCATCCGCGGGCACCTCGCGGTCGCCGAGGAGGTCGTGCTCTGTCCTCGTCGCCCCCGACCCGTACGCCTTGTCGCGACCGACCGGGCCGTCACTGGCGTACTGCAAACGCCGGTTGATGGCGACCGCCACGCGGCTGAGGACCTCGACGGCGGCTGCGCCGTCGGCCGCCAGGCTGGCGCGGACCGCGTCCCGCTCCAGCACCAGCACCGACAGCGCCGTCAGCGCCAGCGCCGAGGTGGTGTGCAGCGAGGCGTGCAGGAGCGAACCCTCCCCGAGCGCGTCGCCGGGGCCCAGAACGGCGAGCCGTTGGGCGCCGTCGCGGCCCTCGCGCAGGATCTCGGCCTGTCCTTCCACGATCACGAAGCAAGCGTTCCTGGGCGAGCCGTCCGTGTACAGGGCGTCCCCAGCCGCGACCTCGAGCGGCCGGGACGCGGCCGCGAGCATCGCCACGGTGCCCTCGTCGAGGCCGGCGAACAGCTCACAAGTGCGCAATGTGGCGCGAACGTCGTGCATCCCGCCTCCCTGTCGGGCCCGACCCGCGGGGCGGCTGCTGGGTCCGGCCGGCACGCGCCGATTGTAACGGCGCGGAGCTTGCGCCGGCGAGCCCGCCTCCGCTAGGGTGGACCGACACCGCGCCCGAGACAGGGAAGTAAACCGGCGTATGGGGTGTTGGCTCTCGCCGGAGGTGGGTGTGGCGCAGCGGAGCATCTCATGACGGCGAACGCCCTCAACGCGGTCGTGACGGCCAAGATCGAGGTCGCGCCCGGTCTTGCCATCCTGCGGGTGAGGCCGGACGGTTGGGACCTCCCGCCGTTCCGGCCTGGGCAGTTCGCCGTTCTCGGCTTGCCCGCCGATGCGAGCCGCCATCCCGTCGCGGACCCGGAAGGCGACCCGGCGCCGAAGCCGAGCGCCCTGATCCGGCGGTCCTACTCGATCGCGTCGTCCTCGGTGGAGCGCGGCTACCTCGAGTTCTACCTCACCATGGTGCGCTCGGGCTCGCTGACGCCGAGGCTGTTCGCACTCAACGTCGGGGACCGTCTCTGGCTGGGGCCGAAGATCGCCGGACTGTTCACGTTCGAGCAGGTGCCGGCAGCGGCGGACATCGTGATGATCGCGACCGGCACCGGCCTCGCGCCGTACATGAGCCAGCTCCGCACCGCCCTGCTGCACCGGCCGGTCCGCCGGGTCGCGGTGCTGCACGGGGCGCGGCACTCCTGGGACCTCGGGTACCGTGCCGAGCTCCTCACGATGCAGCGGTTGCGGCCGCACATGCTCTACCTGCCCGTGGTCTCGCGCCCCGACGAGGAACCGGTCGCGTGGGCGGGCGAGGTGGGGTACGTGCAGGATCTGTGGACGCGCGGAGCCCTCGAGCGGCACTGGGGCGGCCGGCCGGGTCCCGGCAGCGCCCATGTCTTCCTCTGCGGTAACCCGATGATGATCGAGACGATGGCGGCGTTGCTGGCCGGCGAGGGCTTTCGCGAGCACACCCCGCGGCAGCCGGGCGAGGTCCACGTCGAGCGGTACTGGTGAGCCGGGCCGGGCGGCCGGGACGCACACCGGGGTGAACCCCTGCGCAGGGCTGCTGCTAGAGTGATCGGCGATGAGAGCTCCGTCGGTCCGCCTCCTGCTCGCGGTGCCGGTCGCCGCCGCCGCCGTCCTGGGTATCGCTCTCGTCTGGCTCGCCGGGGTCGCGACGAACACGCTGCGGGAGCGCGACGACGCGGTTCGCCAGGGGGTGTTGCTTCGCCTCGCCCACGAGCTGGAAACCGATCTGCGCGAGGCGGGCCCCGACGAAGCCGCCGCCACGCTCGACCGCTTCCTGGCCGCGCACTCCGGGGCGCTGGCGGGCGTCGAGCTGGTGGGGCCGCAAGGGGTGATCGCCGGGAAGGGCACTCTGGGACCCACGGCGAGCGAACAGCCGGCGATGCTGGGGCCGCGGTGGCGTCCCGCGGGCGGGATGATGGGACGAGGCGCCGGCCCCGGCCGGGGAACCCTCGGCACGCTGCGCCTGCAGCCGGTGAAGTCGCTCGGCGCCTCCGACCGGCTCGCCTCCGTGATGATGGCGGGGGCGGCGGTCGCGGCGGTCGGCCTTGTCGGCTTCGCCCTGTTCGGAGTGGCCGGCCTGGCGCAGCGACACCGCCTGGCCGCCGCCGACGCCGAGCGGCGGCGCTTGGAAGTGGTGGCGCTGGCCGGCGCCGGTTTGGCCCACCGCCTGCGCAACCCTCTGGCCGGCATCAAGGGCACGACGCAGCTCCTCCTCGAGGGCGCGCCGCCGGCGACCGAGGCCCGGGCCAGGCGCATCCTGGAAGCGAGCGAGCGGATCGAGGTGTTGCTCGGGCGCCTGCTGGCGTTCGCCCGCCCTCCCGAGGCGAACCCGGAGACGCTCGACCTCGTGGCGCTCGCCGGGCGGGTCGCGGGTCGGACGGCGGGCGCCGTACGCGTCGGCGCGCGCGGGGCGGTGCCGGCGTGGGCGGACGGGGAGCATGTCGAGAGCATCCTCGAGGAGTTGCTCGGTAACGCCCGGGCGTTCGACCCGGAGGGCGAGCTGGAAGTCGAGGTGAGGCGGGAGGGACGGGTGGCGGTGGCCGAGGTGCGCGACCGCGGCCCCGGCCTTTCGCTCCACCCGGAGCGGGCGTTCGACCCCTACGTGACCACGCGGCCCGAGGGCGCCGGCCTCGGCTTGGCGATCGTGCGCGCCCTCGCGAACGCCAACGGGGGTGATGCCACCCTGGCCGCGAGGGCCGGCGGCGGCTGCGTGGCGCGGCTCGAACTCCCGGCCGGGAAGGGCTGACGTGGCGCGCATCCTGGTGGCCGACGACGAGCCTTCGTTCCGCGAGCTGCTCGCGGACATCCTCGAGGGCGCCGGGCACGAGGTGGTCGAGGCCCGCGACGGCGCCGAGGCGCTGGCGGCGCTGGAGCGGGGCGCGTTCGACCTCGTGCTCGCGGACCAGCGCATGCCACGCATGGACGGCCTGGAACTGCTGCGGCGCAGCCGCCAGCTCACCGCGCCCCCGCCGGTGGTGATGCTCACCGCGTACGGCACGATCCCGGAGGCGGTCGAGGCCGTGCGCCTCGGCGCGGCCGACTACCTGACCAAGCCGCTGCCTTCGCCGGCCGCCCTGCTGGCGACCGTGGGGCGCCTGCTGGCGCCGGAGGAGGGGACCGGCGCGTTCGTGACCGAGGACCCGGTCGTGCAGGAGGTCCTCGGTCTGATCGACCGGGTCGCGCCCCGCGACGTGTCCGTCCTCATCACCGGCGAATCCGGCACCGGCAAGGAGCTGGTGGCGCGCCGGCTGCACGCGAAGAGCGCCCGCGCGACGGCCCGGTTCGTCGCGGTGAACTGCGCGGCGCTGCCCGAGGCACTCGCCGAGAGCGAGCTGTTCGGCCACGAGAAGGGCGCCTTCACCGGTGCCGACCGGCAGCGGCAGGGCCGCTTCGAGGAGGCCGGCGGCGGCACGTTGTTCCTCGACGAGGTGGGCGACCTGCCGCCCGCGCTGCAGGCCAAGCTCCTCCGCGTTCTCGAGGAACGCGTGGTGCGGCGGCTCGGCGGGGCCGCCGACATCCCGGTGGACGTGCGGCTGGTGGCGGCGACCAACCGCGACCTCTCGGCCGCGGTCGCAGCCGGTGGTTTTCGCGAGGACCTCTACTTCCGATTGGCGGTCGTCACCGTCAACCTGCCCCCGCTGCGCGAGCGGCCGGCCGACATCCGGGTGCTGGCGCGGCACCTGGTTGCCGGTCTCGCAGCCCGCCATCACCTCCCGGTTCCGGAACTGGAGCCCGGCGTGTTCGCGGCGCTGCAGCGACGCCCGTGGCCGGGGAACGTGCGCGAGCTGCGCAACGTGCTGGAGCGGGCGCTGATCGTGCGGGCCGGAGCGGCGATCCGCGCCGAGGACGTCACGCCCGCCCTCGCCGCCGCGCCGCCCGGAGGCGGCGGCGCCATGCCGCTCGATCGCGAGGTGCGGGAGCGCGAGGCGTTGCTCGAGGCGCTGCGGCGCGCGGGGGGCAACCGCGAGGAGGCGGCGCGCCTGCTCGACGTCTCCGTCCGCACCCTGTACTACCGCCTCCGTCGCTTCGGCATCTCCTGACTGCAACGTCGTGCGCGCCGGCTGCAGGATCTTGCAGCCCCGCCGGGCGCCCGTCGCCGCTGCCGTCTGGAACCCTCGACCCAACCGACACTTGGCGGTTCAGTCCGAGCTGGCACGGTGCGTGCTCATGGTGTAGGCGGCCGCGAAGTCGGAACGGCGAAAAGGGGGTAGAGCGATGAAGAGCAATTCGATCGTCGGCATGGCGGCTCTCGGGATGGCGCTGGTCTTGGCGAGCCCGCTGGCGGCCCAGCAGGGGCGCGGCGGCGCGCGCGACGGGAGCGGTCCGCGGGTGGACACCGGCACGACGTTCACCGTGCAGGGCGAGGTGGTGAGCTTCCTGGCTGCGCCGGGCCAGGCGATGCCGCAACTCACGGTGCGCGAGGCCAGCGGAAGCCAGACGGCGTTCGTGCTCGGGCCGTTCCGCTACCTGCAGGCGCAGAGCTTCACGGCCGAGGCGGGCGAGCGGGCCGAGGTGACCGGGTGGGTGTGCGCGAGCTGCGCGCAGGGCGTGGTGGTCGGCCAGGTGAAGAACCTGACCAGGGGCCTCACGCTGGTGCTGCGTGACGCCGACGGAACGCCGGTGTGGACAGGCCCGGCGGGTCGGGGCGTCCGCCGCCACCTCGCGGGGCGCACGACCGGCGTCGGCGCAGCACGGGGCCTGGGGATGGGCGCGGGCCAGGGCATGGGTGCCACGCAGCGCGGCGGGCGGCATCTCTGCGCCGCCGGCGGGCCCGACCTGGGCCGGGTCGCGACGTTCGCCGGCCCGGTGGTGAGCTTCAGTGGGGGCCCCGGCGAGGGCTTTCCGACGCTCGTGATGTCGGCCAGCCAGGGCGACGTCGAGGTCATGCTCTCGCCCTACCGCGCTCTGCTGCAGGCGGGGTACACGCCCGCCGCGGGCGCTCAGGTGGAGGTCAAGGCCGCGCCGGTGAGTCTGGACGGCCAGGACCACTGGGTGGCGCTCGCCATCAAGGATGTGGCGACCGGCGTGACGGTCACGCTGCGCGATCCCTCGACCGGCTTCCCGTCCGGCGCCAGGCGGTGCGCCAGGCGCTGACTGGCGGTTGGCGGCGACGACGGGGGAGGAGCGATCCTCCCCCGTTCTCTTTGGCCCCGTTCCCGGTCTCGGCGACCCACGATCCACGACCCACGGTCGTTACCGGTCGCCGCCCACGCCGCTGCGGCCCCGGACCCCGGTCTTCGCTCAGCCGAAGCGTCCCGTGATGTAGTCCTCGGTCTGCTTCTGCTTCGGGTTGGTGAACAGCTCGGTCGTCGTCCCGAACTCGATGATCCGCCCCTGGAAGAAGAACCCGGTGAAGTCGGAGAGGCGGGCGGCCTGCTGCATGTTGTGGGTGACGATGACGATCGTGTACCTCTCCTTGAGCTGGACGACCAGCTCCTCGATGCGCGAGGTCGCCACCGGGTCGATCGCCGACGTGGGCTCGTCCATGAGCAGGACCTCGGGCTCGACGGCGATCGCGCGGGCGATGCACAGACGCTGTTGCTGGCCGCCGGAGAGGGCCGATCCGGAGCGGTGCAGCTTGTCCTTCACCTCGTCCCAGAGCGCGGCCGCGCGCAGCGCCTGCTCGACGCGGTCGTCGAGCTCGGAGCCCTTGACGCGGTAATGGAGGCGCAGCCCGTACGCCAGGTTCTCGTAGACGGTCAGGGGAAACGGCGTCGGCTTCTGGAAGATCATCCCGACCCGGCGCCGCAGCTCGATGACGTCCACGCCGGGGGCGAGGACGTTCTCGCCGTCGAGCCAGACCTCGCCGGTGGCCCGCTGGTCGCGGTAGAGCTCGAAGATCCGGTTGTAGACGCGGATGTGCGTGGACTTGCCGCACCCCGAGGGTCCGATGATCGCCGTCACGCTGCCGGCGGGGACGTCGAGCGAGTTGTCGTGCAGCGCCTGTTGCTCGCCGTAGTAGAAGTTGAGGTTCCGGACCGAGATCTTGGTCTGCTCGGCGGCGGCCGCGGGGCCGCGTGTGCCGTCGGCGGTCTCCGGCACCGCGGGTCGCGGCGGGGCAACATCGGGCGGGGGTGTGCTCGTCACTTTCTCTCCCGTGCCAGGGTGCGGGTCACGACCGTGAGTGCCAGCACGCCGATCGCGATGATGAACGAGGCGCCCCACGCGGCCTGCTGCCAGGCGGGGTACGGCGACATCGCGTAGTTGAAGATGGTCACCGTCAGGTTCGCCGTCGGACCGTCGAGCGACCGCGGCCAGTACGGGCTGTTGAGGGCGGTGAAGAGGAGCGGCGCGGTCTCCCCGCTCACGCGGGCGACGGCGAGGAGCACGCCCGTGAGGAGGCCTGCCCGGCACGCCCGGAACAGGATCTGCACCGTCGCGCGCCAGTGCGGCGAGCCGAGGGCCAGAGCCGACTCCCGCAGGGCGTTGGGCACCATGGCCAGCATGTCCTCCGTCGTCCGCGCGACCACCGGCAGGACCAGAAGCGCCAGGGCCACGCCGCCGGCCCACCCGGAGAAGTGGCCGGTGGGCAGGACCAGGATCGCATAGACGAACAGGCCGATGATGATCGAAGGGATGCCCATCATCACGTTGGCGAGGAAGCGGACCGTCGTGGCGAACCTCGTGCCGCGGCCGTACTCCGCCAGGTAGACGCCCGCGAGCAAGCCGACCGGCACGCCGAGCGCGCACGCCAGCAACGTCATCAGGGCGGTCCCGACAATGGCGTTGCCCAGGCCGCCGCCGCTGGAGCCGGGCGCCGAAGGGAGCGAGGTGAGGAACGTCCAGTTCAGCGCGGCGGCGCCGTGGCGGAGGACGACGAAGAGGATCCAGGCCAGGAACCCGAGACCGAGCGCCGCGGCGAGCGCGGAGACGACCTTGACCGCGGCGTCCATCGCCTTGCGGGGCCAGGCGGGGCGGCGCGTCATGCGATCGTCCCCGCCTGCCGGGCCAGGCGCGCGAGCCAGAGCTGGGCCAGGACCTGGATGACGAGCGTGACGACGAACAGGATGAGCCCCAACTCGACCAGCGCCGAGAGGTACACCGGCTCGGAAGCCTCGGTGAACTCGTTGGCGAGGGTCGAGGCGATCGAGTTGCCCGAGGCGAACAGCGAGGCCGCGATCCGGTGATCGTTGCCGATCACGAAGGTGACGGCCATCGTCTCGCCGATCGCCCGGCCGAGGCCGAGGAACACGCCGCCGACGATCCCCTTCATGCCGTAGCCCACCGTCACCTTGCGCGTCACCTCCCAGGTCGTCGCCCCCAACCCGTAGCCCGCCTCCTTCATGACGGCGGGCACGAGCGCGAAGACGTCGCGGACGACCGCCGTGATGAACGGCAGCACCATCAGGGCGAGGACGAGACCGGCGGTGAGCACCCCGATGCCCATCGGCGGGCCCGAGAACAACGGCAGCTTGCCCACCACCTTCTGCATCTCCGGCTGCACATAGGTGGCCATGAGCGGCGCGAGCACGAACAGGCCCCACATCCCGTAGATGATGCTGGGGATCGCGGCGAGCAGCTCGATACCGTAACTCACCGGCCGGGCGATGCGGGGGTGGGCGACCTCGACGAGGAAGAGGGCAATGATGAAGCTCAAAGGGACCGCGATCAACATCGCGATCAACGTGGAGATGATCGTGCCGAAAATGCTGCTCGCGGCGCCGAAGTTGTCGCGGACAGGGTCCCACGCGGTGGACCACAGGAAGCCCCACCCGAACCTGTGGATCGAGAGGCGGGAGCGGTACAGCAGGACGACGAACAGCCCGGCCATGACCAAGAGCACGAAGGCGGCGCAGGTCAGGGCCGCCGTCCGGAACAAACCCTCCGCGAGCAGCGGCGCCCGGCCGTGAGCCCTCCGGGTCATGCCGCCAGCGGTTGGGGCGGCCGCCGTGCCGGCGGCCGTCCCGCCACGATCTCCGTTCCCGGTCACTTCCAGACGGCCTGTCCGGCGGAGTGCACCTTCGCCGTCCAGTTCGCTTCCATCATGTCGGCGACGTTCTTGGGCATCGGGACGTAGTCCAGCTCCTCGGCCATCTTCTGGCCGTTCGCGTAGCACCAGGCGAAGAACGAGAGCACGGCCTTGGCCTTGGCGGCGTTGGGCTGGTCCTTGTAGAACAGGATGAACGAGGCGCCGGTGATCGGCCAGCTCTCGGCGCCCGGCTGGTCGGTGAGCACGAGGTAGTAGCCGGGGGCGTCCTTCCAGTCGGCGTTGGCGGCCGCGGCCTGGAACGCCTTGGCGGTGGGCGACACGAAGTTGCCGGCGGCGTTGCGGAGCAACGCGTACGTCATGTGGTTCTGCAGGCAGTACGCGTACTCGACGTAGCCGATCGCGCCGTTGATGCGCAGCACGTAGGCCGAGACCCCTTCGTTGCCCTTGCCGCCGACGCCGGTCGGCCAGGAAACCGCGGTGCTCGTCCCGACCTTCGTGTGCCATTCGGGCGACACCTTGTCAAGGTAGTTCGTGAAGATCCACGTGGTGCCGGACCCGTCGGCGCGGTGCACGACGGTGATCGCGAGGTCGGGGAGCTTGACGCCGGGGTTGGCCGCGGCGATCTCCGGGGAGTTCCAGTTGGCGACCTTGCCGAGGTAGATGTCGGCGAGCAGCGTGGGCGTGAGCCTGACCTCGCCGGGCTTGACTCCGGGGACGTTGAGCACCGGAACGACGCCGCCCATGATCATCGGCCACTGGATCAGCCCGATTTCGTCGAGCTGCTGCTGGGTGAGCGGCGCGTCGGAGGCGCCGAAGTCGACCGTCTTGGCCTTGGTCTGGGCGATGCCGCCGCCCGAACCGATCGACTGGTAGTTGAGGTGGACGCCGGTCTTGGCGGCGTAGGCATCCGCCCACTTCGCGTAGACGGGGTAGGGGAACGTGGCGCCCGCCCCCGTGATCGTGGTCTGACCGAAGGCCAGCCCCCCGGCGAGGGTCAAAGCCGCTGCCACCGAACCCAGGACCCAACTCTTGCTGGACCGTGTCATCGTGCGCATCCTCCCTTTCGGCCCGGCGGGGCTGCCCGAGTCGCCGGCTCCCCGGCCGCCGCCGGCACCCTTGTACGGCGCGAGTGTGAACGCTCTGTGAAGAGCCCGATTCCGGGCGGGGAGCGTTCCGCCGCGGCGGGTGGTCAGGGAACGACGGTGACCGACACGGCGCCGCGCAGCTCGCCCTCGCGGTACCCCGTCGCGCGGTCCGACGGGTAGCGCTCGGCGAGCGCCGCGCGCACCGCGGGGGCCAGAGTCGCGGCCGGGCCGTGGCAGGCGAGGCACAGCTTGCCCGTCGTGATCGGCCGCATCACCCGCAGCGTGCGGACCCCTCCGGCCTCGACCCACGCGGCATCCTCCTTCGGCGCGACGCCCCGTCCGAGCGCTTCCTGCCACCGCGCCAGCACGGCGGCCTCGAACGGGTCGGGGGTGTTCGCGGGGTTGCGCACCCGGGTGCCGACCCGGCGCACCGTGAGACCGTCCCGGGACAGGCGTGCGGCGATCGCCGGGGCCACCTCCGAACAAACCGCGATCGCCTTCGCCGGCCCCCCCGCGTCGAGCTCCGTGCGCAACCGGCCGAGGAGCTCCGTGGTCAGGGCGGCGGCGGCCGCGTCCGCCCGCGCCAGCGCCGGATCGCCGGGCGTCACCGCGGTCGCCGGCGGAGTCGGCGTCGCCGCCCCCGCCGCGGCTACCAGCATCGTCAGTACCAGGCTCGCGGTCATGATCGCCTCCCCGCCGCCATCGTACGCCGAAACCCTCACGCCTTCGCGGCGCCGCCGCGGCCGGGCTGCTCGCCGCCGCGTCGCAGCACCAGCGAGACGCCGCCGGACGGCGTCTCGACCCGCCCGCACGCGGCGCCCAGCGCGCACCCCGCGCAGGCGGCGGCGCACGTGGAGGGAGGCCGGGCCAGGTAGCCCTGCCGCTCCAGCTCGCCGAGCATCGCCTCGACCAGTTCGCGGTCGACGCCGAGCGCGGCGGCGAGATCCCCCGCCGTATGCAGGTTGCCCTCGGCGATCAGCGCGAGCAGGCGGGCCAGCATCACATCCTCGACAGCACCTGGTACGTGACGCTGCCGACCGCGAGGGAGAGGGCGAGGAGCATGACCACGCTGAGGAGGGCCCACCTCCAGCCGGCTTCCTGTCTCGTCGCGGCGACCGTGGCGGCGCAAGGGACGAACAGCATCTGCACGGCGAGGAATGCGAACGCCGCCGACGGCGGCAACGCGGCGGCGACCCGCCCGGCAAGACCCACGCCACGCTCGCCGGCGCTGAACAGGACGCCGAGAGTGGCGATGGTGTTCTCCTTGGCGACGAAGCTGGTGAGGAGCGCGACGATGAAGCGCCAGTCGTCGACGCCGATCCACGCCCCGATCGGCGTGAGCGCGCGACCCAGGCCGGCGAGAACGCTGTGCTCCATTCCTGGACCCGGCCAGCTGCTCAGGGCCCATACGATCGCGGCGACGACCACGATCACCGACCCGGCCTTCTTGAGGAACGCCCACACGTTGTTCCACACGAAAAGACCGATGGTGCGGAGATTGGGGACGTGGTAGAGCGGCATCTCCATGATGAAGGCGGTCTTGGCGCCCCGGAACACCAGCTTGTTGAGGGCGACGCCCACGACGACGAGGACCACGAGGTTGAGCGCGACCAGCCCCACCATCGCCCAGGTCGCCAGCTCCCCGAAGAACGCCGGGGCGAGAAACGTGACGACCGCGAGCCGCGCCGTGCACGGCACCAGCGGCGCCAGCAGCAGCGTCAGCAACCGAGCGCGGCGGTCCTCGATGATTCTCGTTCCCAGCACCGCGGGGATGTTGCACCCGAAACCGAGGAAGAGCGGGAGAGAGGACTTCCCGTGCAGGCCCAGGCGGTGCATGAAGCGGTCCATCACGTACGCCATGCGGGCCATGTAGCCGACGTCCTCGAGGAGACCGATCAGGGCGAAGAAGAAGACGAGGATCGGCAGGAACGAGAGGACCATGCCGGCGCCCCGGATGAGGCCGTCGACCACGAACGCCGCAAACCATGACGGCGCCGGGGTCAGGGCGGACCGCACGGCACCCGCGAGCGAGCCGCTGATCGCCCGGCCGAGGAGGCTCACGAGCGGCGCCGCCGCCGCGTAGGTCAGCCAGAACACCGCGGCGAGCACGCCGAGGAGCAGGGCCAGCCCACCCAGGGGATGGGTCGCCACCCGATCGAGGCGGTCGGTGATGGTGACGACGCCGGCGCGGGGACGGACGACCGCCGCGCGGACCATCCTGGCGATCCACTCGTAGCGGCCGCCGGCGATGTCGAGGTAGGCGTCCTCGTGCTTGAGGAGGAGGGGATGGATGTCGTCCCACGCCTCGGGCGCCGCCGCGCGCACCACGGCGGCGATCTCGGCATCGCCCTCCAGGAGCTTGAGCGCGGCCCAATCGGTGGGGTAGAGAGGCGGCAGCTTGCCGGCCAACCCGGCGGCGATCGCGGCGAGGACCGGTCGGTGCGTGGCCCGGATCTCCGGGCGCAGGGGCGCGAACGCACCCGGGGCCGCGGCGACGCGCAGCGCCGCGGCGACGAGGGGGAGAAGCCCCTGGTTCCTGGAGGCGACCAGGGGGACGACCGGCACCTTGAGCGCGGCCTCCAACACTTCAGGCTCGACGCGCACGCCCTGGCTCTCGGCCACGTCCATCATGTTGAGGCCGATCACGACGGGTCGCGGGAGCACGAGCAGCTCCGCCAGGAGGTAGAGGTTGCGCTCCAGCGCCGCCGCGTTGACGATCGCGATCACGACGTCGGGGCGCTCGCGCAGGATGAAGTCGCGGGCAACGCGCTCCTCCTCGGAGTTGGCGGTGAGGCTGTAGGTGCCCGGCAGGTCGACGAGGCGGATGGGCGTGCCCTCGTACTCCATCTCCCCGGTCTTCTGCTCCACCGTCTTGCCCGGCCAGTTGCCCACGTGTTGGTTCAAACCGGTGAGCCGGTTGAAGACCGTGGACTTCCCGACGTTCGGCTGGCCGGCCAGGGCGATCGTGACGAGTCCGGCGGCCTCGGAGCTCACCGCTCGGCCTCGGTGGTCTCCACCAGCACGCGCGCCGCCTGTCCGAGCCCCAGCGCGACGCGGGTGTGCAAAACGGCGACGGTCAGCGGCCCGCGGCCGTAGTTGTGCACGACACCGACTAGCGCTCCCGGGGTGAGGCCCAAGCCGGCCAGGCGCGCGGCCAGCCGGCGTCCGCCCTGCAGTTCGCGCACGATCCCCCGCTCGCCGGACTTGAGGTCGGAGAGCGGCCTCAGCACGGGCCGGAACCTCGATCAGGGCGCGTGAAGCCGGTACCGTCCACCCACTCGGCGATGCGGCGGGGGTTGGCCTGGACGAAATCGGCGAACGCGCAGAAGCGGTCGATCACCGCGGGCGCGAGGACGTGCTCCATGCGGCAAGCGGCGGCGTTGGCCTCACCCTCGGGGAGGGCGAGAACGTCGGTGAGGAACGCCTTCAGGACGCGGTGGCGGCGCGTCACCTCGGCGGCGATCCTCCGGCCGGCGACGGTGAGGGTCGCGTGGGCGTAGGGCTCGTACCGCACCAGCCCCTTCGCCTTGAGCGCCCGCAGCGCGCCCGTCACCGAGGGCTTGGAGACGCCGAAGCGCGCGGCGATGTCGCCCACCCGTGCCATCCCCTCGTCGCGTTCGAGCGCGAGGATGATCTCGACGTAATCTTCCAGGCTTTCTCCGAGCCCCGGGCTCCTCTTCGCCGCCATGAGGCCTCCGCGGGAGTTAGGATACCCTAAGATACGAGGCGGCGGCCGGCCGCCGACGGCCGGGAGCCTGCGCGTCGCCTCCTGGACGGCATGCGGGGGCGTCGCGACGGGAATGGGGGTGGGGGATGACGGGGTACGCCGAACTGGACCGCGACCAGCTCATGGAGGCGCTCGCGGCGTTTGCCAAGAACTGGCTCGCCCACGACGGGTCGTGGTTTCTCGCCGCCGAGGAGCGGTTCGGAATGGCGACGGCCATCGAGCTGGACGCCGCCGCCTGGGCGCGTTTCGCACCGGCCGAAGCCAAGCGCGCGCTGGATTTCCTCGGCATCCCGCCCGGCGGCGGCCTCGCCGCCCTGGAGAAGGTCCTGGGCCTGCGGATGTACAGCCTCATCAACCCCTACCGGATCGAGTGGGCCGGCGACGGCGCCGTGCTGCGCTTCGTGACCCAGGCGTGCCGCGTGCAGCAGACGCGGCGGCGCAAGGGGCTCCCCGACTTCCCCTGCAAGAGCGTGGGGGAAGTCGAGTTCCGCGGCCTGGCCGGGGCCGTCGATCCGCGCATCCGGGTGCGCTGCGTCGCCTGTCCGCCGGATCCGGAGGCCGACGGAGCGTGTGCGTGGGAGTTCTCGCTCGCCCAGGGGCCGGAGGCCGCGCAAACTTGACCGTGCGGCAACCCTCCGAGTACCGTGACGGCGCGACCGGCGGGGCCCGACTCCGCCGCGCCGGCGCGCGAGAAGCCACAACGGGAGGACACACGTGATGCTGCGAACCCTCACCCTCACCATCGTCGGCGCGGTCGCGCTCGCGGGCATCTTCGCCCAGTCCGCCGCCGGCGCCGACAAGCCCGCGGCCGCGGCGCAGCATGCCGCCGTGCGGAGCAACCCGTTCTTCACCCCGAGCCCGCTGCCGTTCCAGGCGCCGCAGTTCGACAAGATCCAGGACGCGGACTTCAAGCCGGCGCTCGAGGAAGGGATGAAGCAGCAGCGGGCGGCGGTGGAGAAGATCGCGGACAACCCGGCCTCGCCGACGTTCGAGAACACCCTCGTCGCCCTGGAGAAGAGCGCGCCGCTGCTGCTCCGCGTCGGCCAGGTGTTCAACGCGCTGTGCTCGGCGAACACCGATCCGACCTTGCAGAAGCTGCAGGAGGAGGTGGCGCCCAAACTCGCCGCGCATCAGGACGCGATCTTCCTCAACGACAAGCTGTTCAAGCGCGTGGAGGCGATCTACGCCGGGCGCGCCTCGCTCAAGCTCGACCCCGAGTCGCTCCGCCTGGCGGAGTACTACCACCAGCAGTTCGTGCACGCGGGGGCCAAGCTCTCGGACGCCGACAAGACCCGGCTGAAGCAGCTCAACGAGCGCGACGCGGCGCTCTCCGCCAAGTTCACCAACCAGTTGCTGGCGGCCGCGAAGGCCGGCGCGCTCGTGGTGAGCGACAAGGCGGAGCTGGCCGGCCTGTCGCAGGGCGAGATCGACGCCGCCGCGCAGGGGGCCAAGGGCCGCGGCCTCGCGGGGAAGTGGGTGCTCCCGCTGCAGAACACCACGCAGCAGCCGGCGCTCTCGTCGCTGTCCGACCGCGCCACACGGCAGCGGTTGTTCGAGAACTCGTGGCTGCGGGCCGAGCGCGGCGACGCCAACGACACGCGCGCGACGATCGCCGAGCTGGCGACGCTGCGCGCCGAGAAGGCGAAGCTGCTCGGCTACCCGAGCTACGCGGCGTGGCGCCTCGAGGACCAGATGGCGAAGACCCCGGCTGCCGTGGAGCAGTTCCTCGCCAAGCTGGTGCCGCCGGCAACCGCCAACGCGCGCCGGGAAGCCGCCAACATCCAGGCCTTGATCGACGGGCAGCACGGCGGCTTCAAGCTCGAGCCCTGGGACTGGGAGTTCTACGCCGACCAGGTCCGCAAGGCGAAGTACGACCTCGACGAGGCGCAGCTCGAGCCGTACTTCGAGCTCAACCGCGTCCTCCAGGACGGGGTGTTCTACGCGGCGAACCAGCTGTACGGCCTCACCTTCAAGGAGCGCCACGACATCCCGGTGTACAACCCGGATGTGCGGGTCTTCGAGGTTTTCGACAAGGACGGCGCGCCGATGGCGCTGTTCTACTGCGACTACTTCAAGCGCGACAACAAGTCGGGCGGGGCGTGGATGGACAACTTCGTGATCCAGTCCAAGCTGCTCGGCACCAAGCCGGTGGTGTTCAACGTCGGGAACTTCACCAAGCCCGCCCCGGGCCAGCCGGCGCTGCTCTCCTGGGACGACGTCACGACGATGTTCCACGAGTTCGGCCACGGCCTGCACGGCCTGTTCGCGAACCAGGAGTACCCGAGCCTCTCGGGCACCAACGTGGCGCGCGACTTCGTGGAGTTCCCGTCGCAGATCAACGAGCACTGGGCGCTCGACCCGAAGGTGCTCGCGCACTACGCGATCAACGTCACCACCGGCAAGCCGATGCCGCAGGAGCTCGTGGACAAGATCAAAAACGCCGCCACCTTCAACCAGGGCTACGACCTCACGGAGCTCCTGGCCGCCGCCGAGCTCGACATGCAGTGGCACACGCTGGCCGCGGGCGCTCCCAAACCCGAGGTGGACGCGTTCGAGGCCGCAGCGCTCAAGGCGACGGGCGTCGACCTGCCGCAGGTGCCGCCGCGGTACCGCTCCAGCTACTTCCTCCACATCTGGAGCAACGGCTACGCCGCCGGCTACTACGCCTACCTCTGGGCGGAGATGCTCGACGACGATGCGTTCGCCTGGTTCGGGGAGCACGGCGGCCTGACGCGGGCGAACGGCGACCGCTTCCGCGCCATGATCCTGTCGCGCGGCAACACCGAGGACCTGGCCACGATGTTCCGCGACTTCCGCGGCCGCGACCCGAAGATCGAGCCGATGCTCGAGACCCGCGGGCTGCTCAAGAAGTAGCGTGTCGGCGGAGTAGGTCGGGGGGGCCGGCCGCTGCGCCGGCCCCCCTCGTATCCGCGTGGGCAGCGCGGCCGGCTAGAGCTCGGTCAGCGCCGCGCGCAGCTCGCGGGCCAGCGTCGTCATGTCGAACGGTTTCTGCAGGAAGCGGACGCTGCCGCTGGCCAACTCGCCGCGCGACAGTGCGTCGGCGGCGTAGCCCGACATGACGACGACCTTGAGCCGCGGCCAACGGGCGCAGAGGTCGCGCGCGGCCGTCAGGCCGGAGACCCCCGGCAGCATGAGATCGGTCAACAGCAGGTCGAACGCCGGCTCCGCCGGCAGGGCGGCGGCATCCTCGCCGCTCGCGACCGCCGTCACCGAGTAGCGCAGCAGGCCGAGCAACTCCTCCAGCCCGGCGCGGGCGCCGTCCTCGTCCTCGACGACGAGGATGCGCTGGCCGCTGCCCGTCGGCAGCGTGTCCGCCGTGACGCCAGCGCCTTTGACGGCGTCCGCAGCCATCTCGACCGCAGGCAGCAGCACGCGGAAGCGAGCGCCGCGGCCGGGCTCGCTGGCGACCTCGATGCGGCCGCCGTGGCTCTCGACGATGCCGTGCACGACCGCGAGGCCCAAACCGGTGCCGTGGCCGTGACCCTTGGTCGTGAAGAACGGGTCGAAGATCCGCTCCCGCACCTCGGGAGTCATCCCGCTGCCGGTGTCCTCGACCTCGAGGACCACGTCGCCCCCGCAACGGCCGGTGCGCACCGAAAGGCGGCCGCCTTCGGGCATCGCGTCACGCGCGTTCACGACCAGGTTGGTGAGCACCTGACTCACTTGCCCCGGGTCGGCTGCGGTCAAGAGCGTCGCGGGGGCGTTTTCGACCGTCAGGCTGATCGTCTCCGGCAGGAGCCGGCGCAA
Source organism: Acidobacteriota bacterium (assembly GCA_004298115.1). Classification (GTDB taxonomy): domain Bacteria; phylum Acidobacteriota; class Thermoanaerobaculia; order Thermoanaerobaculales; family Thermoanaerobaculaceae; genus RBG-13-68-16. The sequence continues at coordinate 39,958 of SCRJ01000104.1, forward strand.
CATCGCCATCCCGTCGGCGACCGCGGCCGCTACGTCGACGGCCTCCCGGCGCGCCGTCTCCTGACGGGAGAAGAGCAGCAACTGCCGGGTCAGCGTCGCGGCCGTACGGACGTGGGACTCGAGCTCGGTCAGCGCCCGCGCCACGTCCGGCTCGCCGGTGCGCAGGCGCGCCGCCTGCGCCACCGAGAGCATCGCCTGCAGCAGGTTGTTGAAGTCGTGCGCCACGCCGCCCGCCAGCGTGCCCACGGCCTCCATCTTCTGCGCGTGGCGCAGCTGCGCTTCGAGGGAATTTCGCTCGGTGACGTCGTGCGCGACCACCGCGCGGCCGGGGCGGCCCTCGAAAACCAGGTCGTGCGAGGTGATCTCCACGTCGAGAACGCGCCCGGAACGGGTTCGGTGGCGCCACCCTTTGGACGCCTCGAATCCGGGCTGGGTCCGGGAGCCGTCGACGCTCGACTCGAGGCTCGCCACGTCCTCGGGCGGGCGAATGTCGCGCAGCGTCATGGCCAGGAACTCCGCCCGCGACCAACCGTACTTCTCGACGGCCGCGTCGTTGACGGCGAGGAAGCGGAGGGTCTCGAGGTCGTAGACCCACATCGGCAACGGGTGGGCGAGGAACAGCGCTCGGTAACGCCGCTCGCCCGCGTCGAGGCGCTGCTCGGCCGCCTTGCGCTCGGTGATGTCCTGGATCGTGCCGACCATCCTCACCGCCACGCCGCTGGCGTCGAAGGTCAGCTCGCCGAGCCCGGCCACCCAGCGTTCGGCGCCGTCGCCGACGCGAACGATCTTGTACTCCCTCTCGAAGCGGCCACGCGTCACGACGAGGTGGCCGAGGTAGTCGAGCATCCCCCTGCGGTGGTCGGGGTGGACGACGGCGCCCCAGCCCTCGACGGTCCGCGGGTAGCCGGCGTCGATGCCGAAAATCTCGTCGAGCATCGGGGAGCTCGTCCAGACGCCGGCGGCGAAGTCGAGGACGTAGGAGCCGAGGCGGGCGACCCGCTGCGATTCCGAGAGCCAGAACTCCCTCTCCTTGAGTGCCCGCTCGGCCGCCCGCTCCGTCGTCTGGTCGCGAAAGACGAGCACCACGCCGACGATGTGGCCGTCCTCGTCGCGGATCGGCGCCCCGCTGTCGGCGATCGGCCGATCGCACCCGTCGCGGGCGATCAGCATCGTATGGTTCGCCAGCCCGACGACGGTACCCTCGCGGAGGACCCGCTCCACCGGGTTCTCGACCGTCGCCCGCGTCCCCTCGTTGACGATGCGGAACACCTCGGGAAGCGGCTTGCCCGCTGCGTCCGCCTCCCTCCAGCCCGTCAGGGCCTCGGCGACCGGGTTGAGGAGATTGACGCGCCCGGCCGCGTCGGTGGTGATGACGGCGTCCCCGATGCTGTACAGGGTCGTGCGAAAGGCCTCCAGGGCCTCCCGTCGCTCGCGTTCCGCGCGGTGGAGCCTCTCGAACGCGCGCTTTCCCCGGTGCTTGTACAGGAACCCCGCGGCCAGGCCGGCGAGGAGCAGGAGGAGGACCGTGAACGCCGCGACGCGGTAGGCGAGCGCCCGCACTCCGGCGAGGATCTCGTCGCGGTCGACCTTGACGACGAGGAACCATGGGGAGTCGGGCACCGGCTGGAGCTGCGCCAGGACCTCCACCCCCCTGTAGTCGCGGCCATCGTAGGCGCCCACGCTCCCGAGGACTGCGCGCGCGGCGGGTAGCCGGGCCTGGGAAACCGGAACGCGCAAGCGCAGTGCGGCGCCGGGCCGGAAGCGCAGGTCGTTGAGGAAGACCACCGCATCGCCCTCGCGGCGCACGAGCAGGCTCTCGGCGGTGCGGCGGTACACGGGCCACGACCGGATCATCGGGTCGAGCGCGCCATGCGGGTCGATGCGGAGCAGCAGTGCGGCCGCCGGCCGCCCGCCGCCGTCGGCCACGGCGGCCACCGCGGCCACGACGTCCATCCTGATCTCGCCGCCGGCGGCAGCGCGGTGGACGTCGCAGAACTGCGGCGCGGCGGCGGCGAGCGCCTGACCAATCGCGGCCCGTTCCTCGGCGTCGGGGGGCGGCGCGCCGGCGGGGACCCCGGCGAGAGTCCGTCCGTCGGCGGCGAGCAGGAGGACCGCGGCGTACTCGCGGTCCCGGCTGAGTTCCAACCGCTCGTTGACGGCATCGAGGAGACCGCGGTCGTCCGGGCGCCGCAGGAGATCTCTCACCGCCGCCGCGAAGAAGGGGCTCCGGGAGAGGAACCGGGCATCCTCGAGCCGCTCGCTCCGCCAGGCGCCGATGGCATCCACCTTCATGCGCGCGACGCTCGCCAGGTCCTCGAGCTTCTCCGCCCGAACCGCCGCAGCCTGCCGTTCGAAGGCGAGGCGAGCGCCCGCCATCATGACCGCCGCGACGAGCGTTCCGAGGGCCGCCCTCGCCCACACGCGCCGTCGCCGCCGGGCCACGTCTCGGCCTTTCATGACCTCCCTCCCCCGCGGGTGCATCCACGGCCTGCAACGAACATTAGCACCCCGGCGAGCGTCAGCGTCACCGGGGCAGGCGGCCGAGCAGCCGGAGGAGGCCGTCGAGCAACGTTGCCGGGTGCGGCGGGCAACCCGGGACGAACAGGTCCACCGGCAGCAGGCCGGTCGCGCCGCCCTCGATCTCGGGGTGGCCGGCGAACGGCCCCCCCGAGATCGCGCACGCGCCGGAGACGATCACCAGCTTGGGTGCAGGGACGGCATCGTACGTCGCGAGCAGCGCGCGACGCATGTTCGCGGTCACCGGGCCGGTGACGAGCAACCCGTCGGCGTGCCGCGGCGAAGCGACGAAGCCGATGCCGAAGCGCTGCATGTCGAAAACGATGGTCTGCAGCACGGCGGCGTCGGCTTCGCAGCCGTTGCAGCCGCCGGCGCTCACCTGGCGCAGCCGCAGCGAGCGCCCGAAGATCGCCCGCGCGCGCCGATCGAGCGCCGCCGCCGACCGCTGCGGGTCGGTGCCGACGACGAGATCCTCGCGCGACCTGGTGGCCATCCGGTACTCGCCGGTCATCGTGAGCGCGCCCGCCGGGCACGCGTCCTCGCACTCGGTGCAGAACAGACAGCGGCCGAGGTCGATGCGGACGGCGCCGCCGGCGACGGCGATGGCGCCCGTGGGGCAGGCATCGGCGCACGCGCGGCAGCCCTCGCGGCAGCGGCCGGGGTCGATGGAGGGCACGCCGCGGAAGCGGTCGGAGAGCGCGGGCATCGCGGCCGGGAACCGGGAGGTCCGATGACCTTGGCGCAGGCGGGCGAGCAGGACCTTCAGCATCGCACCCCCTACAGGTCGTGGCCGCAGTACGAGAGGTTGAAGCTCTTGTTGCACAGGGGGAAGTCCGAGATCTGCCCCCCCTGCAACGCCAGCGCCAGCCCCGTCCAGTTGTGGAAGGAGGGGTCCACGACCTTGTAGCGCGCGAACCGGCCCCGGGCATCGGTGACCGCCACGTGGCACACCTCGCCGCGCCACCCCTCGGCCATGCTGACGGCCAGCGCGTCCGGCGCCAGGGCCCCGGCCGGCGTGCGGCAGCCGCCGTCGGGCAAGCCCGCGAGCTGGTCGCGGATGAACGCCGCCGAGCGCTGTACCTCGAGCCAGCGCACCCAGGCGCGCGCGAACACGTCGCCGCTGTGCCAGGTCGAGACCGGGAGCTGGGCGAAGCGGTAGAGACCCGAGGGGAACTCGAGGCGCGCGTCGCGCTCGAGGCCCGAGGCCCGCGCCGCGGGGCCGACCATGCCCATCTCCACGGCCTGGGCGCCGGTCACGGCCCCGGTCTCTTCGAACCGGCCCTGCACCGACGGTTCCCCGAACATCAGCTCGACGGCGCTGCGGACGTCGGCGAGCGTCCGGTCGAGCCGGTCCAGGAGGTCGGCGGTGCGCTCCGGCCCGGCGTCGAAACGCACGCCCCCGGGGCGGACCATGCCGCGGCCGAAGCGGCTGCCGCAGAGCAGGGCCGTGAGGTTGAGCAGGTCGCCGCGCAAGCGGCCGCAGTACGCCGCGGTCGGGAGGAAGGCGACGTCGCCCGCCAGCGCACCGAGGTCGCCGACGTGATTGGCGAGCCGCTCGAGCTCGAGGGCCACCGCGCGCAAGCTGTCGGCGCGGCGGGGCGGCGCGACGCCGGCGAGCGCCTCGACCGCCTGGGAGTACGCCGTGGCGTGCGCGACGGTGCTGTCGCCGGCCAGCGTCTCGATCAGGTGCACGGTGCGCGCATCCGGGCCGGCGAGGAGCGCCCGCTCCACGCCGCGGTGCTGGAAGCCGAGCGAGATCTCGAGGTTGAAGACGCGCTCGCCGTGGCAGTTGAAGCGAAAGTGACCGGGTTCGATGACGCCGGCGTGCACCGGCCCGACCGCGACCTCGTGCACCTCGTCGCCCGCGACGGCGAAGAACGGCATGACGGAGGGCAGGATCTCCTCGCCCGGACCGCGGCGCCAGGCGTCGCGTCCGGGGAACCACGAGCGGTGGAACCGGACCGGCTTGAACCACGGGTGCCCCTCGGGGACGACGCCGAACTGCTCCGCGATCTCCCGTTCGAAGAGGTGCACCTGCGGGCAGGCGGGCGTCAGCGAGGGGAACGCACCCTCCACGGCCGCGGCGCACAGCGCGAAGCTGCCGGAGGCGGGATCGGCCAGCACCGCCACGAT
>SCRJ01000105.1 GCA_004298115.1 Acidobacteriota bacterium
AAGACGACGCTCAAGGCCGACCTCGCCGCGCTGCTGCGCCTGTGGAAGCGGGTGCAGGCGGAGGCGGCCAAGGGCAAGGGCCCGCGCCTGCTCTACTCGGACCAGGACCTCATCGTGCAGGCGCTGCGCGACCTCCTCGACAGCTCGATCGACGAGGTGCTCGTCGACGACGACGCGGTGTTCGAGAAGGCCCAGGCCTACATGCACGCGTCGATGCCGCGCTCCAAGACGGCCCTGGTGCGCTACGGGGAGCGCATGCCGCTGTTCTCCCGCTTCAACCTCGAGTCGCAGATCGAGGAAATCTACAAGCGGACGGTCACGCTCCCGGGGGGCGGCTCGATCGTGATCGACCCGACCGAGGCGCTCACCTCGATCGACGTCAACTCGGGCAAGGCCTCGCACGGCACGTCGCAGGAGGACAGCATCTACGCCGTCAACCTCGAGGCCGCACACGAGGTCGCGAGGCAACTGCGGCTGCGCGACATCGGCGGGCTGGTCGTCGTGGACTTCATCGACATGCGCTCGCGCAAGCACCAGCACGGGGTCGAGAAGGCGATGCGCGACGCGATGAAGGCCGACAAGGCGCGCTCGACGGTCGGACGGATCAGCCCCAACGGCCTCCTCGAGATCAACCGGCAGCGCGTCAAACAGGCGCTGGCGCTGCGCACCCACCGCCCCTGCCCGACCTGCGCCGGCACCGGCACCATCCCCTCCCCCGAGTTCCTGAGCGTCAACCTGCTCCGGCGCATCGAGGCCCGCGCCGCGAACGGGCGGCTCAAGGCGGTGCGCGTCGGCCTCCACCCCGAGCTCGCCGACGCCCTCCAGAACGGGCGCCGCCAGGAGATCGCCGCCCTCGAGCGCGAGTTCGACATCCGCGTCGAGATCAACGCGACGACGAGCTTCCACCGCTCCGAGGAGAAGGTCGAGTGGATCGCGCGCGAGGCGGCCCAGGCGCCGTCGGCCCTCCCGGCCGTCAGCGTGGTCGACCTCGCCATCGGGGGCGCGGCGCCCGACCAGCCCGAGGCGGAGAAGCGCCGCAAGCGCCGCCGCGGCGGCCGCCGCCGCAAGGATGACAACGCCGAGCCGAGCGCCGGCGAGGACGCCGTTGAGCCGGCACCGATAGCGACCGCCCTCGAGGAGGACGCGCCAATCGAGGGCGAGGTCAAGACCGACGCCGTGCCCGGCGAGGCGCCCGCCGGCGAGAAGAAGCGCAAGCGCCGCCGCGGCGGCCGCCGCCACAAGAAGGGGAAGGGTCCCCAGGCCCCCGTCGAGAACCCGGACGCCGGCGAGCCGGCGGCCGCCGGTGCGCCTGTCCCCGAGGAGGCCCCGCCGCCGGAGCCTCCGGCGGAGAGCGCGAACCCGGAGGCGGGGAGCAGGAAGAAGCGCCGGCGTCACCGGCGCCGCCGCGTGCCCGCCACGCCCGACGGGACCGCCCAGGAGGGAGGAACCGCATGACCCCGATTCAGTCGTTCGACATCACGAGCGGGTGCGACCTCCAGGAGGTCGACAACGCCGTGAACCAGGCCGCCAAGGAGATCGCCCAGCGCTTCGATTTCAAGGGGCTCAAGGTCGCCATCGACCTCGACCGCAAGGAGAACCTGCTCGTGCTGGCGGCGCCCGACGAGTTCAGACTGCGGGCGATGTGGGACGTGGTGCTCGGCAAGATGACGCGACGCGGCGTGCCGGTCAAGAACCTGAAGACCGGCGCGATCCAGCCGGCGGCGGGCAGCACGGTCCGGATGGAGGTCACCCTGCAGCAGGGCGTGCCCTCCGAAACCGCGCGCGCGATCGTCAAGCTCGTGAAGGAGCACAAGTTCAAGAAGGTCCAGTGCGCGATCCAGGGGGAGAAGGTGCGGGTCTCCTCACCGTCCCGCGACGAGCTGCAGGCGGTCATCGCGCTCGTCAAGGGCGAGGATTTCGGCATCGAGCTGGCCTTCGAGAACTACCGCACGCAGTGAGCGGGGGTTTGCTCATGAACGACGCCGCGCCGCCGCCGCGAGTAGGGTATCGTTGCACTGTGACCGAGTTCTCCCCCGCTGCCGCGGTTTCGCCGGGTCGGGGTCCCTGTCCGGGTTCGGGGGGCTGATGGCGGTCACGGGAAACCTCCGTACGATGCCGTTCCCGGACCTGATGCAGTGGATCTCCGCGAGCCGGAAGACCGGTACCCTGGTGATCAAGGGGCAGCGGTACACGAAGAAGATCCTGTTCCAAAAGGGCCTCGTGTCGGCGGTCACCTCCAACAACCCGCGCGAACACCTCGGCTACTACCTCGTCGGCTGGGGGATCCTCACCGAGGACGAGATCGAGCACCTGCTCGACCGCCAGAAGGAGCTCAACGTCATGCTCGGCGAGCTCCTGGTCCAGACCAACCGCCTCACCCGCGAGCAGGTGGACCACCTGGTTCGCATCAAGACCGAGGAGACCATCTATGACCTGATGCTCTGGGGGGAGGGAGAGTTCTTCTTCCTCGACGACGCCCAGCCCCGCCGGGACTTCAAGGAGCTCCAGCTCCCGGTCGAGCACTTCATCCTCGAAGGCGCCCGGCAGGTGGACGAGCGCCGCCGCATCGCCGCCGTCATCGCCGACTCCGGTTCCATCCCCCGCGCGATCCAGCCGATCGACGAGAGCCGCCTCACCCCGTCGGGGACCGCCGTCCTGCGCGAGATCGACGGCGTCAAGAGCATCGAGGAGATCGCCCTCGCCTGTCGGATGCCGGAGTTCCCCGTGCTCAGCTTCATCTTCCAGGGCGTGTCCAACGGCGTCTTCGAGCTCCTCCCGCCGGCGCTGCCGCCGAAGCGGATCCCGGGGTTCCTGCGCTCGACGTGGCGCGACCGCCTGCAGGAGGCGGAGAGCAGCCTCGCCCTCGGCGACGCCCTCGAGGCCTACCGCAAGGTCGTCGAGATCCGCGAGCGCTACCCGAACATGCCCAAGGCGCTCACCGCCGCCGACGAGCTCGAGCGCGAGATCGCCACCGACGTCGAGAAGCTGCCGATCGGCCCTTCGACGATCCTCGAGCTGGCGCTGGCGCCCAAGGACATCGTCCAGCTCAAGTGCGACCCGGAGGAAGGCTTCGTCCTCTCGCGTATCAACGGCCGCTACACGGTCAACCAAATCCTCGCTCTCCTCCCGGGCGTGCGCCTGCACAACCAGCTCATCATCCGCAACCTGATCCAGCGCGGCGTCGTGCAGCTGCGCGAGTCGCAGGAGATCACCCGCCACCAGGGCGCCCCGCGCCTGCGGACGTAGAGACAGGGGACCGGGATCCGGGCACCGGGCACCGGAAAGACGTCGTACGTGGTCAGAAGAAGCTGGGCTACGGGGCCGGAGGACCGGACGGGAGTGGCGCGGCCGCCGGCTCGACCAGCGTGAGGCAGCGCTCGAGGTCGAGGAGTACCCACTTGGGATCCCGCGCGGCGGGCTCGATCCAGTCAGCCCGGGCGAGGCGGCCGCCTCTGGTCCAGACGAGGAGGAACGGCAGGCCGGGAAGACCGAGCCGATCCACGGCCCGGCGCCCGCGGTCGAAGATCACCCGGACCCCGCGCGGAGCGGCCCCGATGTAGCGGCCGTCCCCCGCGCCGACAAGGAGCAGCGCGGCGCTCACCTCGCCCGGGCGCCGCACGGCCAGCGCCTCGATCCCCCGCACGGCGCCGTCGATGACGCCCCCGCACCCCTGGGCCGGCAGCACGAGGAGGACACCGAGCGTGTCCGGGGCCGGCGACCAAAGGGCCGCCTCGCCCTGCGGGGTCGTGCCCTCGATCACCACGGGGGAGATCGGCAGAGCCGGCTCGGCGACCGCGCACGGCGCCCCGGTCAACGCCACAGCCGCACCCCAGCCGAGAACAAACCTAGCGGCGCGGGAGCGCATATTCGCAGTACCTCGCCTTCGTCTCGAGCCCACCGCCCTGGTCCTGCACCAGGATCGAGGCGACGCCCCGCTCACCGGAGGGGAACACGACCTTGCTCTCCCTGCCGATGACGGCCGGAACCGAGTAGCGCGAAACCAGGCCGTGCGACGCGAGGTCGTAGACCTCGAAGACCGCCTCGCGCTCCGCGCCGCCCTGTCCGGGCCGGACGAGCAGCACCCCGACCCGACCCGTCCGCACCTCGACGAGGCCGCCGACCTGGACCTGGGCGTTCCACCACGACGTCAACGCCTCGTTCGTCGCCTCGTCAGGCAAGGTGCCGATGTCGGGCGGGGCGAAGACCTCTCGGCTGCCGGGCCAGCGCGCGACGAGCCGGTCGCCGGCGTCGAATTGCAGGAACTCGAACGTGCCGCCGACGAGCCCGAGCCAGCCCCCGTCCGGCAGCGCCAGCAGCGCTCCCCCGCCATAACCGACCGCCAACCGCTGCCGCAGACCGGCCTCGCCCTCGGCGGTGAACCACGCCAGCGGCACCCGGCCACCGTCCGCGGCAAGGGAAAACAGGTACGCATTGCCCGGAGCGGGTGGGGAGAACAGCGCCCGGGCCGCATACCCCAACACGACCTCGCCCTGGCAAAGCCAAGACCGCAGTCGGGTCCCAGCGTTTGGGCTGCGGAATATCGGAGGATAGATAAGTCCGTTCTTCGTCGACAAACGCCCAGCGCCGGTCAAACCGGATGACGACCCGCTTCGGCCCGGCATCCCAGACGCCGTACCCGCGCGCGGTCTTGAACACGCGGACCGGCGTCGTGAACCCCCCGCGCCGCGTGCCGAGCTCGCCCACCTCGCGCAGACGGGCGCCCCGCTTCCGGTCGAACAGTTCGATGCGCCCGCCGCGGAGGTCCGCCACGACGAGCGTGTCGCCATCGACCAGCGCCGAGGTGGTGAGCAGTGGCGGGTCGCTGAGTTCGACGTTGACCTTCTCGCGCAGTGGCGTCAGCGCTCCGACAACGGCACCGCGCGTTGCGCACCCCGCCTCACCCAGCAGGAGCGCACCGCCGCCCAAGCACCACAAGATCCTTCCCACGGTCGTCCCGCTTCGCCCGAGGTGCCGCACCACCGCGCCACGCACGCCTCTGGGCGTCATCCTGCCCCCGATCCCGCCCAACTGCCTGAGCGGCCCGGGCACTCATCGGCCATCACCCGCTGCATCTTCATCATCACAGTGCAATCCGCTTGCCAGTTCTCAGTATTGTCTCATGCCCACACCGTCGACGACGCGCCATCCTTGCGCGCCAACGTGTCAGGAGTACCGAGCACAGGCTGCAGGGCACGGAAGCGGCCTGGTGCCTGGTCGGTGGCCTGCGGTCAGAGCGGGCTGCGCCGGCCGCAGGCCGCGCACCCCCCCCCTCCCTCGACAACGAGAAGCCCCACGAAAGGCAGGGCATCGAAGCTTGGGGCGCGTAACCGCGCCGCCGAGAGTGGGCCAGATGCAAGGAAGGCGAGGCGGCCGGACCGGAGCGTAGCCGGAGGCTACGTGAGGATCCGAGCCGCCGCAGCCTGACGCCGCAGATGGTCCGCTATCGGCGGCGCAGGGTGGTGTCGGTGACGACGGTGGCGCCTTCGGCGGCGAGCGCCGCCAAGAACCCCTCCCGGTCCTGCGGGTTCACGAATGTTCGGCCCTCGCCCTCGATCATCACGCCCTCGTCGGCCGCCGAGGCGAACACCGAGGTGGCCATCGTGTCGAGTACCCACGAGCCGACGCGGTACCCCGGCAGCGGCAGCCCTGCCAGCCGGTGGCCGGCGAGCGGCCGGTGCGGGCGCGCCTTCGCGCCGGCGAGCGGAACCACCCGCCGCCGCAGCAGCGTCCCGACCTCGAGCGCGCCGCCGGCGACGGTGTAGCGCAGGCGCGCCGGGGCGACGAAGAGGACGACCGCGAGCGCCGCGAGCGCGAGCGCGCCCACGCCGGTCACGACGAACAGGTTGACCCACCACGCCGCGCCCCGCTTGCCGGGAGGCGCGAATACCGCCCGCCGCCCCTCCCGCAACGCCCGCAGGAAGCCGTCGCGGTCCGCCGGGGTCACCGCCACCGGCGTCGCCTCCGCGCTCGACGTCACGACGACGGCCTGCGCCGAGCAGTCGGTGACCTGCCACACCTCGCCGACCCGCGGGTAGGCGAAGAAACCTACACAGTAGCCGGGCTTCTCGGTCCCGAAGCGCAGCGCGCCCTGGCTGAGCCACTCGGGCTTCGCCTCGGCGATGCGCGCCAGGTCGATCGTCTTCCGCTGGTGCTCCGACCCGAGCACGCTGGTGATCGTCAACGCCTGGCTGTCGATCTCATAGCGGATCGTCGGCGTGCGCAGCAGCGAGACGAGCAAACCGATCACGGGCACGACGACCACGGCCGACAGCACCGCGAACCAGACGCGGGCCGGCCGCGTGACCGGCACCGGCCGAAACACGGACGGATGGCTCTGACTCATGGCGGCTCCCTGTCGCCAAGTGTACCGGATCGGAAGGTCAGCGACCGGCCGCCGGCGTGCCGGACAACCCCTCCGCGCCGATGACGACCACCCCGCGGGCGGCGAGCGCCGGGCCGAGCGCGGCGCGCTGCCGCTCGGTCGGAACCACGAGCGTGCTGCCGGGGGGCATCCCGGCGAGGGCCGCGGGCGGCACGAAGGTGAGCGGCCGCTCCACGGCGAGGCGGGCGAGCTGCGCGCGCTCGGCGAGGAGAGCCGCGTCGTCCGGCAACCCGGCGAGGTCGTCGAGGACGTAGGTGGTCGGACCGCCTCCCCGCGCCGACTTGCCCTCCGCCAGCGCCGCCCGTACGGCCGCCACCGTATCCGACCTTGGCGCCCAGTCGGCCCCGAGCAGCTTCCCCGCCGAGGTGGCGAACGCCTCGGCGTAGCTGACCTTGAGGAACTCGTAGATCAGGCTCGCCGGAGCGAGCGGCGCCGCGACGGTGGCGAAGAAGTGCAGCTCGCCCGCGTCGAGGACCGCGCCGTCGCATTCGCTGCCGCCCTCGAGCACGTACACGGGCTTGCCGAGGATCCGGCCGAGGCGGAGGAAGTTGACCATCGCCGTCACCGAGGCGTGCCCGCGGTCGGGGTACTCGCAGTTCGTGTACGCCGACAACCCGAGGGCGTCCGCCCGGGTCATCCAGTCGAAGATGTCGAGGGCCGCGAACGCCGGCCGGCCCTTCGCGAACTTCTCCGGCACATAGCCGGAGAACTGCAGAACGAACGGCACCTTCCGGCGGGAGCGCGCGTGCCAGATCCCGCGGCACTCGTCGAGCCGGCGCACGACCCAGCCGTCGATCGCCGCGACGAGATCGTAGTACGCGACCCCCGGGCGGGCGAACGCAGGATCGCGCTCGTTGCCCGGCATCGGAACCGCGGCCAGCGCCGGGAAGTGCGTGCCGTACCTGCGGTTCACGCCCGCGATGTCGCCGTACCTCCCCGCCAGGAACCGACGCCAAACGGCGGCGGCGTACGGGGTGTACTGGCCGATCTCGTACGAGTCCGTGTCCGGGTCGAAGCAGAGCAGGGAGCCGCGCTGCGAGACGAACGGCTCGTTGAACATGCCGACGCCGAACCCGACGAGGGCGGGCTCGGAGGAGAAGTTCTTCGCGTAGAACGCGGTCTCCTCGGCGAGCCAGCGTTCGTACGCCGGTTTGCCGACCGTCGCGAGGAAGTAGTCGGGGGTCGGCTTCCCCGACGGGAGCCGGCCGGGCTCGGTCAGCACGTTGGTGTACAGCCAATTGCGGCGGTCGCCGGCGGCGTCGGGCAGAGAGCTGCCGTCGATGCGACTGAGCACGATGCCGACCCGGTGGCGGCGGGCCGTGGCGAAGATCCACCGGAGGATGGCGAGGCTTCTCGGCTGCTCCCAGATGTGCGGCGGCGGGACGACGTTCAAGATCTCGGCGCCGTTGGCGATCGCAAACGCCACCAGCCGCTTCGCCTCGGCGGCGCTGGCGAAGAAATCCCAGTGCACCGTGAAGCCGACGCGCGGCCCGTCGCGAGCCACCGCGGCCGTGGCCGGGGCCGGCGGGCCGCACCGGGCGACCGCCGCGGGCCCGGACGACGACAGCGCGACGAGAGCCGCCGCCAGCACCCGTGCGCACCGCTTGCCCCCCACGGCGCTCGCCCCCACGCGGCGACGGTAGCACAAGGCTGCAAGGGGGCGCCGGCGTGTTACCATTTTCGGAGTGACGGCGTTTGCGTCGCGCACCGGCGCCCCACGGCGGGAGTGACGGGGCGCGTTGGGGCAGGATGCGATCGAATCACCAAGGACGACACGCGAACCGCACCGGGTGGGGGCTGGCGGTCGTGCTGGGGTCGCTCGCCCTCGCCGTCGCGGCGCTCGCGTCCGGGGCCGAGATCACCAAGGTGCTGGTCGTGTACGAGCCCGGCCCCACGCCTGCGGCCAGCGGCTTCGGGGATGCGCGTCAGCTGCAGCAGCTCCTCGGCCACTTCTCCACCGAGGTCACGCTCGAGGCGGCGAACGCCTATCGGCCCGGCGAGATGGCCAGGGCTGACGCCACCTTCATCGTCGGCTTCACGAAGGCGTTCAACCCGCCGGCGGCGGTCATGCGCGACGCCCAAGCCGATCCGGGCACGCTGGTCTGGCTCAACACCGGCCTCGTCGAGTTCGCGCGGGCGTTCGACCTGCCGGCGCGCTTCGGCTTCGGGGTCGAGGGGTTCGACACCACGTCCGCGTTCGACTCCGTGCAGGCCGGCGAGTTCCGCTTCACCAAGACCGAACCGAACGCCAACGTGCTGACCGTGACCGACCCGGCGCGCTGCGTTGTGCTCGCGACCACGACGTCGAGCAAGACGCGCCGCACGGTGCCGTACGCGGTCCGCTCCGGCTCGTTTTGGTGCATCGTGGACTCGCCGTTCTCGTACGCCACCGAGTCCGACCGCTACCTGTACTTCGCGGACCTCCTGCACGACATCCTCGGCCAGGACCACCCCCGCTCGCACCTAGCGCTCATCCGCATCGAGGACACGAACCCGTTCTCGGACCCGGCGAGCCTGCGCGCCGTCGCCGACCTCCTGTTCGCCCGCAAGATCCCGTTCCTCGTCGGGGTGATCCCGTTCTACGTGGACCCGGCCACGCAGACGCGGGTCGCGATGTCGGAGAAGCCCGACTACGTGGACGCCCTGCACTACATGATGGAGCACGGCGGCACGATCGTCATGCACGGCGTCACCCACCAGTACAAGGGCGAGACGGCGACCGACTACGAGTTCTGGGACGAGAGCGGCAACCGGGTCCTGCCGGAGGACTCGCGCGAGTACGTCGAGCGCAAGCTGCGCGACGGTGTCGCCGAGTGCATCAAGAACGGCGTCTACCCTTTGGTGTGGGAGACGCCGCACTACAGCGCTTCGAGGCTCGATTACTCGGTGTTCGCCGAGCACTTCTCGACCGCGATGGAGCAGCGGCTGGTGCTCGACAACCTCGACTACAGCCAGTACTTCCCCTACATCATCAGGCGCGACATCTACGGGCAGCGCATCCTCCCGGAGGATCTCGGGTACGTCCCCCTCGATCCCGACATCGCCAAGGAAAACGCGTCCGTCGACAAGCTCCTCTCGTTCGCCAAGGTCGACCTCGCCGTGCGCGACGGTTTCGCCTCGGCGTTCTTCCACCCGTTCCTCCCGGTCGAGTGTCTCGCCCGCCTCGTGGACGGGATCCGCGCGCTCGGGTACACCTTCGCCGACGTGCGCGAGATGTCCAACTCCGTCGTCATGGACGACCGCGCCATCGTCAGCGGCGCCGCCACCGTCAAGCTCGTCCTCGCCGACCAGTACCTGCGCGAGTCGTGGATCGACGGCAACGGGAAGCTGGTGCGGCGCGAGTTCTCCCCGGCGCGGCTCCACGGCGAGGTGGAGCGCGAGGTGAAGCTCCCGCCGCGCTGGATCTACGTCGCCGAGCCGCGCGAGTACCGCGAGCGGCCGCTGTCGCTGTGGGAGAGGACCAAGGCGCGGGCCGCCGATCTGCTGGCGAGGGTCGTCAAGAGGGAGGAGCACGACACGCCGGCCGACGTGCTCGTCCTGTACGACCCGAACGCCACCGGGGGCGCCGCCAACGACCAGGCGAGCCTCGCCGCGCCCTTCCTCGCGCTCAACATGCCGGTGCAGCAGGTGGCAGTGACGCCGGGGCTCGCCGTCGACACGAGCGGCCACAACCTCGTGATCGCGCCGTACACGGTCACCGACGCGCTGACCGAGGCCCAGGTCGGGGCGCTCAAGGCGTTCGTCGAGGACGGCGGCAACCTGATCACCGATTTCCGCAACGACCTCGCCACCGCCTTCGGCGTCCACTTCCTCTCATCGACGTTGCTCATCGAGCGCGTCCGCGACCGCCTCTTCCCGGACGAGCCGTTGCACTGGAACGCCGGCGAGGTGATGAACAAATTCGAGACCTCCGACAGCGACGAGGTCCTCGCATCGGACGAGGTGACGGGGGTCCCGGTCGTGATCGGGAGACGTTACGGCGGCGGGCGGTTCATCCTGTTCGGCACCCGCTTCGACCCCGCGAGCACGGGGGGCTACTCGCGCTACCCGTACCTCGCCAGTTACGTCCAACGCTTCTTCAACCTGACGCCGCTCGTCCGACGCGAACAGCTCGAGATGTTCTTCGACCCCGGCTACCGCCACACGGTGAGCATCGAGCAGCTCGTCGCCCGCTGGGCCGCCGCCGGGATCCGCATCCTCCACGTCGGGGGGTGGCACGAGTACGCCAAGTGGACCTACGACTACGGCAAGCTGATCGCCCTCTGCCACGCCAACGGCATCCTCGTCTACTGCTGGTTGGAGCCGCCGCAGGTGAGCCAGAAGTTCTGGCAGGACCACCCCGAGTGGCGGGAGAAGAACTACAAGGGGAAGGACGTCCGGCCCTCCTGGCGCTACCCGGTCGCGCTCACCGACCCGGCGTGCCTCGCGGCCGCCACCGAGTTCTACCGGACGCTGCTGACCGGCGCCGACTGGGACGGCGTCGACATCGGCGAGCTCTACTTCGAGGCGGGCCGCGGCACGAAGGACCCGGAGCTGTTCACCCCGTTCCACCCTTCCGCGCGGCACGAGTTCAAGCGCCATTACGGCTTCGACCCGATCGAGCTGTTCGACCCCGCCTCGCCGCGCTACTGGCGCCGCGACCCCGCGGCCCTCGCCGCGTTCACGAAGTACCGCGTCGCCAAGAACGGGCAGCTCCACCAGGCGATGCTCGCCATGGCCGCCTCGGTCGCGCAGGGGAGGCCCGGCTTCGAGACCGTGGTGACGGTGCTCGACAGCCTCGCCGCTCCGGAGCTGCGCGACTGGCTGGGCGTGGACGCCAGACAGATCGCGGCGCTGCGCGCGACGTACGATTTCCGCCTCCAGGTCGAGGACCCGGAGAGCATGTGGTCCTCCGATCCGCGGCGCTACCAGGCGATCGCCGCCCGCTACGCGGACCTGGTGGACCCCGCGCACCTGGCGCTCGACCTCAACATCCTCTCGTTCCGGGCCGCCAACGCGATCACCCCGTTCCCCACCCGCGTCCAGACCGGCACCGAGGCCGCGTGGCTCGTCCACTCGGCCGCGCTCGGCGCCCGGCGGGTCGCGATCTACTCGGAGTCGAGCATCAACCAGCAGGACCTCCCGTTCCTCCCCTCGGCGTACGCGGCGCGCGCCAAGGTCACGAAAGCCGAAGGCGGCTGGGCGATCGACACGCCGACTCCGATCGTGCTCCAACTCGCCAGCGACACGCAGGAGATCTGGCGCAACGGCCAGCGGGTGCGGACCGTCGGCCACGGGCGCTTCCTTCTCCCGGCCGGGAGCTACACGGTGGTCGCGGTGCAGCCGGCGCTGCAGGCGCTGCAGCCCGGCGTGCCCGATTCGCACCTGCTCTCGATCACCGGCGACCTCCTGTTCCAGAAGAGCTCGCAGCGCAGCGTGACGTTCGGCTACCGCTCCGGGAACCGCTGCATCGCCACGCTGGCGCGCCGGCCGTTCGCCCTGTTCATCGACGGGCACGAGGCGGCGTTCGCGGCGCTCAAGGGGTACGGCCGCGAGGCGCTGATCCTCCCGCCGGGGGAGCACACCGTGCTGCTGGTGACCCAGAGCGGCGTCTCCTACGGCGTCAACATCACCAGCTTCTGGTCGTCGTACGTGATCGCGCTCTTCGGCGCGCTCGCGGTCGGGCTGCTGGTGGCCCTCTACCTGATCGTGCGCGTGCGCCCGCAACCCCGGAAGCGGGCCGCATGAACGAATCCGCGCTACAGCTCGATCTCTCGATCGTGTTCGTCGTCGCGGTGATCCTGATCTGGTTCATGATCGCCTACCAGCTCGTCCTCACGGTGGCGGGGTTCTTCCACACGCTGCGCTCCGCGAAGGAGAAGCGCGAGGTCGACGGCCTCGTCTTCGACTGGCCCGAGGTCGCGGTGCTGATCCCGGCGCACAACGAGGGGATCGTGATGCGCCACACGCTGGAGGCGATGCTCGCGTTCGACTACCCGGCCGACCGCTACGAGGTGCTGGTGATCAACGACGGTTCCTCGGACGACACCGGCGCGATCGTCGAGGAGTTCGCCCGCCGCGACCGCCGCATCCGCCTCGTCGACGTGCCGCCCGGCGAGGGGGGCAAGGGCAAGTCGCGCGCCCTCAACATCGGCCTTGCCCGCACCGACGCCGGCCTCGTCGCCGTCTACGACGCCGACAACACGCCGGAGCCGGCCGCGCTGCGCTACCTCGTGGCGCAACTCCTCCTCCACCCCGAGCTCGGCGCCTGCATCGGCAAGTTCCGCACCGTCAACAAGGATCGCAACCTGCTGACGCGCTTCA
>SCRJ01000106.1 GCA_004298115.1 Acidobacteriota bacterium
GGTGCAGGAAGGTAAGCCGGCGGCCGCACGCGCCGAGGCCGCACAGCTGCTGGCGGACCCGCGGGCCGGGCCCTGGCGCGACATGGTCGTCGGCCTCATGCCGGCGCCGTTGACGCCCGGCGGCCCGATTGCACCCGCCCGCGACCCCGCCCAACTCGCCCGCATCGCCGTGGAGCGTGGGCCGCGCGCGGCCGCCGATGCGCTCGCCGCCGGGCTGGCGGCCGACCCGGCGTGGGCGCGCCTCCTCGCCGGGACGCCCGCGGCGCCGCCCGCGTGGGACGGGCCGGCGCAGGCGCTCGCGGCCGCCGGTCTCGAGCGGGACGCCGCCGCGCTGTACGCGCCAACCTTCCCCGCCGCCACCCCGGACGACCTCGCCTGGAGCGCAGCACGCCTCACGGCGTGGGGCAACCGCCCGGCGGCGCTGGCGGCGGGCGAACGGCTGTGGCGCCGGCTCGACGCGCCCCCCGCCGCGCTGCTGCCGCCGGCGCTGCAACGCCAGGTGCTCGTCCCCGAACTCGTCGCCCCGTGCCGCGACGCGGCGCAGGACGCCGCCGTGCCGGCGGCGTGGCTGGTGGCCGTCGTCCGCCAGGAGTCGCGCTTCGACGAGCAGGCGACCTCGCCGGCGGGCGCGATCGGCGTCGCGCAGATGGTCCCCGAGGCGGCGCGCCGGCTGGGGGCGGCGCCGGACGATCTCAACGACCCGAGCCTCGCTCTCCGTCTGGCCGCGCGCGAGCTCGGCCGCCTGAGGGCGACCTTCGGCCCGCGCCTGGCGGTCGTGGCCGCGGCGTACAACGCCGGCGACCGGGTCGTGGCGACCTGGTTGGGCGAGATGGGGGGCGCCCCCGGCGCCGCGCTGTTCGCCGCGGCCGTGCCCTACCGCGAGACCGCGGGGTACGTGCTGGCCGTGTGCGAGGGCGCCGAGCTCGCCGCCTACCTCGGCGACGACGCGGCGGGCGGCGCGAGGTAGCGCACGATCTCCGCGCGTTTGGCGAGATCCGCGGTCCAGCCGTCGATCTCCGCCGCGAGCTTGCGCTCGCGCAGCAGCGCCTCCACCTTGCCGCGGACGTCGGCGAGCGGCGGCACGGGTTTGCCCTCGCTCGTCAGTTGCGGGACCAGCTCCTTTTGCCAGAACGTCTCCACCTCCTGGCCGGTGGGGCGCACGAACGGTCCGAAGCGCGACGCGACGTACGACTGCACCACGGCGGCGCGGCGGACGAGTTCCCGCAAGGGACCCTCGTTGAAGCCGATCGCCGCCAGCTTCCCGCGCAGCGCCTCCTCGCCGCCCGCCCGTTCCACGGTCGTCCGCCACGCCGCGTCGAGGTCGACCTGGGCGCGGGTCGTGATCCCGGCCGCTTTGAGGTCCTGCCAGCGCAGCTCGAGGTCGACGAGGGCCTCGAGCACCGCGCGAGCGTAGTCGGCATCGCTTTCGGCCGGCTCCCTCGGGACCAGGACCCCCACCTCCGCCAGCTCGACGTCGGAGGCGAGGACCGGCACGTTGTTGACGAGCGCGAGGACGCGCTCGACCTCGACCGCCGCGGCGAGCAAGACCGGAAGCAGCAGCGTCAGCACGGCATCATGGTACACTTCGCGCGGAGGTTCGCGTGGGCACTCTCGCGCCGCTGCCGGGTGATCTGGTCGTGGCCCTGGCGCAGATTGCGACCTGCCCGGGTCAACTCCGCCACAACCTCGCCCGGCACCTCGCGATGGTGGACGAGGCGCGGGCCGCCGGCGCCAACCTCGTCGTCTTCCCCGAGCTTTCGCTCTCCGGCTACCTGCTCGCCCACGGCGTCCTGGAGCATGCGATGCGGCTCGACGACCCGCTCCTCGACCCCCTGCTCGAGGCGAGCCGCGACATCGCGCTGCTGGTAGGTTTGCCGCTGCGCGAACCGCACGGCGGGATCTCGAACGCGGCGGCGCTGCTCGAAGGCGGAGAGGTCCGCGGCGTCCACCGCAAGCTCTACCTCCCCACCTACGGCATGTTCGACGAGGGGCGCTACTTCGTGCCCGGGCCGCGCCTGGCGCCGATCGACTGCGCCCTGGGTCGGTTCGGGGTCCTGATCTGCGAGGACGCCTGGCACCTCTCCTCGGCGGCCATCCTCGCCCACGCCGGAGTCGACGCGCTGCTGGTCGTGGCCGGCGGACCCACCGAGCTCGACGCGGGCGACGAGCCGGCCGGATCGCGGCGCTGGCACTGGATCATGGGCGCCACCGCGGTCACCACCGTCACGCCCGTCTTCTTCGCGAACCGGTGCGGCTGGGAGGAGGGGGTGCTGTTCGGCGGCCGGTCGTGGGCCGTGGACGGGCGCGGGGTGGGGCTCGTCGCGCCCGCTCCCGCGCTCGACGAGACCCTCGCCGTGGCGCGGCTGTCCTTCGCCGCCGCCGCGCGCACCCGCACGTTGATCCCGATCCCGGTCGCCGAGAGGTTCGACCTCTGGCGCGCGGCGCTGGCGGGTCCGGATGCGTGAGCTGCCCGGGGTCGACGCCGCCCTCCTCGGCGAGACGCTGCAGCGCTTCCTCGCCGAGGAACTCCGCGCGTCCGGCCTGGCCCGGTATGTCGTCGGGCTTTCCGGCGGCGTAGATTCCGCGGTATCGGCGGCGCTCGCCGCGGCGGCGGTCGGAGCGGAGAAGGTGCTCGCACTGGCGCTGCCCGGCCCCACCAGTTCCCCCGCGAGCCTGCGCGACGCGCGGGCCGTGGCGGCGGCGCTCGGTTTGGACCTCGAGGCGGTCGAGCTCGCCCGCCCCGCCGAGGCGCTCGCCCGCGAGCTCGGCGCCCGCGAGGACCGGATCCGTTTCGGCAATATGATGGCCCGTCTGCGCATGGTCGCCCTCTTCGACCGGGCCCGCACGGTTGGGGCGCTGGTGCTCGGCACCAGCAACAAGTCCGAGATCCTGCTCGGCTACTCGACCCTGTTCGGCGATGCGGCCGCGTCGGTGCAACCGCTGGGCGACGTCTGGAAGACCCACGTCTTCGCTCTCGCCCGCCGGCTCGGCGTGCCGGACGCGGTCGTGGCCAAGCCCCCCACCGCCGACCTCTGGCCGGGACAGACCGACGCCGGCGAGTTGGGGTTCGACTACCC
>SCRJ01000107.1 GCA_004298115.1 Acidobacteriota bacterium
GCCACAATTCTCCATGGTCGGTCTCCTTTCCTGGGCCTCGAGCCCGTACACCTCTTGGCGGACACTCTAGTCACGCCGTTCGAAGGAGACCGACCTACTCATCCCATCACGCCCCACACAGGCAAGACAGGGCGTCGCTTCTATGTGGGGCGCGACCGCCGGGCGCGCGGTCGTTGCTTCCGTAGCGGCGTTTGCTTGCAAACGCCGGCCCGTTCCACGTCGTCGATTCGATGTAGGGGGGGCCCTTGCGGCCGCCCGCGAGTGGCGGGAAACGTCGCGGGGACCGACACGGGCGGGGGCAAGTCCAGCCCCTACATGAGCTACGTACGTGGCGGAAATCGAGGGCGCTGCCACAGCTCGGCGGCCGCGCGAGGACCGCGAGGTCGGGCGGGTCAGCGCGAGGGCTGGTCGGCGGGCTTCTTGGCGCCGAGCATGTCCTGGATCATCTCCTGGACGTACGGCTTCTCCTTGAGGCTGGCGTAGACGCCGGGGAAGAGGATGACGGAGATGCGCGCGCTGGTTTGGCCGAAGTTCCTGACGACGACGGCGCAGCGCTGGTCGTGGGAGAGGCGGGTGTGGTCGATCATCGGGAAGTCGAAGAGCCCGGTCCAGAACTCGGCGTCGTCGGTGTCGTAGTCGGTCGAGCCCGGCCGCGGGGTCTTGACCTCGAGGCGGACCTGCATCCCCTTCTCGGCCGGGTCGACCTTCTTGACCACGACGGAAACGTCGCGCGTGATCCCCTCGAGCGTCAGGGGGGCGGGATCGAGGGCGATGCCGCCGGGGGTGTTGGCCACGTCGGCGAAGTCCACCGTGCGCTCGAACGAGGGGCCGACCCCCTCGAGGATCACCATCTCCTTGCGCGTCACTTCTTTGGCGACCCGCTCGAGGCGGGCCTGCTGTTCGGCCTTGGCCGGCGAGTGGGACCTCGCAATGTCCCCCTCGAGTTGGGTGAACAGCGGCTTGAGGTTGAGCGACTCGTGGAAGTTGTACGCCAGCAGCTCGAGCTTGACGGTGCGGTCCTCGATCGAGGTGGAGCCCGGTCCGAGGAACGACTGGATGATGGACATGAACATGTCCTTGCGCAGCGCGCTGTCCGCCTCCTCGCGCTTGCTGATCAGGTCGGAGTAGAAGCGCGCCCGCGTCTCCTCGGCCTGCCGCTTCTCGAGGAACTGCGAGCCGAAGAAGCCGAGGCCGGCAACCGCCAGGGCGGCGAGCAGGCCGCCGAGCGGGTGGAGGATCACCGCGGCCTTGTCCCACCAGTCCTTCTCGGAGTCGGCCATCGCTACTCGCTCCGCAGGGTGACCTTGCCGTCCTTCTTCTCGAGCAGGAGGTTGTAGCGCACCGAGTCCTCGAACGAGTGGATCGCGAGCGACGGCTTTTCCGCCCCGATCGCCACCGTCAGCGTGCACTTCCCCTGCTCCTGCGCGACCAGGCGGTAGGCGCCGAACTTGTTGGTCTCGCCGGCGTACGTCTTCTCGCCGCACACGACCTCGACCTTGACCCCCTCGCCGACGGTCTTGCCCTCGTCCTTGATGGTCCCGTAGATCTCACCCGCGAACGCGGGAGAGACGACTGCGAGCGACAACACCGCGGCTGCGATGATCTTCATGCCGGCCTCCCCAATGGAACACCCATTATTGTACTCGGTCGCGCCGGGCCGACCGGCGCGCCGGTCCTCACATCTGCACGGTGGGACCCTGTTTCGACGTGGGGTGCGGCCGCCGGGCGCGCGGTCGTTCGGGTGGGAGGGCAAGAAGAAGCTCGCGCGGCGCGCGAGCCCCACATCAGCAAGACAGGGCGTCGCTTCAATGTGGGGCACGATCGCCGGGCGCGCGGTCGTTCAAGTGGGAGGGCAAGAAGAAGCTCGCGCGGCGCGCGAGCCCCACACCTGCACGACAGGACACCGCCTCAACGAGGAGTGCGAACGCGACGGGGCGTGCTCCGGTGGCCCTCGGCGGCGGCGCGTCCGGTCGGTTCCGGCCGGTGGTCTAGAGGATGCGGCGCCAGGTGGTGTTGGCGGCCGTGCTCAGGGTCTCGTCGAGCGTGACCTTGGCGGCCCACGCCTCGCCCTTGGCCGCCTCGGCGCGGGTCTTGATCCGGACCTTCTCTTCCAGCGTGAGGCCCCTGGGCTTGTCGGGCGCAACGGCGGCCTTGACGTGGAGGAAGAGGTGCTTCTTGCGGCCCTGCATCTCGATCGCGCCCGACCCGGGCGTGTCCTCGTTCCAACGGAAGACGGTGAAACCCTTGCTGCGGAGCGAGGAAACCACCAGCGCTTCCCCTGCTTGTCCGATCTGTCGTGCGGTTGCCATTCTCTGCGACCCCTTTCATTTCGACAAACGAAAGTGCTTCAATTTCAATAGCATATCACAAATTCCACCGGGCGGCGATGGCGCGCTCGAGCGACCGAATGACCGCGACCGGCGGCACGGCAGGACGCGGTCCTCGGGTGGCGCGAGCGGCGGGGGACCACGCGACGTTGCCGCCGCTCCGGCTTCGGGCGGCAAAACACCCCGTCACGTGGAGCCGCGGGGCTCGCACGTGACGGGGGGCTCGACGAGGGTCGCTACGTCGGGCAGTGGACCGTGTAGTTCCACGAGGTCCCGCTGCCGCCCGCGCAGTTGGGCGTCACGACCACCTGGACCACCGTGGACTGGCCGGAGTAGGTGGGGTAGACGGTGCCCGCCTTGCCGACGCAACCCGTGTCGTAGATGACGTTTCCTTCGTAGTAGACCTGGATCCGGTCCTGCTGGCTGTACGTCTCGTAGTCGAACTGGAACGTCGCCGACGTCCTCCCCATCTCGAACGACCGCGAATCGGGCGTGTCGCTGCCAGCGACCTGCTGACCGGCGTTGCACGACTGCGCCGGCGGGTTGGTCTGGGAGTCGAAGCTGCCGTCGCACTTGGTGTTGAAGCTGATCACGTAGCGGTCGCTGCCGACGGTCACGTTGATGGTCCCCGAGACCGGGAACTTCGCGCACTTGTTGGTGTCGAAGTGGATGTTGCCGGACTCGGTCGCCGGCGGGTTCGTGCCGGAGCCGATGACGGTGGCGTCGACGACGGTCGTCACCCCCGATTGTGCGGTCGCGTCCATTCCGGCGGCCGCAGCCTGGCTCACCGTCTGGGACGCGGTGATCGTGCCGCTGGCCGTCGGGATGGCGTTGCGCTGCCCGTTGAGGGAGAAGTCGCTGGTGGTCGAGAAGGCGTAGTTGGCCGAGAACGAGCTGCTGGTGGCCTGGAAGTTCGAGAACGTGAGCGTCGCCGAGCCCGTGAACGTGCCGTACTGGGTCACCGCGCCGCTGCCGAAGACCAGTTGCACCCCGTTGGCGATCGCGAACCGGTGGACCGGGTCGGCGGCCACGAACTGGTTGATCAACGGGGTCACCCCCGTGGTCAGGGCGGACGAGACGATGGCGTCGACGGTCGGGTAGGTGGTGCCGATGACCGGCAGGAGGGTGCTGAAGATCCAGGTCGCCGTCGAGATCGGATTGGCGACCGCTCCCGGGGTCGGGACCGGCGTCGGCGTCGGAATCGTGCTCGTCCAGGTGCCGGTGAACCCGCAGCCGTTGTTCGACCGGTTGACGTCCGCGATCTGCCCGTCCGGGTCCACGGTCACGGAGATCGTGTGCTGGCCCGTCGTCGGGACGGTGTAGGTCATCGGGTTGAACGTCACGTACGTCGAGGCGGGGAGGCCCGGCGGGTTGAGGGTGTTGGGATCCCAGCTCGCCTTGGACAACAGGGTGCCGTCGAGGTAGAAGCCGAACGTGATCGGCTGCGTCACGGTGGCCGTGCCCAGGTTCGCGACGGACCAGTACACGTAGGTCGAGCTGCCCGCCACGAGGGATTCGGTGACCGGGGGCGGACCGTTCTGCCGGTAGTTGCACACCACGCAGTTCGCCCAGCTCGAGGGCCGGTAGATCGTCAGGTCGATGCCGCTGGTGGGCGGGGTGGTGGGCGTCGGGGTCGGGGTGGCGGCCGGGGGCGAGGTCGGGGTCGGCGTCGGCGTGGGCGGCAACGTTCCGCCGATGACCTTGAACGCCGGGAGGCACACCGGATCCCCGGTGCGGTTGTCGATCACCGACGCGTACGCGAAGAAGCGCCCGCCGGGGGTCGTCGTGCGCACGATGGCGTAGCCGTCGGCGACGACCTGGTTGGTGAACTGCTCGAAGACCCTGTCGAGCTGCTGGAACTCCAACCCGCGGAGGTTGACGGGCACCGCAGGCCCGAGCGAGTTGCCGAACTTGTCGTACAGGTTGAGGGTGACGGCGACCGGCGTCACGGCGGCGTTGACCAGACCGATGTTCGTCCGGAACGCGGTGGCGAGCGACGGCTCGTGCGAGAGCTGGATGATGCGCCCCTGATCGCCCGCCGTGATCGCCTGGTCGTCGGTGAACGCGGGGACGTACTGGCCGAACGTCGAGCCGTCGGGGAAGTTCCCGGGGTTGCCCGGACCGAGGCGGTTGTACGTGACGCTCGTGACGATGACCGACCCGGAGTTGACCGTGACCAGGATCGCGGCCGCGCCGTTGAAGCCGAAGACGGTGTTGATGACGTCGGTGTAGCGCTGGGAGGAACCGGGGTTGAGCATGAAGCTGACCGTCTGCGGGGAGGAGTTGTCGGTGTTGCGCTTGAGCAACGCCATGGTGTAGGACGCCATGGTGGTGGTCGGGTTGTGGAACTCGACGTCGGTCCACCAGTTCGTCCCCTTCGCCCCCGTCGAGTGCGCCGAGTTCGAGATCATGAAGACGGTCGAGCCGGCTGTGACCGCCGCGGGTCCGGCGGTTCCGGCCAGCGAAACTGCGCGGATCGGCTCGTCGGAGGGTGATTGTTGGCCGTTGCCGGGAGAACGCCAGGCCAACAGCCCCAGCCCAATCATTGTCAGAATGGCGACGGGAGCGAGCTTGCCGCGTTGCAGCCCGCGGACCAGGGGTAGCGTCATAGACCCTCCGCCGCTGCGGTCGGTCGGTCCGACACGCCGTGCAGCCTTATCGCCTCAATCTCAGGATTCCGTTACCAACCTAGTGTCAACGACATCGGCTGTCAAGGAGACGCGCCCGGTCGCCCGCTTCCGCGTTGGGGGCGAATCGGCCCCACCCCCGGGCGACCGGCAATCCCCCGTCGAACGACCCTGACCGTCGCGCATAATTATGTTATTTGTCAATATGATACGCAATATTGTGCGCGCCCCCCGGGCTCGCGGGCGTTGCTCCTCCGCGTGGGGGCGGCCCTGGTGTGCCCCCGCCCGACGCCGTCTCGAGCACCCCGAGCCCGTGCGCCTGATCCGGGAGACGGTCAGCACGGGGACCGGAACGGGGGGGCGCCTCCGTTGAGAAGAACCTTTGCGGCGCCGGTCGCGTTGAAAGGGGTGACGGACGCGAGGGAGGACGATCATGCGGCGACGGGCACTGGTGCTGGCGTGTGTGGGGTTGATGGCGGCGGGCGTGGCGGCGGCCGAGACGACGCGGACGCTGCGCGCCGAGTACTCGGGCGACCCGGCGGCGCCGTTCGTCGTCGAAAACCTGGCGGGGACGATGACGGTGGTCGCCGGCGACGGCGCCACGGTGGTGGCCGTCGCCACGGTTCACGCGGATGACGCGGCGCTCGCCGACGCGATGCGCTTCGAGCAGGTCCGCGACGAGAACGGCGTCCCGGTGCTGCGGCTGATCTACCCGCTCGACCGCGAGCGCACGATCCGCTACGACGCCCGCGACGAGGGCCGTCACCACGGGAGCCGGGACCACGGGCTCGGGTGGCTGTTCGGGCTCGGTTGGGACGGGTCGGAGCTCAAGTACGACGGCCGCCGGGTGCGCGTGAGTTCGAGCAGCGGCGCGCTCCTCTTTGCGGACATCGTGGTCACGGTGCCGCGACGAGCGCTCTCGGTGGCGTTCAAGAACCACGTGGGCGCCATCTCCGCCGACGGGATCGAGGGGCGCATCCTCCTCGACACCGGACGCGGCGGCGTCACGGCGCGGCGCCTCAAGGGCGAGATCAAGGCCGACACCGGCTCCGGCGACGTCCTGGCCGAGGACCTCGCGGGCTCGTTCACGTGCGACACCGGCAGCGGCGCCTGCGACGTCACCGGCTTCGACGGCAAGGAGCTGTCGTGCGACACCGGTTCCGGCGAGGTGCGCATCCGGCGCGCCAAGGCGGACCTCATCCTCGCGGACACCGGCTCCGGCCGCATCGTCGTCGAGGAGGCGGACGCCGGCGAGTTCCGCGGCGACACCGGCTCCGGCGGGATCGACGCCGAGTTCGTCGGCGCGAACCTGCGCCGCGTCAAGGCCGACACCGGCAGCGGCCACGTCAGCGTGCGGCTCCCCGCCGACGCGACGTTCGAGGTGTCCGCCGACCAGGGCAGCGGCGGTCTCCACTGCGGCTTCGCCGACGCCACGGCCGTGAAGAGCGACCACAAGACCGTCGGCTTCCGCCGCGGCGACGGCAAGGTGCTGATTTCGATCGACACCGGTAGCGGCAGCGCCAACGTCGACCCGGCGCGGTAGCGGGTCGTCCCGCGCCACGGTCATTGTGCGAGCCGCGCCGCAGGCGCGGCGAAGCAATCTCGAGGCCATCGCACGGCGGCGGGACTCCTGGCAATGACCGTGATGCCGGGGCTCCTCGGGACTGGACCCCCAGTGCCGCTTCCGGCCGCCGGTGGTACAACGGTGGCCGGCGGTTCCGCGCGGCCGCGGCGGCGGCGCGCCGGTCCCGCCGGGGAGGGCCTGGCGATGGCACTGGCAACGAGGGTCCGGGCGATGGTCGTGCTGGCGGCGTGCGCGCTCGCGCTGCCGCTCGCGTCACGCGCGCAGGAGACGCCCAAGAGCGGCGGCGACGACGCATCACCGGTGAAGATCCTGCTGGCGATGGAGAAGGTCTACGCCGGCTGCACGAGCTACCGCGACACCGGCAAGGTGGTGGCCTCGATCGTCACCGACGGCGGTCGCGCCGGCGGCGAGAAGCCGTTCGCGACGGCGTTCGTGCGCCCGGGCCGCTTCCGCTTCCAGTTCACCGACACCGGGCTCGGCGGCGACGCGGCGAAGTACATCGTGTGGTCCGACGGGAACGAGGTGCTGTCGTGGTGGGACCGGCAGCCCGGCGTGCGTCATCCCGCCGCGCTCGACGACGCGCTGACGCCGGCCGCGGAGATCTCGGGAGGCGTCTCGGTGCGCGTCCCCGCGCTGCTCTTCCCCCAATCTCTCGGCCGCGGGCCGCTGCTGATCGCGCCGCAGCGCCTCGAGGACGCGGCCGACCGCGGCGTGACCTGCGCCCGGATCGAGGGGAACGGGCGCAAGACGCCGTACCTGCTCCCCTCCGGGCCGAACCGCAGCGTGCAGGTGCTCGACGAGACGGTCACGCTCTGGATCGACAAGGCGACGCACCTGCTGCGCAAGGTCACGGAGCGCCGCACCATGGAAACCTACCGCTCGGAGACCACGACGCTCTACACGCCGGAGGTCAACGTCGACATCCCGGCCGCCGACCTCGCCTTCGGCGCGCCGGAGGAGCCGCCGGCGAAGTAGCGCCAGCAGGCTCGAACGTCCAACCGTGGCATTGCGAGCCCCGCCTCGGGCGGGAGCGGAGGCGCGGCGTCGCGCTCGCCACGACGCGTCTCGTCAGAGATACACTTCCAGCATCATGCAGGCAAGAACGTGCGCGGTGTACATCGTGACGAACTCTCGGAACACCGTCCTTTACACCGGCGTCACGTCCGACCTGTGCCTCAGGATCGCCGAGCATCGGCTCAAGGTTGATCCATCGACCTTCACCGGAAGGTACAACGCTTCCAAGCTCGTTTACTACGAGACAACCCCGAACATCGCGGCGGCGATTGCGCGAGAGAAGCAGATCAAGGCCGGGTCGCGGGCGAAGAAGGTGGCGCTGATCGAGGGAATGAACCCCGAGTGGCGTGACCTCGCTGAAGGGTGGTAGGGCTGAGGGTTGGGGACGAGATTGCTTCGTCGTCCCGCCTGCGGCGGAACTCCTCGCAATGACCGCAATTTCCAGGCGGCGACCGTGGGTCCCTGTGTCATTGCGAGGTTCCCGAGCGCAGCGAGGGAACCGCGGCAATCTCGCGGCCATCGCCCGGCGGTGCGGCGTCGCGCTCGGCACGAGATTGCTTCGTCGTCCCGCCTGCGGCGGAACTCCTCGCAATGACCGCAATTTCCAGG
>SCRJ01000108.1 GCA_004298115.1 Acidobacteriota bacterium
GCGCCCGGCCGGCGCCCTCGCCGCCACACCTCCGGTTCTGTTCCGGCCATCTTAAAACGTTGATTCTGAATGTATTCGTTGGATCACTGCGGATGGCATGCGGTTCGCATTGGCAACGGGTGGATCGAGAGGCCGGAGCCGATCGAGACCGGGAGGACGTGATGAGAAAGCAAACGGCGGCGATGTTCGTTGGGGTGGTGGCGCTGGCGCTCGGGGTGTCCGGGTGCGCC
Source organism: Acidobacteriota bacterium (assembly GCA_004298115.1). Classification (GTDB taxonomy): domain Bacteria; phylum Acidobacteriota; class Thermoanaerobaculia; order Thermoanaerobaculales; family Thermoanaerobaculaceae; genus RBG-13-68-16. The sequence goes on from SCRJ01000108.1 coordinate 231, forward strand.
ACGAAGACCTACGTCCAGGAGCAGGTGGGGCAGGCGTCGAAGGCGTCCGACGCCAAGGTGGGTGAGGTGCAGAAGCAGGTCGAGGCCACCCAAATGGACGTTGCCGCGCTGAAGACCTCGGACGGCGACCAGAACACCAAGATCGCCCAGCTCTCCGACACGGCGCGCGACGCGCTGACGCGTGCCCAGGAAGCGGGCAAGCTCGCCAAGGGCAAGTTCCTCTACGAGGTCACGCTCACCGATGACGCGGTCAAGTTCGGCTTCAACCGCAGCGAGCTCTCCGCGCCGGCCAAGGCGGCACTCGACGCCTTCGCCGACAAGATCCGCAGCGAGAACAAGAACGTCTACATCGAGATCCAGGGCCACACGGACAACTCGGGCTCAGCCGCGTACAACCTCAAGCTCGGGCAGCAGCGCGCCGACGAGGTCATGCGGTACCTCAACATGCAGCACGGCTTCCCGCTCCACCGCATGAACGCCATTTCCTACGGTGCCGCCAAACCGATCGCGGACAACAAGACCAAGGATGGCCGCGCCCAGAACCGCAGGGTGACGCTCGTCGTCCTGATGTAACTCGCCGCCGATCTCGGCGCCGCGATGCGTCTGAAGAAACGGCCCCTGGCACCCGCCGGGGGCCGTCCGTTGCCTGCGGTCGCGGGCGGTCCGGACTACGGCTTCGACGCCGGCTGGGTGAGGTAGCGCTTGTTGAAATCCTCGCGCTGGCGCTCCCGCGCCGCCTTCTCCTCCGCCGTCATCCGGCCGAGGAACCAGCGGTGGTCGTCGCTCGCCAGCGTGGCGTCGATCAGCGCCCCGACCCGGCGGGCGGCGTCGGCCTTGGCGCCGCCGGCCGCGATCCCCTTCGCCACGAGTCCCTGCGCCTCCGGGATGAACTCGCTGTAGAACGCCTTGGCCACCTCGTAGAGGCCGTGCCAGTGCGTGTAGTCGGGACCCTGCATCGCGGCGCCGTGGCGCGCCCGCCTTCCTTCGTGGTGCCAGAGCTCGAACCAGGTCCAGTCGACTCTTTGAGCGAACGGCGTGTCGCCGGCGAGGCCGCCCTGCTTGAGCGCGTCGAAGATCGCCTTGCCGGGCGTGCCGAACTTCTCGTTGTAGAGGTCCACGAGGCCGTCGTACTGGGTGTAGAAGCTGTCGGCGAAGGCCGGCGCGTGGCAGGCCGCGCAAACGTCCTTCATGGCGGCGCGCCGCTTCTCCCACGGGATCGGGTTGGCGAGGCCGAGACGGGTATCCGCCAGGTCGGCGCGGATCGAGATCTCCGGACGGTTGTTCCACGAGATGCGGTCGCCGACGTTGTGCGTCACCCCCTGGTCGCTGGTGGCGCTCATGTGGCAGGTGGCGCAGGTGGGGCCGACGCTGTAGTCCTCGCCGACGACCCACTTGGGGCGGTCGATCCGGATCGTGCCGGCGTTGGCCGCGAACGAGATCCCGTGCTTGGACTCCTCGTAGATCTCCTTCTGCGGGTGGTCGGGGCCGAGATGACACTTGCCGCAGGTGTCCGGGTACCGCGCCTGCGCCGCGGAGAACGTGTGGCGCTGGTGGCACGCCGAGCACGAGCCGCGCGAGCCGTCGAGGTTGATGCGGCCGATCCCGGTGTTGGGCCAGGTGTCCGGGGTGGGGCGGCCGTCCTTGTCCACCTTGACCGCCGATCCGTGGCACTGCTGGCAGCCGTTCACCAGCAGCGCCGATCCGCCGTGGAAGGCGGTGTTCCCCTCGACCACCTCGGCGAGGGTGTTGTCGAGGGAGCCGAGGATCTCGGCCGCCTTGGCGTGGCGGCTCGCCTGGAACTCGGCGACCTCGCGGCTGTGGCAGCGGGCGCACTCGGCCGGCGTCACGATCGTGTGGATCGTGTAGCCGTTGTGCTCGTAGGCGCCCGCGGCGCCAGGCTTGGCGGCGTGGCACTCGAAGCACCCGATGTTGCCGCGGAAGTGCTTGGAGTCGCCCCATTGCTCGACGATCGCCGGCGTCTGCTGCTTGTGGCACTCGTTGCACGCCGCGCTCGCGTCCGAGAGCTTGGGGAAGAAGACCGGCCCGGCTTGGCTCGCGGCCGAAACGAGCATGGCCGCGACGACGACAAGGAACGCCTTCGGGGAGTGGGGGGGTTGCTCCGAGTATCGGCGCATCGCGTTGCCTCCGAAGCCCGATGAGGATTTCCGGCCGTCCGCCGGGGCGTCACCGGGCGCTAGCTTCGGTCCGATTTCTCCCATTCTAGCGACGACCGGCCCGCGGGAGCGGGCGTGAGGGTCGGAAGCCGCAGCCCGCCGGCCGGCCGGTCGGCCCGGCTGCGGCTCACGATGTCGCCCCTGATCCCAGCGACGACGACGTCGACCGGGATCCGACGCGAGGCGCGCGCCGCCGCCAGGCGGGCGAGTTGGACGAGACCGCCGCAGCAGGGGACCTCCATCACCATCACCGTGAGGGAGGCGATTTCGGCCTCGTCGATCATGGCGACGAGCTTCTCGAGGTAGACCTCCTGGCGAACGTCGAGCTTGGGGCAGGCGATGGCGAGCGAGCGGCCGGCCAGGTGGTCGCGGTGGAAGCCGCCGACCGCGTACGCGACGCAGTCGGCCGCCAGCAGCACGTCGGCGCCGCGGAAGTACGGCGCGGCCGGCGCCACCAGGTGGAGCTGAACCGGCCAGTGGCGCAGCGCCGAAGGATGTCCGGCGGCGTCGGCGCCCGGCCGCCGCGCGGGCTCGGCGAAGCTCACGGCGCGCGACCCCGGGCACGCGCCGGCGCCGTGCGCCGGCTGCGCCGCGGCGGCCCCGTCGAACGGCGCCGCCTCGGCGCGCGCGACGGTGATCGCGTCCTGCGGGCAGTGGCCGAGGCAGGCGCCGAGGCCGTCGCAGTGCGCTTCGCTCACGAGAAGCGCCTTGCCCTCCACGAGCGCGATCGCGCCCTCCGCGCACGCCGTCACGCACAGGCCGCACCCGTCGCACCTCGCCTCGTCGATCCGGACCACGTCCCTCATCACCATTGCGGTCGTCCCCCCGATGTGTCCATGCGCGAGGGTACGGCGCGTCCGGCGGGCGCGCCTTGACCGGGATCAAGACGCCGGCGTCCCCGTCAGTCGGGCGCGCCGCCGCCGAGCGCCGCCGCGAGCGCGGCCGGGGTGTTGCAGTTCGCGGTGGTCCCGGGGTCGTCCACCGCCACGACCACGGTGCGCACGGCGTGCAGCACCTCGCGCAGGGTCGGCCCCGCCCGCTCGCCGCTCGCGATCGTCGCGGCGACGGCGCGGGCGAGCGCCACCGGGTGCCCGTGCTTGCCGCCGAACGAGGGAATCGCGGCATCGGCGCCCGCCGCGGCGAGCGCGCGCACGGTGCCGGGGCGCACCAACGGGTGGTCGACGGGAAGCACCACGACGACGTCCCAGTCGGGGGTGGCGAGGAGGGCGCCGAGGCCGGCCCTGATCGACTCGAACATCGGCAGACCGGGCGCGGCGAGCGGGACGGCCGCCACCGCCTGTCGATCTTGGGCGGCCGCGCCGGGCGGAAGGGTGGCGGTGATCGGCGAGGCGCCTCCGGCCGCGAGCGCCTCGGCGCACGCTGCCAGGAACGTCCGCCCGTCGGGGAGGGTCGCGAACGCCTTCGGGCGGCCGAAGCGAACGCCCGCCCCGCCGGCGAGGATCAGCCCCGCGACGCGCGCCGCCACGGCTCGGGAACCTCGCCGACGCGGTCGAGGCGGATGACCTCGGCCACGATCGCGACCGCGATCTCCTCGGGGGTCACGGCGCCGAGGTCGAGGCCGACTGGGCAACGCAGGGTGTGGACGCGGTCAGGTGGCACGCCGGCGGCCGCCGCGCCGTGTCGGATCGCCGCCGCCTTGTTCCGCGAGCCGACGACGCCGACCCCGGCGAACGGGCGCAGCAGGGCGGCCACGGCCCACGCGCCGTCGGCGTCCGCGTCGCCGGTCGCGACGACGACCTGCGTGCGCTCGGGGGCCTCCCAGGCGTCGAGCAGGGTGGCGTCGGAGGCCGCGACGCGCTCGACGGACACGTCGGGCAGCGGCTCCGGTGCTGTGGGTGCGGCGAGCGTGACGCGGT
>SCRJ01000109.1 GCA_004298115.1 Acidobacteriota bacterium
GCTTGCTGCAGCCGGTCGCGCAGCGCCGCCAGGCGCGCGCCCTCGGCCGGCATCGTCTCGAGGGCGATTTCCAGGGCGCGCGCGAAACCGACGATGCCGGGGACGTTGAGCGTGCCCGAGCGCATCCCCTGTTCGTGGCCGCCGCCGTCGAGGATCGGGACGAGGTGGAGCCGCGGCGTGCGGCGGCGCACGTAGAGCGCGCCGATCCCCTTGGGGCCGTAAACCTTGTGCGCCGAGAGCGAGAGCATGTCCACGGCGAGCGCGCCGACGTCGACCGGGACCTTGCCGGCGGCCTGGGTCGCGTCGCAGTGCAGCGCCGCCCCGCGCTCGCGGCAGAGGGCCGCGATCGCGGCGACCGGGTGAATGGTGCCGGTCTCGTTGTTCGCGAGCATCACCGAGACCAGGCCGGTCTGCGGGGAAAGCGCCTCGGCGAGGCGCTGCGGGTCGAGACGGCCGTCGCCGTCGACCGGGAGCACGGTGACGGGAAACCCCTCGCGGGCGAGGGCGGCGCACGGGTCGAGGACCGCCTTGTGCTCGGTGGCGCAGGTGACGATCGCGCCGCGCCCGGGCGGCAGCGCGCGGGCCAACCCCTTGATCGCGAGGTTGTTGGCCTCGGTGGCGCCGGAGGTGAAGACGATCTCTTCCTCCTGGGCGCCGATCGCCGCCGCGATGCGCGCGCGGGCGCTCTCGGCGAGCTGCGCGGCGGCCCACCCGTAGGGGTGAGTGCGCGAGGCGGCGTTGCCGAAGTGGCCGGAGAAGCACGGCAGCATCGCGTCGAGCACGCGCGGGTCCACGGGGGTCGTCGCGTTGTAGTCCATGTAGATCGGCATGGTCACCGTGCGCCTCCGCCGGCCGTGGGGGCCGGTGCGGCGAGCGCGCGCCAGAACGCCAGCTCGGGCGGGAGCGTGCCCGAGGCGGTCACCACGGTCGCGGCGGCCGCCACCGGGATCAGCTGGGTGCCGGCGCCGCGCGTGGCCAGGACGATGGCGATCTCGACCCCCTCGCCGGACCCGGTGGCCCACTTGAGCGTGAAGTTGCCGAACCTGTCCACGGCGAACGGGGCGGCCGGCCCGGCCGTGCGCTGTCCGCCGGCGCCTCCGGGCAGGTCCGGCAGCTGGTTCGCGGCCAGCGTGACCCGCGGGGGCGGGTACCCATAGGCGCGGATCGCGTTGGCCCGCGCGGTCGAGAGGGGCCGCGGTAGCGGGCCCCACAGCACCTGTGCGGCGGCCGGCCGCCAGGGCCTCGCCAGCGTGCCGCCGAGGGCGACCGCACTCCTCGGCCTGACCACCGCAGGGGGGGGCGACCACGTCACCGCCGCCTCGGTGGCGAGCTCCTGGGTCATGCGAACCTCGCCGCCACGCACCGCGAGACCGACCCCGATATGGGTGACGTCGGGGTCGAGGAGGGCGCGCCGGTGCCCGTCGTCGGGGGGGATCTCGGCGAGCATCGAGGCGACGCTGTGCGCGAGGATCGCGTCGAGGGCGCCGTCGGGGACGGCGGCGGAGCTCGAGTACGTCGCCGCGTTCTCGCGGTGGAACCCGTGCCCCCCGGCGAGGAGGTAGCGCAGGTACGGCGGCACCCCGCTGCGCGAGAAGTGACCGATCGTCCCTTCTTCGACCTGGATCCCGCAGTGGGCGTTGCCGACCCGCTCGAGGAGGCCGTCGACGGCGAGCTCGGGGAGGCCGGCCGCGGCGCGCGCCCGGTTGACCTGGGCGATGACCGCCGCCCGCTCCGGGGTCGCCGGGCCGGCCGCGGCCGTCGCGACCGGCGCTGCCGGGGAACGCCGGAACTCGGTACAGGCCTGCAGGTTCGCGAGGGTCAGGCCGGCGAGGACCAAGGCGCCGACGGTCAACCGGTTGTGGTAGCCTCCCAGCGAACGGCGATGGTTCACTTCGGCACCTCCGGCTGGCGCGGCATCGTAGGCCAGGACTTCACCTTCCGCAACGTGCGGTTGGTCCTGGACGCGACGCACGAGGTCCTGCGCCGGCGCGGCGAGCTGGGCGAGGTCATCGTCTCCTACGATACCCGCTTGCTGTCGGAAAAGTTCGCGCGCGAGGCCGTCGCGGTGTTCACGCATTACGGCGCGACGACGGTGATGTCGGAGCGCGACCTGCCGTCGCCGTGCGTGGCGTACGCGGTGCGCGAGCGCGGCGCCTGCCTGGGCGTCACGTTCACCGCCTCGCACAACCCGGCCGAGTACAACGGCGTCAAGCTGTTCACCCGGGCGGGCACGGCCGCGGAGAAGGAGTTCACCGACGCCATCGAGGCCGTGGTCGCCTCGCGGGCGGCCGCGTTCGACGACTTCTACGTGCCGCAGCCGTCGCTCGCGAAGACCGCGCCCCTCGCCGAAGGCTACCTCGCCAGTCTCGACCGCGACCTCGACTGGGACGCGATCGCCGCCAGCGGCCTGGTGGTCGCGGTGGACCCGCTTTTCGGCACGGCGCGGGAGTTCCTCGACCGGGTGCTGATCGCCCACGGGGTGGACACGCACGTGGTGCACAACACCAAGGACCCGTATTTCGGCGGCTACGCCCCGGAGTGCACGCCGCAGAACCTCGGGGGGCTGCGGGAGAAGGTGCGCGTGTCCGGCGCCCGGATCGGCCTCGCCACCGACGGCGATGCCGACCGGTTCGGCGTGATCGACGACAAGTGCCGTTCGATCTCCCCGAACCTGGTCATTGCCCTGCTTGCCGAATACCTCGTCGGCCGCCGCGGCACCGCGGGAGGGATCGGCCGGACGGTTGCGACGACGCGCCTCGTCGACCGGATTGCCCGCGCCGCCGGCCGCGAGCTGGTCGAGACCCCGGTCGGGTTCCATCACTTCGGGTCGCTGTTCCTCTCCGGCCGGATCTCGGTCGGGACCGAGGAGTCGGCGGGTCTCGGGGTGGCAGCGCACCTCCCTGAACGCGACGGGATCTTCGCCGCCCTGCTGATGGCCGAGCTCGTGGCCGTCGAGCGGAAACCGCTCGATGAGCTGGTGCGCGGATTGTTCGCGCGGCACGGGACGCTGGTGTCGCGGCGCGTCCAGCTGCCGCTGTCGGAGCGGACGCGGGCCGCCATGGGCAAGGTCGGCAAGAGGGTCTTCAAGGAGTTCTCCGGCCAGAAGGTGACGCGCGCGGACCGCCGGGACGGGATCCTGCTCGAGCTCGCGGACGGGAGCTGGGTCCTGGCCCGCGCCGCGCGGACCGAGCCGAAGCTGCGGATCTACGCGGAGGCCACGTCGAGCCGGCAGCTTCGCGGGCTGGTGCACGAGATGCGCCTGGCGGTGCGCGAAGCCGAGGAAGGAGCGGCGCATGTTCGAGATTGAGGATGTCTTGGGACGCGAGGTCCTGGACTCGCGCGGCAACCCGACGGTCGAGGCCGAAGTCGTGCTCGCGGGGGGCGCCGTGGGCACCGCGATCGTGCCCTCCGGCGCGTCCACCGGGAGTCGCGAGGCGCTGGAGCTGCGCGACGGCGACAAGGCGCGCTTCCGCGGCAAGGGGGTCCTGAAGGCGGTCGAGCACGTCAACACCGAGATCGCCGACGCTCTGACCGGCCTCGATGCCCGCGACCAGATCGGCATCGACGAGACCCTGATCGAGCTCGACGGCAGCGAGGACAAGAGCCGTCTCGGCGCCAACGCGATCCTCGCGGTGTCGCTCGCCACCGCGCGCGCGGCGGCGGAGCAGAGCGGCCTCGCCCTCTACCGGTACCTGGGCGGCACCTCGGCGCGCATCCTGCCGGTGCCGTGCATGAACCTGATCAACGGCGGCGTCCACGCCGACAACTCCCTCGACATCCAGGAGTTCATGGCGGTGCCGTTGGGGCTGCCGACGTTCGCCGACGCGCTGCGCGCCGGCGTGGAGGTGTTCCACGCCCTGCGCGAGCGCCTCAAGTCGGCCAAGCACGTGACGGCCGTCGGCGACGAGGGCGGGTTCGCGCCCAACCTCCCGAGCAACCGCGCCGCCCTCGAGTTCCTGGTGGCGGCGATCAAGGACGCCGGCTACGTGCCGGGCGAGCAGGTCGCGATCGCGTTCGACGCGGCCGGCAGCGAGCTGCGCACCGGCGAGGGGTACTTCCTCCCCGGGGAGGGGCGGCACGGGCTCACCTCCGAGGACCTCATCGCGCTCTACGCGGACTGGGTCGGGGAGTTCCCGATCGTTCTGATCGAGGATGGGCTCGCCGAGGACGACTGGGACGGGTGGCGCGCGTTGACGCAACGCCTCGGCGACAAGGTCATCCTGGTCGGCGACGACATCTTCGTGACCAACCCCGCGATCATCGCCCGCGGCATGCGCGAGGAGGTCGCCAACGCGGCGCTGATCAAGCTCAACCAGATCGGCACCTTGAGCGAAACGCAGGAGGCGCTGCGCTTGACTCTGCACCACGGGTGGCGGGCCATGGTGTCGCACCGCTCCGGCGAGACCGAGGACACCACGATCGCCGACCTGGTCGTCGCGTGCGGCTGCGGCCTCATCAAAACCGGCTCGGCGTCGCGCGGTGAGCGCATCGCCAAGTACAACCGTCTGCTGCGGATCGAGGAAGAGCTCGGCGACGCCGCGGTGTTCGCCGGCAGGGACCCGTTTGCTCGGTGAAGCTGCCAGCCCGTCGGCTCGTCTGGGTGCTCGTCCCACTGCTGGTGGGTCTGATCGCGCTGGGTTGGTGGCGCGGGGTGGTCGGGGAGCGCGCGACGCGGCGGGAGCTTGAGGATCTGCGCAGCCGCCGGGAGCAGCTCGAGCGCGCCAACCGGGCCCTCGAACGCGAGGTCGCGGCGCTCAAGGGGGACCGCGAGGCGCGGGTGCGGGCGGCGCGCAAGACGCTCGACGTCGCGGCGCCCGGCGAGGTCCTAGTGATCGTGCCGCAGCCGACGCCGACGAAGGGTGCAAAATAAGGAGCATGGCCGAACCCACCCGGCTTGGCCGGTACGAGATCGAGTCGGTCCTCGGCAAGGGGGCGATGGGGGTCGTCTACCTCGCCCGCGACCCGGTCATCGGGAGGCGGCTCGCCCTCAAGACCCTCACGATCCCCGAGGACTCCGAGGAGGCCGAGGAGTTCCGGCAACGCTTCCTGCGCGAGGGGCAGGCCGCCGGCATCCTCACCCACCCGGGCATCGTCACCGTGTTCGACGCCGGCGTCGATGACTCGACCGGCCTGTCGTTCATCGCGATGGAGTACATCGAGGGAAGGTCGCTGCGGGAGTTCCTGCGCTCGGGACAGGGCTTCGCGTTCTCCGAGGTGGCGCGCATCGGCGCGGCCCTGGCCGTCGCGCTCGACTACGCGCACGGCAAGGGCGTAGTCCACCGCGACATCAAGCCCGCCAACATCCTCTTCACCCCGCAAGGGGTCGTGAAGATCACGGATTTCGGGGTCGCCCGTCTCGAGTCGTCCAACCTGACCGCGACCGGGCAGTTCATCGGCACCCCGAACTACATGTCGCCCGAACAGGTGGCGGGCGGCGTCGTGGACGGGCGCAGCGACCTCTTCTCGCTCGGCGTGGTGCTGTTCGAGCTGTTGACCGGCCAGCGCCCGTTTCCCGGGCACACACTCACCGAGGTGGCGTACAAGATCGTCCACGAGCCGTCACGCATCCCGTCGCAGGTCCGCCCGGGTCTCCCGTCGGCGTTCAACCCGATCGTCCTCAAGCTGCTCGAGAAGGACCCCGACCGTCGCTACGCGCGCGGAGCCGACGTCGGCCGTGCCCTCGAGGCGCTGCGGCGAGTGCTGGCCGGGGTGACCGGCGACGCCTCCCAGTTCAGCGCGCCGCCCCCGCAACCGGCAGGCGCCGAGGTGGGGGCCGGGGCCGCGGCGCCGACGGCGACGAGGGCGACGGTCGGGGCGGGCGGGCCCCTCGCGGGCCCGGCCGACGACGGGGTCGGGAACCGGGCGGACGTCTGGCGTCTTCCGATCGCGCCGAAATGGGCGGTGCTCGTCACGGCCGCGGTGATCGTCCCGCCCGCACTTGTCCTGGCGGGCCTGGCTCTGAAGGTGGACCGTGGACCGTACGGCGGTCCTTCGCCGGGGGAGACGGCGCGCCGCCACCGCGTGGCCGAGGCGCAACGACGCGCGGCGGACGCGGTCGCTGCGCGGCAGCCCGCGGAAGCGCTCGCGCTGCTCGCGGGCGTGTTCGACCAGGCCCCGTACAGCTCCATCGCGCGCAGCCTGCGCGCCCAGGCTTTGGGCGAGCAGTCGAGTCAGCGCGACGCCGCGGCGCGCGAGCAGGAGGCGGCGGGGCTACGCGAGGAAGGCAAGGAGCTCCTCAAGGCGGGGCGCTGGCGCGAGGCGCAGGACCGTTTCGCCAGGGTGCTCGAGCTCGTCCCCGACGACGCGGTGGCGGCGGACTTCCTCGACCTCGCGCGCGAACACCAGCGGGTCCGCCGGGCGCCGCCGGCGCGTGCCGCGGCCGCGGTCACGGCGCCGCCCCCGGAAGCGCCCGCGCCGGCCGGCGACGCCCACCTCGAGCTCTACTTCAACTGCCCGCTCTCGGAGGGGTTGGTGACGGTCAGCGTCGACGGCCAGGACCTCGCCGAAAAGAAGTTCGACTTCCGCACCAAGGGGTTCCTCGGCATCAAGAAGAAGGGGTCCGGAGTGGTCGACGACTCGTTCAAGGTGCGGGCCGGCGAGCACTCCGTCGTGGTGCGCCTCACGGACGGCTCGGGAGCGTTGCTCGGGGAGCAGACGCTCCCGGCGACGTTTGCCGGCGGCGGGCACTACGTGCTCAAGATCGAGATGGACGGCGAGCAGTCGGTGCCGCGCTTCTCGCTGACGGCGGTGCGCGGCCGTTGAGGCCGACCGCGGGAAAGGACGAAGACGATGATCAGGTTCCTCATGGTGTTTCTCCTGGGTGCGGCGATGGCGGCGCCGGCGGCGGCGGCCAACCCGCGGGTGAGGTTCGAGACGACGAAAGGCACGTTCGTGATCGAGCTCGAGCAGGCGAAGGCGCCGATCACGGTCGGGAACTTCCTCGAGTACGTCAAGAGCGGGTTCTTCGACGGCACGATCTTCCACCGCGTCATCCCGGGCTTCATGGTGCAGGGGGGCGGTTTCACCTCCGACATGCAGCAGAAGCCGGCGCGCGAGCCGATCGTCAACGAGTCGGCTAACGGACTCGCCAACAAGCGCGGAACGGTCGCGATGGCGCGCACCGCCGATCCCAACTCGGCGAGCTCGCAGTTCTTCGTCAACCTCGTCGACAACGGCTTCCTCGACAAGGCGAGCGCGAGGGACGGGGTCGGATACTGCGTGTTCGGCAGGGTCGTGGAAGGCATGTCGGTGCTGGACGCGATCGCGGCGGTCCCGACCGGCAACGTCGGCCCCTACCAGAACGTGCCGTTGCAGCCTGTCGTGATCAAGAAGGCGACCGTTATCGCGGCAAAGGCGACGGCCAAGCCGCCCGCACCTCAAGGGTCCGCCCCGCACCAACCCAGGTGAACTGCAGCCGCTCGGGCGGCGCCAGGTGTGCGAAGAGCGCGGGGAGGGTGCGCTGCATCGCCTCCTCGAGGCTCTGGCGCGCCTGGACGGTGCGACAGGCGAGGCGCCAGGCCACGGCCCAGCGGTCGGGCCTGGTGGGATCCCGCACCAGCCGCAGCCGGTCGCCGTCCCAGCCTGCGGCGAGAGCATCGGCCGCCTGGGCGCCGAGCCGCTGCCCGAGCAGGAACGCGAGCCCCCACTCGCCCACGGAGTCGGTGAAGACCTCCCGCCACCCGTCGGGAACGGGAGGCAACGCGGCGGCCGGGACCGACCCGGGCACGCCGGGCCGGTCCGGGTGGAGGAGGGCCGCCGTGCTCGTTGGGGGGTGGGCCAGCAGGCGGTCCACGGCGGGCCAGCCCCCGGCCCGGTACGCCCGCAGCACCGCCGCAAACCCGGCGGTGTAGGGGAAGGCGAGGTCGGCGACGAAATACTCCGGGACCCCGGGCGGCGCCAGCCCCCGGGCCTGCTGGCGCACCGCCGTCTCGGCGAGCTCCAGGCCCTGTACCCCGACCCCGGGCGCGTTGAGGACGTACATGACGAGCATCGCCTCGCCTTCGGCGATGGCGGAGGCGGCGCGCTGTTCGTCGCTGTCGCCGCGCATCGCGAGCAGGCGGCTCGGCAGATGGAAGCGGTGTTCCTGCGCGGCGTGCTCCAGTTCGTGGGCCCACACCAGCGCGCCCTCGGCGCGCCCCGCCGCCGGGGTGTCCACCACGACCATCTCGTCGCCGTCCGGTTCGTAGTACCCGAGCACCTGGCTGGCGTAGAAATCGAGAAGACGGTTGTAGATCGCTGCAGGTTCGCCGGTGACAAAGCCGAGACGGGTCAGCGCCTCGATGAAGAGCTCGGGAGCCACCGGGAGGTCGCGGCGAAGCTTGTGGTCGAGCGCGGCGCGCAACGCCCCGGGGGCGATGAGGCGGCACGGCGGCGAGAACGGGGCCGGCACGTCCCGGAGCTCGGCGACCTTGCCGGCGATCGCGGTAATGGCCGGGGGACACGGGGCCGCGAGGGCGGCGCCGGCGAGCAAAAGCGAGCCGAGCACGGTGTTATACTTCCCGCGCATGGCCCGGGAAGCTCGGCTCCAGTTGCTCTCCTCGTATGAGAACATCGAGCTGGCCGAGCGTGTTCTCGCTGAGCTGTGCAGCGCGAACATGGTCGAGAGCGAGACGACCTACTGGGCCGGAATGGCGTTGCGGGAGGCGCTGGCCAACGCAATCAAGCATGGCAACAAGCTTAACCCGAACAAGCGGGTTTTCGTGCATCTCGCGTTGCAGGCCGGTCACGAGTTGCGCATCGAGGTCGAGGATGAGGGCGAAGGGTTCAACCCCGAGACGGTCGCCGACCCCACGGCGCCGGGCAACCTCCTGCGGTCCAACGGGCGGGGCGTGTACTACATGCGCCAGTTCATGGACGAGGTGTCTTTCCGTGCCGGGGAACGCGGCGGGACGTGCATCGAGCTGGTCAAACACCTGAATTCAAGGAGGACGACGTGAAGACCAAGATTCGTGACGTGGGCAACGTGCGGGTGCTGGACATCGACGGTAAGATCACCATCGGAGTGGGTGACCTCGAGCTGCGCAAGCAGGTCGAGGACGCGATCGCCGCGGGACGCCTCAACATCCTGCTCAACCTGGGGGGCGTGACGCACATCGACTCCTCGGGAATCGGGGAGATGGTCGGCTGCTTCACGACCATGGCGCGCAAGGGCGGCAAGATGAAGCTGCTCAACCTGACGCAGAAGATCCACGACATTCTGCAGGTCACCCAGCTCATCACCGTTTTCGACGTGTTCGACAGCGAGAACGAAGCCATCTCGAGCTTCAAGCAGTAGGGAGCGGCCTGGCGGTGCGCCGGCGGGTTGCGGCAGGCCCTCGGCGCGCACGCCCGGTCCGGGTGGTCGCAAGTTCAGCCTCCGAGCCGGACCCGGTGCGGTGTTAGCATGTTCGAGGAGCACGACGGAGGCGGGAGATGGCCCTCACGAAGGTCCTGGTCGCTGACGACAGTCGGATCTTCAGGATCCTGACGAGCGAGGTGCTGCGGGAGCACGGGCTCGAGGTTCTGGAGGCGACGAACGGCCGCGAGGCGCTCGACCTCCTGCTCGACCAGCGCCCGGAACTCGCGGTTCTCGATGCGCTGATGCCGCTCATCTCCGGGTTCGACGTCATCGGCAAGGTGCGCGAGGCCGCGCCCGACTACCAGCCGGTGATCTTCATCGTGACCGCGGTGTACAAGAGCCGTCGCTGGGAGTCCGAGGCGAGACTGCAATACCAGGTGCACGAGTACCTCGAGAAGCCGCTCGAGCCGGAAGACCTCGTCAAGGCGATCGGACGCCACTTTCCCGAGTTCCTGGAACGCACGACCTGAACGACGGTTGACGGCCGGCGGTCGGAGAACTAGAGCTCGTCCTCTTTTTGCATCTTCTTGAGCGCCGCTTCCATCGCTTCGAACGCCTGTTCGATGTCCTTGTCGCCGTGGGCGTGCGAGAGAAACGACGTTGCCGGCGAGCGCGCCGGCAACAACGTGCCGGCTTCGCGGCACGCGCGGGCAAAGCGGCTCCAGGCCTCCTGGTCGGCGCGGGCGAACGAGTTGCCGTCGGTCACCCCCAGGCGAGTGAACGCCAGCGCGAAGATCGACCCGACGCGGGCGCACCGCAGCGGACGCGAGAACCGTCCCGCCAGCGTCGCGACCCCGGCCTCGAGTTGGGCGCCGCGTTCCTCGAGGCGCTGATAGACGGACTCGTTGCGGAGGACCGAAAGGGTGGCGCTGGCCGCGAGGACGGCGATCGGAGGCGGAGAACCGGGGAGGTCGTCCCCCGGGGTCGCATCGAGGGTGCGGGCCCATGCCACCGCTCCGATGCGGGCGACGCCGCCGCCGAGTGCCCCCCCGAACACCGCGACGTCCGGCGCGATCCCGAAAACCTCCGACGCGCCGCCGCGGGCCAGGCGAAACCCGGTCAGGGTCTCGTCGAGGACGAGGCGGGCGCCGGCGGCCCGCGTCAGCTTGGCGGCGGCACTCAGGAACTCGGGGGTGGGTCTGACCACGCCGAACTGCGTCGCGATCGGGTCGATGACCACCGCGGCGGTGTCCGCCCCGACGTCGGCCAACACGTTGTCGAGCGCCTCGACGTCGCCCCACGGCACGACCCTGACCTTGCGCGCGAACTCGGCGGGGATGCCGGCGACGAGCGGCTGGCTCGCCCCCAGCGGGCCCGCCGCGGTGACGTGGAACGCCTCCACCGCGCCGCGGCGGTTGCCGTCGAAGACCACGACGACGCTGCGGCCGGTATCCCGCCGACACCAGCGCAGGGCCAACTGCCACGCCTCGCTCTCGGAGGGGGTAATGACCCACGGCGCGAGGGTTTGGTTGTGCTCCTCGAGCAAATCGACGAGCTCGACCTCGGCGGCGGTGTGATACCCGCTCGCGAGGCCCATCGTCGACGCGCGCCGGACCGCGTCCAGCAGATACTGGTTGCCGTAGCCGAGGAGGTTGGACCCCGCACCGCCGAGGAGATCGAGGTAGGCGACGTTGTCGGCGTCGAAAACCCGGCACCCCTGCGCCTTGGCGAGGAGCAGCGTTTCGTCCCCCCGCCGCCCAGCCAGCGGCACCGCCTTGCGCGCCTGCATCAACAGTTCTTCTGCCCTCTGTCCCATCGTCGAATCCGGCCTCCGTGAGTCATCAAGTCTAGCGGCACCGCCGCCGCCGCTCAAGTCTCCTCACGCTCCTCCTCATCCTCGCCGTCGGCGTGGAAGAAGTAGAGCGCGCAGCGTTTGGAGCAGAAGTGCCTGCCCCATGCGAAAGTTGCACACTTGAGGCAGACCACGTGCCCGCAAACGGGACACTTCGGCAGCGCCCAGACGGGGTACTCCCTGCCGCACGTCCCGCACGTCCCGACGTTGCGTCCTGGCACGACCCGAGTATCGCCTGCGGCGCGCCCGGGCGCAAGCGGAGGCGAAAGCGAGCGGAGGCGAAAGCGGCCGGCTTGTCGGTTGTCGCGGCTGAGGATACAATTCGCAGGCTACGTGCCGGCGTAGCTCAGCGGTAGAGCAGGGGTCTCATAAGCCCCGTGTCAGTGGTTCGATTCCACTCGTCGGCACCATGTCCATGGTCCCCAACGGCTTCGCGGCCGCCTTCCGTCGCTGTTTCCCCGACCTCGTCGGACGCCCGGTCCTGGTTGCGCTCTCCGGCGGCGCCGATTCGGTCGCGTTGCTGTGCATCCTCCACGAGGTTGCCGGTGAGCTCGGCTGCGAGGTTGCGGCCGCCCACGTCCACCATCACCAGCGCGGCGACGCCGCAGACGCCGACGCCCGCCACTGCGAGGCGCTGTGCGATCGCCTCGGCGTGAGGTTGGCCGTCGAGCACATCGCCCCGGGGGTTCCCGGCGGCGTGTCGCGGGAGGCCTGGTGGCGGCGGGAACGCTACCGGGCGCTGGAGGTCGCGCGCGAGCGGTTCTCGTGCGCCGCGGTCGCCACCGCGCACACGCTCGACGACCAGGCCGAGACGGTCCTCATGAAGCTGCTGCGCGGGTCCGGCCCGCGCGGCGTGGCGGGCGTGCGCCGGCGCAGCGGAACGGTCATTCGACCCCTGCTGGATGTCGCGCGGGCCTCGCTGCGCGCCTACCTGACCCAGCGCGGCGTCGCGTGGCGGGAGGACGCCACCAACGCCGACCTGAGCTTGCCCCGGGGACGGGTCCGCCACGAACTCCTGCCGGTCCTGACGGCCGCCTTCCCCGCCGCCGCCGCGCACCTCGCGGCGTTCGCCGCCGCGCTGGACGCGGACGAGACGTGCCTGGGCGACCTCCTGCGCGGGCGCGGGGTGTGGCCCGAGATCGGCCGGCCGGTGCCGGTGGCGGCGGTGGCGGCGCTGCCGCCCGCCCTGGCGTCCCGTTGGGTGCTGGAACTGGCCGGGCGCCTGCCGCTCGCCGAGCCCCCGTCCCGGAACCAGCTCGCCGCGGTGGCGGCGATGATCGCGGGGCCGGGGCCGAGGGCCGTCGACCTCGGGCGCAGGTGGGTCCTGCGCCGCCGCGGTGCGACGCTGGCGCTTTGCCCGCCGCCGCTGCCACCGTTCGCGCCCCGTGCGGTCACGACCCCGTCGTGCGTGACGCTGGCGGGGGGGGCCGTCGGGCGGCTGGGCGGGGTGCGGCCCGCGGCAAAGGGGCACCGAGCCAGCCTGCGGGCGGAGGTGGCGGACCTCCCGCTGGCGTGGCGGCCCGTCGCGGCCGGGGAACGGTTCGGCGGGCGCCTGGTGGCGCGACTCCTGGCGGCGGCGGGCGTACCCGCCGAATGGCGGCGGGCGTGGCCCGCCCTCGTGGCGGATGGTACGATGATTTGGCTCCCTGCGGTCGGGGTGGCCGAGGGGTGGGCTGCGAACGGCGCCGACGGAGTGGCGGCCGAGCTGGAGGAGCCATGGGAACGCCGCGACAAGTAATTGCGCCCGAGGTGATTGCGGCGCGCGTCGCCGAGCTCGGCAAGCGCATCGGCGCCGATTACGCCGGGCGCGAGTTGGTGCTGGTCGGGATGCTCAAAGGGGCTGCGGTCCTCCTTGCCGACCTGCTGCGCGCGATTCCGGGCAACGTCCGCTTCGAGCTGGTCAACGTGACGCACCAGGTCGAACCGCGCGGCGCGATCATCGAGCTCACGTACGCCACCCATGTGCACCTGGAAGGGGCGCACGCCCTCATCCTGAAGGATATCTGTCACTCAGGGGTGACGGAGAACTACCTGCTCACCCACCTCGCGCAGCAGGGCCCGGCCAGCATCGAGGTCGCGGCGCTCGTCAACCGGCCGTTGCTGCGCCGTGTGGCGCTTGAACCCAAGTACGTGGTCCTCGAAGGGGTTCCGGAGGGCCGCCTCGCCGGCTACGGGATCGAACTCGAGGGCAGGTGGGGGAATCTTCCCGGTATCAACGTCCTTGAGGGGGTGTGACCGGGTCCGGGGCCCGGCGGCGGCGCCCGATCGTCGAAGGGGCGCCCGCGGGCAAGGCCACCGGCGGAGTTCGGAGAACACGTGAACCAGAACGTCAAGAACGCGCTGTTGTTCGTCGTCATCATCGTGTCGGTCGTGCTGTTGTGGAACTGGATGACCACGACCAGGGCCGGAACCAAGGAGATCGCGTTCTCGGATTTCCTTGATCGGATCGACAAGAACCAGGTTTCCGAGGTGCTGATCCGCGGCGACGAGGTGTACGGGCGCTCGCCGGAACCGGCGACGGCCCACCCGATCGCCGGGCGCCCGTTCGACTTCGTCACCTACTCGCCCGGGTACGACAAGCTCGTCTCCCTGCTGCGCGAGCACAAGGTGAAGATCAAGGCCGAGCAGCCGTCGCAAGGCTCGATGTGGACCGCGATCCTGTCGTGGCTGCCGTTCGTCCTGCTGGCGGTGATGTGGTACTTCTTCTACCGCCAGATGCAGGCGGGCGGCAACAAGGCGATGGCGTTCGGCAAGTCGCGGGCGCGCCTGCTCAACCCGCAGAAGAAGGGGATCACGTTCAAGGACGTCGCGGGCGTCGAAGAGGCCAAGGAGGAGCTGCAGGAGATCATCGAGTTCCTCCGCGACCCGCAGAAGTTCCAGAAACTGGGCGGAAAGATCCCCCGGGGCGTGCTGCTGATGGGCCCGCCCGGAACCGGCAAGACGCTGCTCGCCCGCGCCGTCGCGGGTGAGGCCGAGGTGCCCTTCTTCTCGATCTCGGGCTCGGATTTCGTCGAGATGTTCGTCGGCGTCGGAGCCTCCCGCGTCCGCGACCTCTTCGAGCAGGGGAAGAAGAACGCGCCGTGCATCATCTTCATCGACGAGATCGACGCGGTGGGCCGCCATCGCGGCGCCGGCCTCGGCGGCGGGCACGACGAGCGCGAGCAGACGTTGAACGCGCTGCTCGTGGAGATGGACGGTTTCGAGGTCAACGACGGCGTGATCCTGATCGCCGCCACCAACCGCCCCGACGTGCTCGACCCCGCGCTGCTGCGGCCCGGCCGCTTCGACCGGCGCATCGTCGTCAGCCGCCCGGACCTCAACGGGCGCAACGAGGTACTGAAGGTGCACACCGCCAAGATCACGCTGGCCCCCGACGTCGACCTTTCGGTGCTGGCGCGCTCGACGCCCGGCTTCTCCGGCGCGGACATCGCCAACCTGGTCAACGAGGCGGCGCTGCGCGCGGCGCGCTTCAACAAGACCGCGGTCGCGATGGCCGACTTCGAGTACGCCAAGGACAAGGTGATGATGGGGGCGGAGCGGCGCTCGCTCGCGCTCTCCGAGGAGGAGAAGAACGTCGTCGCGTACCACGAGGCCGGCCACGCGCTGATCGCGGCGATGCTGCCCAACGCCGACCCGCTGCACAAGGTCACGATCATCCCGCGCGGCCTCGCCCTCGGCCTCACGCAGCAGCTCCCCGAGGAGGACCGCTACCTGCACGCCAAGTCGTACCTCTCCGACGAGCTCGTCGTGCTGATGGGCGGACGCCTCGCGGAGCAGATCGTGTTCGGCGACGACAAGATCACCACGGGCGCCGGCAACGACCTCGAGCGCGCCACTGAGCTCGCGCGCAAGATGGTGTGCGAATGGGGGATGTCGTCGATGGGGCCGCTCACCTTCGGCAAGCGGGAGGAGGCGATCTTCCTGGGCAAGGAGTTCGCCCGCCACCAGGACTACTCCGAGGCCACCGCGGTGGAGATCGACGGCGAGATCAAACGCCTGGTGGAAAACGCCTACGGGCGGGCGCAACAGACCCTGAGCGAGAACCGCCCGGTGCTGGACAAGATCGCCGGCGCCCTGCTCGAGCGCGAGGTGCTCGAGGGCGACGAGGTCTATGCGATGGTCTCGGAGTACACGGGCGTTCCGGTGGACAAGCTCAAGGGGCCGGGGCGGCCGGTGCCCAGCGCCGACGCCCTTGCCACCTGATCGCCGCCGGGCGCCGCCGATAGCGGACCATCCGCGGCGTTGCGCTCGCCCCGCTCGCGTCCTCATGTAGCCTCCGGCTACACTCCGGCGCGGTGGGGTTCGCGCGCCTTGCGGCTGGCCCACTCTCGGCGGCGCGGCTACACGCCCCAAGCTTGGCGGCCCTGCCTTTCGTTGAGTTGTTCGTCTTCGAGGGGGGCGCGTGAGGTAGCGCGGCCTGCGGCCGGCGCGGTCGGCTCGGACGGACCACGGACCACTGACCACCGACCACGTCTCTCCTGCGCAAGGTACAATCCGCGGGTGGTCGTGCTCCGCGCCCTCGCGATGCTCTCGTTCGTGGTGCTCGGCGTCGCCAACACCGTGGTGGCGGGGACGTACGGTGCGCTCGTGGGGTTCATCCCGCCGCGCGGCGACTGGACGCTGGCGGGGGCGCGGTGGTGGGCGCGCGGCGTCCTGCTCGGCGGCTTCGTCCGCCTCAAGCGCGAGGGACGCGAGCGGGTCCCTCGCGGCGAGCCGGTCGTGTTCATGGCCAACCACGAGTCGTGGCTCGACATCCCGGCGTTGCTCGCGGCCGTCCCGGTGCAGGTGCGGTTCCTCGCCAAGAAGTCGCTGTTCAAGGTCCCGTTCCTGGGCTGGGCGATCGCCGCGATGGGTTTCATCCCGGTGGACCGCGAGAACCGGCGCGAGGCGGTGCGCTCGTTCGAGGAGGCCGCCGCGCGGATCCGCCGCGGCCGCTCGGTCCTCCTCTTTCCGGAGGAGACCCGCTCCACCGACGGCAACTTGCTGCCGTTGCAGCGGGGAGGCTTCCTCATCGCGCTCAAGGCGGGGATCCCGATCGTACCGGTGGGGATCGAGGGTGCGGGCCGCTGTCTGGGCAAGCACAACTATCTGATCCGCCCGGGGACGGTCACGGTCCGCTTCGGCGATCCGATCCCGACGGCCGGGCGCGGCGTGACCGAGAAGGCCGCACTGATGGACAAGGTGCGGGTGGCGATCGAGCGGCTGCGCGGCAATTCCGGACCTGCCGACGCCGTTGCCGATGGTGAGAGGGGTGCAGGCGATGGTCAGTGAAGCGAACGTCTGGGAAGCGCTCGGCACCGTGATGGATCCCGAAGTGCCGTTTTCGGTGGTGGACCTCGGCCTCGTCTACGGCGTCGAGGTCTCGCCGTCCGGCGCCGTGCGCGTGCAGCTCACGCTGACGACGCACGGCTGCCCGTTGGTGCGGCGCATCAGCGACGACGCGGCGGGCGCGATTCGCCGCGCCACGGGCGCCGCCGACGTCCAGGTCGAGATCGTCTGGGACCCGCCGTGGAACCCGGGGATGGCCGCACCCTCCGTGCAGCAGCACTTCGGCTGGTCATAAGCCGGTTGAGAAAAGGGGAGAAATTGATGGCGCTTTCCGAAGCCGATGTCCGCGAGGCTCTCAAGAAGGTCAAGTTCCCCGGGCTGTCCCGGGACATCGTGTCGTTCGGATTCGTCCGCAGCGTGCGGGTCGAGGGCGACGCCGTCGCGGTCGAGATCGCGTTGACGACCGCCAACGCGCAGGCCGGCGAGGCCGTCGAGCACGACGCGCGGGCGGTCCTCGAGGCGCTGCCCGGGGTCCGCACGGTCACGCTCGAGTGCGCGGTCCAGGCGCCGCAGAACGCCCCCAGCGCCGCCCCGGCGCGGCGGGCGCTCCCCGGGGTCCGCTACAAGGTGGCGGTGGCCTCGGGCAAGGGCGGCGTCGGCAAGTCCACCGTGGCGGCCAACCTGGCGCTCGCCCTGCGGCGCGGCGGCGCGACCGTCGGGCTGCTCGACGCCGACATCTACGGTCCGTCGCAGCAGATGATGATGGGGTGCACCGACAAGCCGCGCGTGAACGCGGCGGAGAAGATCCTCCCCGTGGACGGCAACGGCGTGGCGGTGATGTCGCTCGGCTTCCTGATGGACCCGGACCAGCCGGTGATCTGGCGCGGGCCGATGGTGATGAAGGCGCTGCAACAGTTCATCGAGGACGTCGAGTGGGGCACGCTCGACTACCTGATCGTCGATCTGCCGCCGGGGACCGGCGACGCCCAGCTCACCATCACCCAGCAGCTGCCGCTCGACGGCGCCGTGATCGTGACGACGCCGCAGGACGTGGCGCTGATCGACGCCCGCAAGGGCCTCGCGATGTTCCAGAAGGTCAACGTCCCGGTGCTCGGGATGATCGAGAACATGTCGGCGTTCGTCTGCCCGCACTGCGGCGAGCGCAGCGAGATCTTCAAGAACGGCGGCGGGCGGCGCACGGCCGAGGAGCTCGGCGTGCCGTTCCTCGGCGACGTCCCCATCGACCCGGCGATCGTGGTGGGGGGCGACGCCGGCACGCCGATCGTGGCGTCGCACCCGGACTCGGCGGCGGCAGCGGCGTTCGTCGCGCTGGCCGCGGCGGTCCGCCGGCAGGTCGAGCGCTGAGCCGAGGCCGCGCCCTCACCGCCGATCCGCGGGCGATTCGGCCCGCCGCGGCTATTTCGGATGCTGCGGCGTCGCGGCCGGCTTCCCCGTTCCTTTGGCCGCCGGCGCCGGCGTCGGTGCCGCCACGGTGATCTCCGCCGCGCTCTCGGGGCGGCCGCCGGCGGCCGCCGCGATTGCGGCGATCCGCTTGCTGAACCACTCCGGTTCGCCCCACGGGAGCGACTCGCCGTTGGCGAAGTAGGTCGGGGTGCCGGTCACCCCGAGGCGGTAGCCGAGGTCGAGCTGGCGCAGGACGGTGTCGATGGCGGGATCCTTGAGGTAGCACGCGCGGAACTTCTCGCTGGAGAGGTTGTGGTCGGCCAGGAAGGCGAACACGGCGGGATCCACCGACTCGACCGTGAGCGTGTCCTGCAGACGGTAGAACTCCTCCTTGAGCGCGACGATCTTGTCGGGCCAGAGGCTCCCGACGCACTCGCCCGCGACCGCAGCGCGAAACGCCCACGGGTGGGCGTTGAACAGCGGAAAGTTGACCAGCCCGTGGCGGACCTTGTCGCCGAGGTGTGCGAGCACGGGCTTGACCTCGCCCCACCCGCGCTTGCACGCCGGACACTGGAAGTCGGAGAACTCGACGACCTTGACCGGCGCGGCCTCGTGCCCGGGATCCCACTGGATGACGCTCGACTCGAGGATCTCCCGCCGCACGGCGCGGGGATCGCGGTCGAGCGGCCAGGTGTCGCCGATCACGAGGTACTTGCCGTCGGCGGTCACGGCCATCTTCATGTGCATCGTGCCGTACCCGGTCGCGACGTCGGCGGTGAGCGCGACGACCGCGCCCGGCCGCGTCGGCGTCATCGGCCAGGGGATCCTCACCCTGCTGCTCAGCCAGGTGCTCATCGCCTCCGTGAGCCGCTGCTGCACGAACAGCGGCAGCGTCTCGGGGGTGACCGGCGGGTCGTTCGCGGGGAGCGGGAAGAGAAGGCCGGCAGCCGCCATCCGCGTCTTCGGGTCGGCGAGCATCCCGACCTGGTCCTTGGCGTCGGGCTTGATGCTCGTCCGCTCGACGCGCACCGCCTGGTAGGGACCCACCGGCGTGGCGCCGGTGGTGTTCTCGGTCAGCGTGAACACGCTCGCGGGCGCGTAGCTCAGGAAGCCGCGCGCGAACGCCTTGAACGTCTGTTCGGGAATCTCCTGCGCGGCGCACGAAACCGCCGTCGCCAGCGCCAGCACCGCTACACCGCAACTCCGCATGAGCGCCCCCCGTTTCAGCATCCGCGAAGGATAGCAAATGCGCCGGCTCGCGGCCGGCGGGCGGGGCCGCTTGGAACGGCAGCGCCCACTCCTGTACAGTTGGCACGTGTTGGAGCGGCAACTTGCGGAGCTGTGGCGGCGGGGACGGCCGGCGGTCATGGCCGTCGTCAACGTCACGCCGGACTCGTTCTCCGACGGGGGGAGGTGGGCCACGCCCGAGGCGGCGCTGGCGCACGCCCTCGCCGTGGCGGACGCCGGGGCCGACCTGGTCGACGTCGGCGGCGAGTCCACCCGCCCGGGGGCGGCGCCGGTCGCGACGGCGGCCGAGATCGAGCGGGTGGTGCCGGTGGTCGCGGCCCTTGTCCGCCGGCGGCCGGCCGTGATCGTCTCCGTCGACACCTCCAAACCCGAGGTCGCGGAGGCGGCGCTGGCGGCCGGTGCCTCCGTCGTCAACGACGTCACGGCCGCGCGCGACCCGCGCATGTTCGGGGTCGTGGCCGGACGCGGCGCCGGTATCGTCCTCATGCACATGCGCGGCGAGCCGGCCACGATGCAGCGCGATACCGCGTACGCCGACGTCGTTGCCGAGGTGCACGAGTTCCTCGCCGGCCGGGCCGCCGCCGCGGCGGCGGCGGGTATCCCCGCCGAGCGCACCCTGCTCGACCCCGGCATCGGTTTCGGCAAGGACGCCGCCGGCAACCTGCGTCTCCTGGCGGCGTTGCCGGACCTTGCGGCGCTGGGCTACCCAATCGTCGTGGGCGCCTCCCGCAAGTCGTTCATCGCGGCCGTCGCCGGCGACTCGGGTCCGGGCGACCGCCTGGCGGGATCGCTCGCCGCCGTCGCGGACACGGTGCGCCTGCCCCGGGTCGTGGTGCGGGTGCACGACGTCCGCGAGACGGTGCAGTTCCTCGCGCTGCGCGCGGCGCTGGAGGGCGCGGCATGAGCGCCATGTTCGCCGCCTTGCGGGAGGTCACGCGCCTGGAGGTCGGCGTGCGCGACCTCGTCGACATCGCCCTGGTCGCGATCCTGTTCTACCTGCTCCTGACCGCGGTCAAGGGCACGCGCGCGGTCTCGATGCTGTGGGGGATCTTCATCCTCACGGGCGCCTACCTCGCCGCCCAGTTTCTCGACCTCATCACGCTGACGGCCGTCCTGCGGGAGATGTTGTTCTACCTCCCGTTCGTGATCATCGTTCTCTTCCAGCACGAGATTCGTCGCATCCTCGCCGCGATCGGGCGGACCCCGTTGCTGCGTTGGACCTCGGTGCTCTCCCCGCGGCAGGTGTTGATCAACGACATCGTGCTGGCGTGCGAGACCCTGGTCTCCCACCGGTACGGGGCGTTGATCGTCGTCGAGCGCGACGAGGGGTTGCGCACGTTCGTCGAGACCGGGATTCCCATCGACGCCCGATTGTCGTACGACCTCCTCGTGAACATCTTCACCCCCGGGACGCCGCTCCACGACGGGGCCGCCATCGTGCAGGGAAACCGGATCGTGGCGGCCGGTTGTTTCCTGCCGCTGTCCGTGCGGGCCGACCTCTCCACGACCTACGGTTCCCGGCACCGCGCGGCGCTGGGGATCGCCGAGGAGACCGACGCCGTGGCGGTCGTGGTCTCCGAGGAGCGCGGCGCGCTCACCGTCGCGGAGGGCGGCCGCCTGCACGCCGACCTCGACCGGCGCGGGTTGCGGGACCTCCTGCTCGAGCTGCTGTTGCTCGGGCGCACGGGGAGGCAGGCGTGAGGCTGTGGCCGCGCTCGCCGGGCAACCTGCTGCTCGCAATCGTGCTGGCGTGCCTGGTGTGGTACGCGAACGCCCTCGACAGGAGGGAGCGGGTCTCCGAGCGCCAACTCGACACCGCCCTCACCCTGGTGAACGTGCCCGCGGACACCGTTGTCATCTCGGAGGTGCCGCGGTTCCTGTCGCTGCGGGTGCGCGGCCCTCTCTCCCGCCTGCGCGCGCTCGACCCGGCGCAGACCGGCGTGGTCATCGACCTGCGCGGGGCGACCGAAGGGGAACACGAGTTTCCGGTGGAGACGCGCAACGTGATCGTCCCACCCGGGGTCGAGGTGCTGGCGGTGTCGCCGCCGCAGGTGCCGCTGCGGCTGGAGAGGATCGGGCATCGCAGGGTTCCGATCAGGCCGAGGTTGTCGGGCCGGCCCGCCGCCGGCATGACGGTCGGAGCGGTCCGCGTCGAGCCCGCGATCACGGTGGTCAGCGGACCGCGGCTGCAGCTGCAACGGTTGCAGGCCGTGCCCACCGACACGGTGAACGTGGACGGCGCGGACGCAAATGTGGACGTGGTCGTGGCGGTGCGATCGCCGCAGCCGCTGATGCGGATCGTGGAGCCGTTGACCGTGCGGGTGATCGCGGAGATCGTGCCGGCGCCGGCCGGCGTCCGCAAGGGGGACCGGCGGTGAGGGGCCGGCTGTTCGGCACCGACGGGATGCGCGGCGTGGCGCTCCAGCCGCCCCTGGACCGGACCACCTTGACGCGGCTCGGGGAGGCGCTGGCGGCGCACCTGCGCGACGTCGGGCTGCCGGTCGCGGTGCTGCTGGCGGGAGACACCAGGGCCTCCACGGAGATCCTCGCCCAGTGGGTCGGCGGGGCGTTCCTGGCGGCGGGCGGCGAGCTGCACTGGGCCGGGGTTCTCCCCACGCCGGCGGTCTCCCACCTGGTGCGCGAGCACGGCGGGTTCGGGGCCGGTGTCGTCGTCTCCGCGTCGCACAACCCGGCGGCCGACAACGGCGTGAAGCTCGTGAGCCGCGCCGGCACGAAGTGGCCTACCGCGGACGAGCGCCGTCTCGAAGAACGGTTGGCCGCGATCGTGGGGGACGCCGCGACGGCGCCGCTGCCGGCGGTCGACGCGAGTTGGAGGGAGCGTTATCTCGAGTTGCTTCTGGCTTCGCTGCCGCCGCGGCCGCTGGCCGGGATGCGGATCGTGGTCGACGCGGCGAACGGAGCGGCGTCGCCGGTCGCGCGCCCGTTTTTCGCGGCGCTCGGCGCCGAGGTCGCCCTCATTCACGCCGAACCGGACGGCCGCAACATCAACGAACGCTGCGGGGCGCTCTTCCCCGAGCTGCTCGCGGCGGAAGTGCGCCGCCGCCGCGCCGACGCCGGCGTGGCGCTCGACGGCGACGCTGATCGCGCGGTCCTCGTCACCGGTTCGGGGCGCGTGCTCGACGGCGACGATGCGCTTCTCGTATGGGGCCGTGCGCTCGCGGCTTCGGGGCGCTTGCCGGGGGCGAAGATCGTCGCCACCGTGATGTCCAACCTGGGCCTCGAGGCGGCGCTGCGCCGGGAGGCGATCGCCCTCGTGCGCTGCGCGGTCGGGGACCGCGAGGTCTGGGAGACGATGCAGCGCGAGGGCGCGGTCCTCGGCGGCGAGCAGTCCGGCCACGTGATCTGCAGCCACCTCGCCGTCACCGGCGACGGCCTGTTGACGGCGGCGCACCTCCTCGCCGCGGCCCGCCGGGATGGCGCCGCTCTCGAAGACCTCGCCGACCTCGAGCGCTATCCGCAGGTGCTCCTCAACGTGCGCGTGGCGGTGCGGCGCCCGGTCAACGAGGTGCCGGAGCTGGCCGCCGCCGTGGCGACGGCCGAGCGTCGCCTCGCGGGCAACGGTCGCGTGTTCGTCCGCTACTCGGGGACCGAGCCGCTGCTGCGGATCATGGTCGAGGCCGCCGAAGACGCCGTCGCGCGCGAGACCGCCGAGGGGATCGCGGCGCTCGCCCGCACGCACCTCGGCGCCGCCTGATCGCAACGCCCCGCCGCTCGGAGACGGCGGGCGGTCGCCGGACCCGCGATCAGAAGCCGAGCCAGTTGCGCTTGCGCTTGAGCTCGAGCGGATCCTGGGCGCTGCCGAGCTGCGCGGTATGGCCCGAGTAGTCCGACGCGGTGACGTAGAACTCGACCGTCTGGTTGTGGTGGAACTCGGGCGAGATCTCGACCGACCAGTCGTCGCCGGCGCCGCGGCGCAGCGGCAGCTCGACGAACGCCCCGCCGCCCGCGACGCGGGCGAAGAGCCGTGCGCCCTGGACGCGGTGGTCGTCGCGGATGCTCAGCACGATCGTGGCGACCGTCCCCTTCTTGTACAGGAGCTTGACCCCCTGCGCCAGCGCCAGGCTCGGAGGCGCGGCGTCGAGTTGCGCGAGCTGCTTCTCCAACCGCTCGCGGGCCTGCCCGACGCGGGCATCGGTCCCGGCGTCGGCGCCGGCCGAGCGCAGCAACGCGAGTCCGTTCTCGGGCGCGCGATCGCGTTCGGCCTGCTCCACCTGGGTCATCAGCGCCGCGAGCCTCTGCTGCGCCGCCTGCTCGTCTCGGAGCCGCCCGATTCGGCCCGCGAGACCGGGGCGGTTCGGCCAGGCGTCACGAAGCGTTGCCAGGCGGGCGAGCGCCGCGTCGTAGTTGCCGGCGGCGGCGAGCGTATCGGCGTCCCGCTCGAGGGAGGTCGCCGCCTGGACGCGCATCTGCGCCGCCTGGACGCAGCGTGGGACGAGCCCGAGCAGGGCCCCGGCGTTGCGGACGACGTCCCCGAGCTCGCCTTGGCGCTGGGCCCGCAGCAACGCCGCGTGCACGTCGAGCGCGCGCCTGGCGTCCCCGATGGTCGCGGTGAAATCGTCGTTGCGGGGGAACGACGCCTCCTCGGCGCGGGGGAGTCCGCGGACGGCGTCGGCGAGCTCCGTCACGTTGCCGGCGGCGATCGCCGCCCGCAGCGCCAGGGTCACGGCGCGTTGCCGTTTGGTCAGGTAGGAGGCGCGCAGGTCCCTGTACCGCGCCTGCTCGGCGGGCGCGAGGCCGGCAAGGTCCGTCGCCGAAATCGCCTCGAGACGGGCCTGGGCCTCGCCGAGGTCGCCGAGGGCGATTGCGGCCTCGGCCCTCTGCAGCTGGACGACCGCGGCGGGGAGAGGCGCCGGGGGCGTGGGCGCGGCCGGCCTGCGCGGCGGCGGGGTGGGGAGAACGATCCGGGCGCTGCCGCCCGGGTGGGTGCCCGAGTACCAGAGCGCGGCGCCGGTCACGGCCAGGACGACGGCGGCCGCCGCGCCGGCGGCCCATACCGCCGTTCGGCGGGAGCGAGGCCTGACCGCGGGCGCCGCCGATCCCGGCGCGGGCCCGGGTTGCGTCGGCTCGGCGTCGACGGCAACGGCGTCCGGGAGGACGGCCGCGGCGTCGGGTGGTGGCCCCGCTGCAACCGGGCCGGAAGGTCCCCCGGGGACCGTGTCCTCGGCGTCCGGGGTCGCCGGCTGCTCCGCAAGGAGTTCGACCGGCGCCGGATCGACGATCCCCTCGCCGGCCGGCGCCGCCGGCGGGGCCGGGGCGACCACGGGCGGCGCCGGCGCGGCGGCCGGCCCGAGGAGGATCGGCACGACCCGCGCCGGGGCCGTGTCCTCGCCGGTGTCCGGTCCGGCCGGTGGCGGCTCGGGTGGCGCTGCAGCGGGGGTGGCGTCGGCGCGGGCCGGGGTCGGCGAAGCAACGACCGCCGCCGGCGTCCGTGGGCCGGCCCCCGACAGCGACGCCACGATCGCCTCGCGGAACGCCTCGAGCGACGCCGGCCGCGCCGCCGGGTCCGGGCGCAGCGCTTGCGCCAGCGCCGCCGCCAGCGCCGCAGGCTCGGGGATCCTCGTCGCCACGGCTGGGGGGAACGTCACGACGGGCGCGTCGGCGCCCGACACCTCGGCCCGGAGCAGCGCGCAGCAGGTGGCGGCGATGGCGTACAGGTCGGCGCGCCAGTCCGCGCTGGCGCCGGACGGACCGCAGCGTTCAGGCGCCGTGAAGCGCCCGGGCGCTGCCGGCGGCGCGGTTTCCGCCGCCGGCCCCTCGCCGCCGTGGAACGCGGCGGTGCCGAAACCCAGGATGCACGCGTGCTCCACCCCGCCCAGGCGGTGAGATGCGATGTTCTCCGGCGATAGGTTCCCGTGCGCCATGCCGGCCCGGGCGAGCACGGCGACCCCCTGCGCGACCTCGAGCGCGAGGCCCAGGATGCGCGCGGGGGCGGCCCCGATCAGCGCGTCGAGGCGCTCGCAATCCACGAACTCCATGACCATGAACGCGCTGCCGTCGGGGGTGAAGCCGTGGTCGATGAGCGCCGGAAACGTCGCAGGCGCCGCGGCCACGAGGACGTCCATCGCGGCCAGGAAGCGCTCCTGGCAGGCCTGGAGCGCCGCCGGTGACGAGGGGGGGATGAGCTTGATCGCCACGGTCGTCCCCGTGCCCGGGTCGACGGCGCGGAACACGATGGCGGACCGGCTCGACTTCAGTACCTTCTCGAGGCGGAAGCTCTCGGTGATCTCGCGTGGTTCGATCGTCGGCATGAAGGCGCTCCGCTCCCGCTCACGCCGGCACAGAGCGCGGTCCGAACCCGGCGCCCGCGAGCCCCACCCGGGCCCGTGTCTGGAGACTCATGAACAAAGTCTAGCAAAGGTCGATGCCGGCACAGTCGGACGGCGTGTGACCGGGCGCACACCGGCGTCATAGAGCGGACGCCCGGATCGCGACGTAGATCGTCAAGGCGCCGAGCACGGTCATCAGGCTGGTCACCAGCTTCGGGTGGCGGTGGTGGCTTTCCGGCAGCAGGTCGCTGGCGCCGATGAAGAGGAAGAGGCCGCAGAACAGCGCCAGGACGAGGCCGAGTTCGGCCTCCGGCAGGGTGAAGAAGTATGTCGAGATCACGCCCAGGGGCGGCGCCACGGCGTCGACGAGGAGCCAACGGAGCGCCTGGGCGCGCTCGCCCCTGTTCTTGAGGACCATGCCGACGGTGTTGATGCCGTCCGAGAAATCGTGCGCCAGCACCGCCATCGCCAGGACGAGACCGACCGAGGGGGAAACGTGGAAGGCAAGGCCGATGCCCACGCCGTCGAGGAAGCTGTGAAACGACAGGCTGCCCGCGCCCATCCAGGTCGTGAGCGCGCCCGGGGGGGTGTGGTCCTCGGGGGCGTGGGGGTGGAGAAGAACCACCCGATTGAGCAGCATGTACAGGAGGAACCCCACCCCGATCAGCGCCGTCACCGTACGGGCGCCGTACGCCTTCGTGCCCAACTGCAACGCCTCCGGCAGCAGGTCGAAGAACGCGACGCCGACGACGGCACCGGCGGAAAATCCCAGGATCAGATGCAGCTTGTCCTGCCACTTGAGCGCGAACAAGCCGCCCAGCAGCGTCGAGACGACGGCCGCGACGCCTAGGAGGAGGGCCATGGAAGGGACACCCGGCGGCTGGCCGGCAGGCGACGAACACGGAGCCCGGAGACGGGAAGGGACCGCTGGACGTCGGGGGTCCCGACGCTGGTCGGAGACACGGGCGTGCGGTACCCAAATTCGGATTCGGAGGGGGCCGCGGCACGCAGCGTCATTTCGCTGGGAATCATAACCCGACCGCCCCCCGAACCCGCCGCAGCCACAGGGCGGCGCGGGCGACGGCAGGCACTTGGTTGGATTTGGCGGGGTGGACGAGACACGACCGTGCGGTTGGGAGGGTGGGGCACGACCGAGTCGCGTCCCAAGCTTGGAAGGTCAGAGGAAGTGGCGGGGTGGACGAGACACGACCGTGCGGTTGGGAGGGTGGGGCACGACCGAGTCGCGTCCCAAGCTTGG
>SCRJ01000110.1 GCA_004298115.1 Acidobacteriota bacterium
GACATCAACGTCACGAAGAGGACGATGCTCCAGTTTGCGATGTTCTGCCACCGCGTGTTGACGTGCTCGCCGACGAACGCCGGATCGTTGAGGATCAGGATGAGGAAGACCAGGGCCGAGGGGAGCAGCGTCACCGCCGCGACCTGCACGAACATCGTGATCGCGATCAGCGGCGCCCCGGGGATGAGGACGATCGCGCCGGCGCCGAGCAGCATCCCCACGTGGACGACGTAGAACCACGGCGCTTCCTTCACGCTCTTGTTGAGCGAGTGCGCCCACCCGAACACCTCGCCCACCGCCCACGAGGTGGAGAGGGAGATGCAGAGCGCCCCCAGGAAGCCCGCGTCGAACAGACCGATCGCGAACAGCTTCCGCGCCAGGGCGCCGTACCCGCCGAGGAGCGGCACGATCGCCTCGGCGGTCTGCCTGGCGTCCTCGATGACGATGGGAGGGTGGTGATAGTAGAACGCGGCGCCCGTCGTGACGATGATGAACGCGGCCACGACGCCGGTGATGAGCGAGCCGGCGAACGTATCGACCTTGCCGAACTTCACGTCGTGGACGTCGAGCCCCTTGTCGACGACGGAGCTTTGCTGGAAGAAGATCTGCCAGGGCGTGATCGTGGTCCCGATGTTCGCCAGGATGATGAACAGCAGGCTGCCCGACAACCCCCCGGGCAGCGTCGGGACGAGGAGCCCTTCGAAGACCTTCCCCCAACCGGGGCTGGTCGGCGTCCTCATCGCCCAGAACGCCGCCGGGATGTAGACGAGGTTGAACGCGCAGAAGAACAGCGTCAGCCGCTCGAACGTCCAGTACTTGCCGGTCATCGAGACGGCCACGAGGATCGCCGTCACCGCCAGGAAGGTGACGACCGGCGGAACGCCGAAAAGGCTCATCGCCGCGATCATCCCGATGTACTCGGTGACCAGCGTCAGCAGGTTGACGATGGCGAGGTCGACGAGGGAGAACCACCCCCAGAACGGGCCGAACCCCTCGAAGATCGCCTCGGCGTGCCCGCGCTTCGTCACGGCGCCGAGACGCACGGTCATCTCCTGGATGTAGTAGGCCATCGGGACGAGGATGAAGATGATCCAGAGGAGCGAGAACCCGTACTTGGAGCCGGTCACCGCGTAGGTGGAGATCCCGCCGGCGTCGTTGTCGGCCACCATCGTGATGATCCCGGGGCCGAGCACGGCCCCGAAGATCACGAGCCGGCGCTTGAACCGGTTCAGGACGTGGAAGCTCTTCGAGAGCCAGTACATGGGCCGCGTCCCTCAGCGCTCACGGCCGACCCCCGTCGAGCGGGCGTCGCCCCGGACCGGAGTTCCCGGCCCTGCGGCGCGTCTCGTTGTCAGGGTGCCGAACATGCGCGTCTCCGTTTCCCCACAGGGACTCGAGGCCGGAGACGCGCCACACAGCGGATCAGACGCGAGGTGCCGAGGCGCCCGCCGGCCGGCGAGCCTGGGTGCAAGAATCGCTTTCCCGACTTGGAGGTTCCATCTGTCCTTTCCACCTCTGCCCCGGCGCCGGCTGCGACGCCGTCACGTCACGGCAAATGCCCACGGTTGGCCCTTGTAGACCAGGTCCGCACCGCTTGTCAACCGCTGCTCGAGCCCCCCGCGAGAGCACCCCAAAAGGCGCTTTCTTCGCTACAATGTCGCAAATCATGTCTCTCCCCCGGATCATCGTCACCGGCGCATCGGGTTTCGTCGGCCGCCACCTCCTCGAGGAGATCAAGGAGCGCTACCGGATCCTCGGCCTCGGGCGCCGCTCTCAGCGGGACTGCGGCGCGCCCGTGCACCCGAACATCGCGTGGTCGCAGGTCGACATCGGCGAGCGGGAGCCCCTCGCCCGCGCGCTCGAAGGCGTCGCTGCGACCGGCGGCGCCGACGTCCTGCTCCACCTCGCCGCCCACTATGACTTCACGGGGGAGGAGAACCCCGAGTACTGGCGCACCAACGTCGAGGGGCTGCGCAACGTCCTCGAGCTCGCCAAGGGCCTCAAGCTCCGCCGCTTCGTCTTCGCGAGCTCGGTCGCCGCCAGCCGGTTTCCCCCGCCCGGGGGCGCGCTGGACGAGAGGAGCGTCCCCGACGGCGACCACATCTACGCCCGCACCAAACGCATCGGGGAGGAGATGGTCCGGGAGTACGCCGCGCACTTCCCCACCAGCACCGTCCGCTTCGCGGCGCTGTTCTCGGACTGGTGCGAGTACCCGCCGCTCTACGTGTTTCTGGAAACCTGGCTGTCGCAGCGGTGGAACGCGAGGGTCCTCGGCGGGCGCGGCGCGTCGGCGGTCCCCTACCTGCACGTGCGCGATGCGGTGCGCGCCCTGGGCGTCCTGCTCCGCCGGCCCGAGCTCCCGGACGAGGGAGAGGTCTTCGCCATCAGCCCCGACCGCGCCGTCTCCCACCGCGACCTCTTCGCGGCGGCGCGGATGTCCGCCTTCGGGCAGAGAACCCGGCCGATCTGCGTGCCCAGGGTCCTGTGCGGACCGGGCATGCAGGCTCGCGACCTGCTCGGGCGCGCCCTCGGCGAGAGGCCGTTCGAACGCCCCTGGATGGCCAGGTACATCGACCTGGCGATGACCGTGAACGCTGCGCGCACCCGCGAGCGTCTCGCGTGGGCGCCCCGGCCGCGCCTCGAGGTCCTCCGCCGCCTGCCGTTCGTGCTCGAGAACCGGAAGACCCAACCGGCCGAGTGGAGCAGCGTGAACCTGGCGGCGATGAAGATGGTGAACATCCGCCCGAACCTCCGGATCCACCGCCTTCTCGAGGCCCACGAGGAGCAGATCCGGGGCGCCATGACCGATCAGCTCCTCACGCCGGAGCCCCACCGGAGGCACCCGAAGTTCGAGCAGCTCCCGAGACACGAGCACGACTGGTACAACCGGCTGCTGCTGCACAGCCTCATGAACTCGATCCGCGCGCGCGACAAGGCGCTCTTCCGCGCGCACTGCCGGGACCTCGCCGAGCGCCGCCGGGCGCAGGGCTTCACGGCCGACGAGGTGTCGTTCGCGCTTCGCCTCTTCAATGAGATCTGCATCAAGACGCTCTCCCTGGAGCCGTCCGCGGTGAGCCTTCGCGAACTCGACGACTACATCACGGCGGCGGTGCAGTTCGGCATCGACGAGGTCGAGGATGTCTTCGACCAGGACGGCGGGGAGCGCTAGCGGCGACGCGGTCGTGGCGTCCGTCAAGGGGAGAAGCCATGGGCCAGAGACACAGACTGATGATGATCGACGACGACGTCAACCTGGTGAACGTGTTCAGGTTGGTGTGCACCGCCAAGGGCTACGAGTTCTTCGCCGCGCACTCCGCGGCCGAAGCCCTGGAGAAGATCCCCGAAGTCGGGCCCGACCTCATCATCCTGGACGTGATCATGGAGGACTTCGTCGCCGGTTTCCGCGTCGTGAGCGAGCTGCGGGCCGGCGGCCCGGACTCCCGCTTCGCCAAGTACGCCAAGGTGCCCATCATCATGCTGACCAGCGTGACCAGCAAGACCCATCTCAACTTCTCCGACCGGGTCGGGACCGCGCTCCTTCCGGTCGACGCCTTCATCGAGAAACCGGTCAAACCCGCCGAGATCCTGGCGAAGATCGACGCCATCCTCGCGCAGGTCCCCGAGCCCGACGCCTCCGGCTGACCGGTAACGCCGCCTACCCCGGGCCGGCGTCGCCGGCGCCCCCCTGAGGCTGCTCCGGCGCAACCGGCAGGGTGAAGATGAACTCCGCCCACCGGCCGGGCTCCGACTCGGCCCAGATGCGGCCGCCGTGCCTTGCGATGATCCGCTGCGACACGAAGAGCCCCAGGCCGGTGCCCGACTTCGTATCGTCGCCCCCGGAGGTCAGGCGTGAGAACTTCTGGAAGAGCTTCTCCCCGGCGCCCCGCTCGAAGCCCTCCCCCTCGTTCCAGACGCTGAAGCGCAGCGACCGGCCGTCATCGTCCGGTTGCGCGGCCACGGAGATCTCGCCGCCCTCACGGCCGTACTTGATGGCGTTCGAGAGGAGGTTCTGGAAGACCGAGGCGACGAGCCCGGGATCGCACACGCCGACCAGGTTGCCGGGGACGTCGCAGACGATGCGCATGCCCCGGTCGCTGGCCAGATCGGTGAGCCGGCTGAGCAGAGGCTCGATCAGATCGGGGCAGAAGCGGACCTCGGCGAGGTGCAGCTTCATCTCCCCCTCCTCGATCCGACTGAGGTTGAGGTAGTTCGCGATCGTGTCGCGGAGGTAGTCGGCGCTGATCGAAGCGGCCTTGAGCAGCGCCTGCTGGTCCGCGTTCAACGGTCCGAGGATGCGGTCGCGCAGCGACCCGATGGCGAACACGATCGACGCGAGCGGGGACTTCAGCTCGTGCGTGACGAAGCCGAGCATCTCGAGGTAGGCGCGGTTCTTCTCCTCGGCCTCGGTGTACGTCTTCTGCAGCGCGGCCGAGGCGTCGCGCAGCTCGTTGTTGCGGATCTCGAGGGCCTCCGCCATCGAGTTGAACGCGTACGCGAGCTCCGTGACCTCCCGGCTGGCGTGGGGGATCTGCACCCGGGTGCGCAGGTTCCCCGCCGAGAGCTCGCGCGTCGCGCGCACCAGGCGCAGGATCGGCCGCCGGAAGCCGCTCGAGAGGTAGATGGCGATCGCCGCCGCGAGCGCGAGCGACAGGAACGTGATCCCGAGGTACTTCAGCCCCAGGCTCGACATGTACCCGAGGTACTGCTTCTCCAACAGCCCGACGTAGATGATGCCGATGACCGCTCCGCTCGGGTCCCTGATCGGGTCGTACGCCGAGAGGTACCAGTCGTTGACGACGAACGCCCGGTCCGCGAAGCGCTCGCCGCGGCGGAGGACCTTGTCGTAGACCCTCTCCGAGATCCGCGTCCCGAGGGCGCGCGTTCCCGCGTCGAGCATGACGTTGGTGGCGATCCGGACGTCGCCCAGAAAGATCGTCACCGTGCCCACGGGCCTTCCCTCGTAGGTCCGATCGCCGAACGCGGCGTTGCGGATCCGGTCCACGAGGCTGAACTTGCGGTTGAGCAGGACGCCGCCGTAGACGACCCCGAGCACGCGCTCCCCGGCATCGAGCACGGGAATCGCCGCCTCGATCGCCATCCCCCGGTCCTCGACGGTCCGGTCCGTCGGCGTCGCGCGCTCGGTGTAGACGATGGGGATGTACGCCCGCTCGGCGAGGGACTCGCCCTCGCGGAGCAGCTCCGGACGCGACAGCAGCACCGTGCCGCTGCTCGCCGTGCCCTCCAGGGCGGCGCCGACGATCGGGTTCGGCTTCACCTCGTCCCCGGTCGCGAACGGCGGCAGCGACCGCGCCAGCACGCGAGCGTCCCCGGAGACGACGGTGAGGAAGTCGACGTCGTACTTCCGGCGAAAGGCATCGAGCTCGCTCGACAGAGCCGCGCTCGCCGGCGCGCCGCGCAGCGCGGAGCGCAGCGCTTCGCTCTGGGACACCATGCTCACCACAACCTGCACCCGGGTCCGCTCGGTCTCGTAGGCCGACCACGCGGCGCCGAGGTCCATCTCGGCCCTCAGCATCGCCTCCTTCATGACCGTCCGGGAGATGAACGAGAACCCCGTCCAGGTGCTGACCGACGCCACCACCCCGATCACCAGGATGAACCCGAGGAGGAGCCTGGTCCGGAACGCGAGCTTCTTCACCGGGGGGCCCCGCCGGTGCGGGAGTGCCGTCTCAACGTCTCACCTCCTCTGCACCAGACAGCTCCAGATCGTGCTCTCGATCATCTCGCGGGCCGACGCGCCCTCCGGGACGGCGCCCTCGGGGGAACCCTCGGACGCGGGCTCGCCGCGCTCCTGCAACCGCTCGTACTGGCCCCGGACCTCTTCCATCGCCAGCTCGATGGGCACGGTGACGCGGTCGAACACCTCGTGCCCGAACCGCTTGAGGTCGCCACGCCGCCGCAGCGCGTCGACGATCACGTCGTTCATCAGCCGCAGGAACATGCAGACCTCGTCCACCGTGAAGCCGGTCTTGAAGCGGCCGACGCCCGTGACCTCGAGGTAGTTCACCAGCAGCATCCGGTTGCTCGTCTGCACCGAGGTCACCAGCAGGCGGTGCCAGAGGCGCGCGAGCCAGACCAGCTTGGCGGCGTCCATCGCCGCGTACGAGGGCAGACGGCCCTGCGCCGCCTCCTCGCCGACCCGCTGGGTGAGGGCGTCGAGAAACTGGTTCTCCTCGGTGACGAGAGCTTTGAGGATCGCGAGGTCGGGGCGGACGATCTCCTTCCGCATCACGGCCGCGTTGCGGGCGTGCCACTCGACGGACTCGCTCTTGAAGCGCTCGATGAGGAAGGGCAGCCTCCTCTCCATCTGGTACCTGGCGCTCGGCGACCACTCGAGGCGGGCGCAGCTGTGCGAGTTGTCAACCTCCATCTGCCGGTCGATGTAGTGGTACATCCAGAGCCGCTCGAACGGCATCCGCCCCCCCAGCTTGCCCGCGGCGGTCATCATCACCATGCCGAGGCCGCAGAGGAAGGCGGGGCACCCGACCGCCCGCTTCGCCGAGCCTGCGTACGAGCGCGTCGCGAGCTCGAACAGCCGGCGGTGCGAGGTGCAGCCCGTCGTCGAGGCGATCAGGATCTCCGCCGGCCGGAGGCGGTCGCACCGTACGAGCAGGTGCCGGATGAACGTGACGATATCGCGGATGTGGATGTACGGGATGGCGCTCTCCCCCGAGCCCGCCAGGATCCGCGAGCGCCACGAGCCGCCGAGCCAGGTGTTCAGGAACACGTACAACGGCGGGTACTCGCACCAGTCGCTGTAGACCGCGCCGAAGCGCACGATGCAGGTCGGAACGGAGTCTCGCTGCTCGCGCACCAGGCGCTCGCCCTCGCGCTTGCTCCATGCGTAGATGTGGCGGCCGTCCGGCGGGGTCGACTCGTCGATCGGCCCCTCCCGCCGCGGGAACTCGCACGCCGCCACCGAGCTCGCGAACACGAACAGCTCGAGCTGCAGCCCTCGTGCCAGCTCGAGCACGTGTTGCGTTCCCTCGACGTTCGTCCGCCTGTACTCGGGGCGGTGCTCGCCGGCATAGTCGTAGTACGCCGCCAGGTGGAGAAGGACCTTGGCGCCGCCGGCCGAGGCGATCTCGCGGAACGTCCGCGCGAGGCCTTCGGCGTCGCCGATGTCCACCTGCATCCACGCGATGTTGGGGTGGACCGGCGCGCCGCACTCGCGCTGCGACCGGCGGGCGATCGCGAAGATGCGGTACTCCTCCTTCAGCTCCTCGAGCAGGTGCCGCCCCACGAAACCGGACGCCCCGGTGACGATCAGCGCGGGCCGGGGCATGCGGGGCTCACCTCGCGACTCTTGAGACAACCGCCGGGCATCAAGGATTTCCTTCCGTCTATGAGCAAGAATAGCATCACGGCCCGCGCGGCCGGCGGGTGGCGGGTGGCGGACGGAATCCGCCGGCGTCGCCGCCTCGGCGGCGGACCCGGGCTAACCGCGCACCGGGTCCGGCCGGGGCTGGGCCAGACGGACCAGGCGGCGGGTGACGAGCACGGCGAGGCCCATCAACCCGTCCGCGGCCCCGGCGAAGCCGACGAACCACGGGGCGCCCCCCGCCAGCGCCGCGGCCGTCAGGAAGACCGTGGCGAGCGCCTTGGCGGTCAGGAGCAGGAACACGGTCCGGTGGCGCGCGTACTCCACCAGATACCCGGCCCCCACCACGAGGTGGAACACCCCGGCCTGACGCGGAAAGAAGAGCGGCGGGACGGTCTCCCAGCCGCCGAAGCGCAGCGCCCACGCCGGCGCCGCGAGCAGCGCAAACCCGATCGCGAACGTGTGGAGCGCGATCAACACGACGAGCCATCGCTCCGCCGCCGCGGCGAGGGAGCCGGCCCTCATCGCCGCTCCCACCAGAGGTCCGGCGGCGAAGGCAGCGGCCGCGCTCTTGGCGGGGCGCCGAGGCGCTCAAGCTCGCGGACCACCGCGACGGCCGCGTCCGGCACGGCGGCGCGCACGGCCGCGGTGAGGCCGATGCCGGTCGTCACCTTGCCCGGCACCACCCCGACCAGCAACACCTCCCGCGGCCCGTCGCCGGCGAACGCGACGGTCAGGAGAGCTTCCTTGAGGCCGGGGTCGTGCGGCGACAGGCGCGGCTGCGGCGGGGTCTTGAGGATTTCCTCGCGGCGGTACAGGACGATCGTCCCGGCGGCGGCCGGCGCGTTCACCGTGTCCACGACCACCGCCGCGTCGAGTCCGAGCAGGTACGGCGTGAGGTCGAGACCGGGCGTGCCCAGGTCGAGGACCGCGACCTCGGGGGGGAACTCGTACTGCGCCTCCAGGGCGCCGATCACCGTCGGGCCGAGGGCGTCGTCCCCCATCAGGACGTTCCCCAGCCCGATCACGGCCAACCTCCGCCGCGACTCGGTCCCCTTGCCGGCGCCGCCCTCGTCGCTCATGGCCCCTCGCACCATCATGCGCGCACATTCCAGGGGCGGGGGCAACGCCCCCGCCCCGACCCGAGCCTCGCCCCGAGCAGGCGTTCCTGCTCGCCCCCGGCCCCTGCCTACGTCAGGGTCCTGATCTTCGACAGCTCGTTGCCCTCGACGTCCAGCGTGTGAATCGCGCACGCCAGGCAGGGGTCGAACGAGTGCACCGTGCGCAGGACCTCCAACGGCTTTGCGGTGTCCGCGATCGGGTTGCCCACCAGCGACGCCTCGTACGGCCCCTTTTGCCCCTTCTCGTCCCGCGGCCCCGCGTTCCAGGTGGACGGCACCACCGCCTGGTAGTTGGCGATCTTGCCGTCCCTGATCACCACCCAGTGGGACAGCGTGCCGCGCGGCGCCTCGTGGAACCCGAAGCCGCGTTGCTCACCCGCCGGATACGTCCAGGGCGTGAAGATCGCGACGTCGCCCTTGCCCACGTTGTCGATGAGGAGCTGCAGGTGCTTGAGGGCGAGCTCGGAGAGCGTCGCGCACCGGATCGCGCGCGCCGCGTGCCGCCCGAGCGTCGAGTGCAGCACGGCCGGAGTCAGCTTGACCTTGGCGATCGCCGAGGCCGTGTTCAACACCTGGTCGGCGTACTTCTTGACGATCGGGTGGCCGGTCGCGTACCCGACCAGCACCTGCGCCAGCGGCCCAACTTGCATCGGACGGCCCTCGAAGCGCGGCGCCTTGACCCACGAGTACTTCTTGTCGCCGTCGAAGTCGGTGTAGCGCGGGACGGTCTCCTCGTCCCACGGGTGCTTGTCCCACTCGCCGTCGTACCAGGCGTGGGCGATGCTCTCCGTCACGTTGTCCTTGAAGTAGGGGTCCCGGAAGCTCGTGATCTGCTTCAGCGTCGCGAGGTTGCCGTCGACGATCGTTCCGCCCGGCAGGTCGAACTGCGTGCCCTTCGTGTCGAGGGGCAGGTCCGGCACCGAGAGGTAGTTCGTGACGCCGCCGCCGTAGCCGAGCCACTCCGGGTACATCGCGCCGATCGCCGCGACGTCCGGCAGATAGACCTGCTGCACGAACGCCGCGACCTCGTCGAGGAGGTCCTTCATCATGAACAGCTTTTCCATATTGAGCGTGGCCTGGTTGTCGAGGTTGATGGCGTTGGCGACGCCGCCGACGGCGAGGTTCTGGATGTTGGGGGTCTTGCTGCCGAGGATCGCGACCACCTTGTTGGCCTTGAACTGGTATTCGAGCGCCTGCAGGTAGTGAGCCACGGCCAGGAGGTTGACCTCGGGCGGCAGCTTCATCGCCGGGTGGCCCCAGTAGCCGTTCGTGAAGATCCCGAGCTGCCCGCCGGCGACGAAGCTCGCGAGCTTGTCCTTGACCGCCTCCATCTCGCGCTTCGAGTTGTGCGGCCACGGCGACAGGCTCTCGCCGAGCGCGGACGCCTTCGCCGGATCGGCCTTGAGCGCCGACGTCACGTCCACCCAGTCGAGCGCCGACAGGTGGTAGAAGTGCACCATGTGGTCGTGCAGCGCGTGAGCGGCCACGATGACGTTGCGGATGTACTGCGCGTTGATCGGGATCTCGATGCCCAGCGCGTTCTCGACGGCGCGCACCGAGGCGATCGCGTGGACCGTCGTGCACACGCCGCACAGGCGCTGGGTGAAGATCCAGGCGTCGCGCGGGTCGCGGCCCTGGAGGATCGTCTCGATGCCGCGGTACATCTGCCCCGAGGACCAGGAGTTCTTCACCCGGCCGCCGTCGACCTCGACGTCGATGCGGAGGTGCCCTTCGATGCGGGTGATCGGATCTACCGTGATTCGCGTGCTCATGTCTCCCCCTTACAAGGTCTTCTTCGCGGGCGCGGGGCCCTCGAGGATCGGGAACGTCTTGACCACCGCGATGTAGATGGCGACCTCGGCCGCGATGATGCCGAAGGTGATCAGCAGCTCCGGGACGGCCGGAAAATAGGAGAACGCCGATCCGGGCCGGAACGCCACCAGATAGGCGTCGACCCGGTGCAGCGCGGCGCCGAGGAACAACAGGATCGCGCCCCGCACCTGCCAGACCGTCTGGTGGCGCCGCTCGGAAAGCAGGATCGCGGCGGCCGCGAGCGGCAGGAGCACCTCCGCCATGAATGCGATCCCGTAGCCGCTGTTGAGGTAGCCCAGCTTGCCGGCGAGAGCCGCCTCGCCGATCCGGAAGACCGCCCAGCCCACCGCGACCCATCCCGCGATTCGGGAGAGCGACGCCAGCATCGTCGTCTCGCGGGGACGGCCGAACGCCGCGGCGGAGAACGTCGCCTCCAGCACCACGACCGCGTACCCGATCAAGATGCAGTTCACGACGAAGAGCAGGGGCAGCCAGGGCGTCAGCCAGAGCGGGTGCATCCTGGGCCCGGGCAGGAGCATCATCGTCCCCAGCGACGACTGGTGCATCGTCGGCAGCAGCAACCCGAGGGCGAGGATCCAGACGAAGTTCTTCTCCACGAGCGTGAGGCCCGTCTGGGCCAGGCGGCGCAGGCGGGTCGAGGTGCCGGTGCGGAGCTTCTCGAACAGCGCGGGCGAGAGCTCGATCATCAGCACCAGGGTGTAGGCGGCGACGCAGAGCGCGACCTCGAGCTGCGGAGAGTGAGACCAGCGCCAGACGTAGACCGGGACCTTCCACAGGCTCCAGAAGCGGCCGAGGTCGATGATCACGGCGATCACCGCGAGCCCGTAGCCGAGCAGGCTCGTCAGCACGGCCGGCCGGACCAGAGGGTGATATTGCCCCCGGTTGAGGATGTACACGAGGATCCCGACCGCATAGCCGCCGCACCCGATCGCGGTGCCGACGACGACGTCGATCGCGATCCACACGCCCCACGGATACCCGTTGGACAGGTTGGAGACGGCGCCGATGCCGTAGAAGAAACGAACCGCCGCCATCACGGCCCCGACACCGGCGATCGCGAGCAGCACGATGAACGGTCGGGTCATCAGCCGGCCGCCCATGGCGACGTGGACCTGGGCGTGGCTGCTCATCGCTTGTCCTCCTTCTCGGCGGCGCCGACAGAATCTGCACGGCGGTTGCGGTAGATCACCGCTCCGAGCACGGCGAACAGACCGACGGGGGCGAGGAACGGGACCTTGTAGTAGATCCCTTCCTGCACCGCGTAGGCGGTCTCCGGCACGGGCTGCGTCCCGAGGTCGGGAAACCCGATCTTGTCGAACGGCACGTGCGCGAGGTACAGCACCTGCGTCCCGCCGCCGTCGACCTCGCCGTACACCCGGTCCTTGTAGTACTTCCCGGGCCACGCCGCGATCCTGCGCTTCGCCTCGGCGAGCAGCTCGTCCCGCCGGCCGTAGATCACGGCCTCGCGCGGGCACACCTCGCAGCACGCGGGGCCCTGGCCCATCGGGTAGCGGGTGAAACCTCCCGCGCCCGTGACCGCGGCATCCTTGATCCGCTGCCGGCACAGCTCGCACTTGACGATCTTGGGCGCGGCCTTCTCGAACTCGAACTTCGGCACGTTGAAGGGGCACGCCATCATGCAGTAGCGGCAGCCCACGCAATACGTCGGGTCGTACATGACGACCCCGGTCACCTCGTCCTTGTGCAGCGAGTGCAGCATGCACGCCGCTGCGCAGCCGGGATCGACGCAATGCATGCACTGCTGTTTGACGAACGACTCCTGCTCGCCGTCGCGGTAGAGCTTGATGATGTTCTTCGTCTTGCTGTCGAGATCGGTCGGGGCGTCCCACAGACCTCCGTTGGCGGCGCTTTCGACGGGCATGTCGTTCGCTTGCTTGCACGCCACCACGCAGGTCTTGCACCCAATGCACAGGGTCGCGTCGTAGAGCATCCCCATCGCTCCGGGCGGAGCGGCCTTCCGCTCGGCGGCCATGGCCGGGGCGACGCCGGCGGCGACGGCCGTGCCGCCGACGGCGAGCGACTTGATCAGGGCGCGTCGGTCGATCGCCATGTCATGCCCCCTTGTCCGGCTTGGCGCCCGCCTTTTCCCCGCCCCCGTCCACCTTCTTGGCCGCCACCCATCCACCGCCCACGAGCGCGCCGCCGACCAGCCCCGCGAGCCCGGCCGCCGCCGCGCTGACCCCGCCCTGCGGCGCCTTGATCGGCGGGTAGCCGGCGGGAGGCGTCGGGTTCTCGATCTCCACCGTCGTGTGCAGCGGGATGCGGAACGCGACCGCCTGCTCGGTGCAGCCGACGCACGGGTGGCCGATGCCGATCGGCCAGGCGCCGGGCACCTCGCAGAACGGCTGCAGCGAGCAGTTCGCGTGCGTCACCGGCCCCTTGCAGCCCATCTTGTACAGGCACCACCCGTCGCGATGACCCTGATCCCCGAACTGCTGCACGAACCGGCCCGCGTCGAAGTGCGGGCGGCGCGGGCAGTCCTCGTGGATCACGCGCCCGTACGCGAAGCGCGGCCGCCCCTTCTCGTCGAGCGCCGGCAGCGTGCCGAACGTCACGAACTGCAGCGCGGTGCCGAGGAAGTTGTAGGGGTTGGCCGGACAGCCCGGGATCGTCACCACCGTCTTGCCGGCGAGGATCATCGGCGCACCGGTCGCGCCGGTCGGGTTCGGGTCCGCGGCCGGGATTCCGCCGAACGAGGCGCACGACCCGATCGCGATGATCGCGCCCGCTTTCTCCGCGACCTCGTTCAACATGTCGATCGCGGTCTTGCCGCCGATCTTGCAGTAGATCCCGTTGTCCTTCGTGGGGATCGCGCCCTCGACGACGCAGATGTACTTGCCCGCGTTCGCGGCCATGGCGCTCTTGAGCGCGTCCTCCGCCTGGTACCCGGCCGCCGCGAAGAGCGTCTCGCAGTAGTCGAGCGACACGAGGTCGAGGATCAGCTGCGCGAGCGCCGGGTGCGACGTGCGCAGCAGCGACTCGGTGCACCCGGTGCACTCCTGGAAGTGCAGCCAGATGACCGACGGCTTGAGCCCTTTGGCCGCCGCCTCGGCCCACTTGACCCCGACCGACGCCGGTAGGCCGACGGCCACCGCCGCCATGGTGCAGACGCGGATGAAGTCCCGCCTGTCCAACCCATGACGTCCCGCAAGCGCGCCGTCTGCATCGTTCCGTCTCGAACTTGCCATGAGTCCCCCCTCACGAGTTCCCTAACGGTTTCCTGTTGCGCGGCAGTTGCACGGCAAACGAAAGCTGGTATGGAAATTAGCGCTCCGCATCAGGTGTGTCAAACGGGCGAAAACGCCTCGTGCGGCATAGTAGTATCCGAGTCTCAGTTGATCTGACGATGCCGTGGGGAGCGGCGCCATCGACCTCGCCCCGACCTCGCGTCCCTGTGGAAAACCATTTGCCTGATGTGCGTACTTTCACGAGACAGTCGTGTTGGCCGCCGCGAGCCCGCGCCGCGGCGGCCAATCGGCCCCCTCGCGCCCCCGGGGAGGGCCGCAAACCGGGCCGCACGAGCTTGTGATATGATGCACAAGGCTGTTCGTTGACGCGGACAGCGGGGGGACCGACGATGGCGACAACCGACAACCTCAGGGCGGCGTTCGCCGGCGAGAGCCAGGCCAACCGCACCTACCTCGCGTTCGCCAAGAAGGCGGACGCCGACGGGTTCAAGCAGATCGCCAAGCTGTTCCGGGCGGCGGCGGAGGCGGAGACCGTTCACGCCCTGGCGCACTTCCGCGTGCTGGGCGGCGTCGCGTCCACGCAGGCGAACCTCGAGGCCGCGATCGCGGGCGAGGCTCATGAGGCCAGGGAGATGTACCCGGCGTTCCTGGCCGAGGCCGAGCGCGAGGGGAACAAGGGCGCCGTCGTGTCGTTTCGAAACGCGCTCGCCGTCGAGAAGGTCCATCACGCCCTCTACTCCGGCGCGCTGGCCGCGTTCCAAGAAGGCCGCGACCTCAAGGGCGACCGCATCTGGATCTGCCCGGTGTGCGGCAACACCGTGGTCGGCGAGG
This sequence comes from Acidobacteriota bacterium, assembly GCA_004298115.1. GTDB lineage: Bacteria > Acidobacteriota > Thermoanaerobaculia > Thermoanaerobaculales > Thermoanaerobaculaceae > RBG-13-68-16. The sequence goes on from SCRJ01000110.1 coordinate 14,334, forward strand.
AGCCGCCGGCGGCGTGCGACGTGTGCGGCGTGCCCGGCGACAAGTTCTCCGAGGTCAGGTAGCGGGCGCCGGCCGGCGCGAACCTCCTCCGGCGGGAAGGTCGCGTGGCCCGCCCCGGCGGCGGGCCACGCGGGTCCGACCGCGTTCAGGACTTCGGCCGCTGGAGAGCCGGTGCCGGCTCGTAGTGTCCGGGGCAGCGCTGCTGGGGACCGGGCTCCATGCCGTACGTCAGGATCGGCTGCGCCATCCCGGGGACGACCACCTTGAGCCCCCACTGGTGCGCGCGGTCGACCGGGTCCACGGTCGTGTGAGCCACGTCGACGACCTCGTCGATGTGGGTCGGCAGGGGCGCCGAGAAGCTCTTCTCCGCGTTCGTATTGCCGGTGAAGACGGACCACACCGAGTAGGAGGCGATCCCGGCCGGGCTGTCGATCAGGATGTGCACCTTGACGGCGAGCCCGCCCGCGCAGGCGATGCTCACGATCTTCGCCTCGGGCTGCTTGGTTTCCCGGCAGAGGATCTCGAAGTTGGCGTGCGCCCACTGGCGGGGCGCGCCCGGCGACGTCGTCCTCACCGCCTCCCACCCGGCGAAGTGCGGCAGCTCGGGGCCGCCGAGCTGCCAGGTCGTGGAGACCGGCTTCGACCCGGGGGCGGTGAACGTGAGGGTCTTCGCGACGGTGTCGATGCCGCCGTCGCTGCGATCGAAGACGTAGTCGACGACGCAAGGGTTGTTCGGGCCGATCCTGCCGGCGACCTTGATCGCGCCCTCGAACTTGATCGTCACCGGGCACTTCCCGGCGTACCTCGGAGGCAGCGCCCGCAAGGGCGCCTCGACGACGCGGCACGGCACGGGCTGGATGTTGAGCTGCTCGACGTCCTTGACCTTCGCGGTCTGGGCCCACGCCGAAGCTGCGAGGACCAGCGCGAACGTCACGACGAGAGACACGACGACGCGTGCGGACACCCGACGCTCTCTCATGGTGCTCTCCTCCCTTGTTTTCCCAAGTATCGGTCCCGGATGGACCGGACGTCAAGGCCCGTGCGCGCGAGGCGGAGCCGGAGGACCCCGCCCGGAGCCGCCCCGGAGGCGCCGGGAAGCCGCTTCGCCGCCTCCGCCGCCGCCTCGCCGAGGTGCTACGATACCGGCCGGGAAGGTCGCCGGGTGTTCGGTATCCGGAGCCCCCGACTCCGCGCCGCTGGGGCGGCGCCACCACCCGGGAACGCGAGGCACGCTCATGAGCACCGCCACCGAGGGCGTGAGGATCGACGAAGGTCTGATCGCCGAGACGCTGGCCGCGGGGCGCCGGCACGACGCCGCCCGCGTGCGCGAGGTCCTGGCCAAGGCGGCCGAGCTCGGCGGGCTGCAGGCGCTCGACATGGCCGTCCTGATGGGCGTCTCGGACCCCGAGCTCCTCGGCGAGATCTTCCAAACCGCCAAGAGCGTCAAGGAGCGCATCTACGGCAACCGCCTGGTGCTCTTCGCGCCCCTGTACATCTCCAACCTCTGCGGCAACGAGTGCCTCTACTGCGCGTTTCGTGCCGCGAACCGCGAGCTGCAGCGGCGCGCGCTCAGTCAGGACGAGATCGCCGTCGAGGTGAAGCACCTCGTCGAGCAGGGCCACAAGCGCATCCTCCTCGTCGCCGGCGAGGCGTACCCGCGCGAAGGGTTCGAGTACGTCCTGGACGCGATCGACACCGTCTACCGCACCGCCTCCGGCGCGGGCGAGATCCGGCGGGTCAACGTCAACATCGCGCCGCTCTCCACCGAGGAGTTCGGGCTCCTGAAGGCGAAGCGGATCGGCACCTACCAGGTCTTCCAGGAGACCTACCACCGCGAGACGTACGCGCGGGTTCACCTCGCGGGCAGGAAGCGCGATTTCGACTGGCGCGTCAACGCCCCCGACCGCGCGATGGAAGCCGGGATCGACGACGTCGGCATCGGGGTCCTCTTCGGCCTGTTCGACTGGCGCTTCGAGGCGCTCGCCCTCGTGCAGCACATCCGCCACCTCGAGCGGCGGTTCGGGGTCGGGCCGCACACGCTCTCGGTGCCGCGCATGGAACCCGCCACCGGCTCCGACGTCGCGAGCCACCCGCCGCACCCGGTCTCCGACGTCGACTTCCGCAAGATCGTGGCGATCCTCCGCCTGGCCGTGCCCTACACCGGGATCATCATGTCGACCCGGGAAACGGCCGCGATCCGCCGCGAGACGTTCGCGCTCGGGGTGTCGCAGATCTCCGCCGGCAGCCGCACGAACCCCGGCGGCTACTCGGACGACGAGCGGCTCGAGGCGGCGCAGTTCTGCCTCGGCGACCACCGCCCCCTCGACGAGGTGATCCGCGACGTGGCGGCGCTCGGCTACGTGCCGTCGTTCTGCACCGCCTGCTACCGCCTCGGGCGGACCGGGCGCGACTTCATGGACCTCGCCAAGCCGGGCGAGATCAAGGATCACTGCGGTCCCAACGCCCTCGCCACCTTCCAGGAGTACCTGGAGGACTACGGTTCGCCGGAAACCTGGCAGGTCGGGGAGGCCGCCGTCGCGCGCGCCCTCGCCGGGCTGGAGCCCGGCCTGCGGGGCAGGGCCGCGACGATGGTCCGGATGGTGAAGAACGGCGCGCGCGACGTGTACTGGTAGGGACCGGCATGAGGCGTGAGCGCACGAACCGTCGCCCCTCGGCGGAGCCGGGCGGGGCGAGATGAGTCAGACGGCGCCGCGCAACATGCGCCTCCACATCGGGTTGTTCGGCCGCCGCAACGTCGGCAAGTCGAGCCTGTTGAACGCCATCACCCGGCAGGATGCGGCCATCGTCTCGGCGACGCCGGGCACCACGACGGACCCGGTGGAGAAGCCGATGGAGCTGCTTCCGCTCGGGCCGGTGCTCTTCATCGACACCGCCGGCGTCGACGATGCCGGGGCCCTCGGCGAGAAGCGCATCGCGAAGACCCGCCAGGCGCTCGACCGCACCGACCTCGGCGTGCTCGTCGCCGCGGCCGGCGTGTGGGGCGAGTACGAGGACGCGCTGCTCGCCGAGTTCCGTTCCCGCGGCGTGCCCGTCGTCGCGGTGTTCAACAAGTGCGACCTCGGCCGACCGGGCGGGGCGCTGCTCGAGCGCCTCGCGACGGAGAAGGTGGCGTGCGTGCCGACCACGGCCACGTCCGGCGACGGGATCCCCGACCTGCGGCGCGCACTGGTCGCGGCGGCGCCGGCCGACTTCCTCGACGCCCGCCGAATCGTCGGCGACCTGGTCGGGCCGGGTGAGCTTGTCGTCCTCGTGGTCCCCATCGACAAGGAAGCGCCCAAGGGCCGTCTGATCCTCCCCCAGGTGCAGACGATCCGGGACCTCCTCGACGCCGACTCGTTCTGCCTGGTGGTCAAGGAGCGCGAGCTCAAGACCGCGTTGGAACGCCTCAACCGGCCGCCCAAGCTCGTCGTCACCGACTCGCAGGCGTTCCTCAAGGCGGCCGCCGACACGCCGCCGGGGGTGATGCTGACCTCGTTCTCGATCCTGTTCGCGCGGTTCCAGGGCGACCTCGCCGAGCTGGTGCGCGGGGCCCGCGCGATCGAGACCCTCAAGCGGGGCGACACGGTCCTCGTCGCCGAGGCGTGCACCCACCACCCGATCGGCGAGGACATCGGCCGCGTCAAGATCCCGCGCTGGCTGACGCAATACGCGGGCTGCACGCTCGAGTTCGCCACGGTCCAGGGGCGCGACTTCCCCGTGGACCTTTCCCCGTACGCCCTGGTCGTGCACTGCGGCAACTGCATGGGGAACCGCCGCGAGATGCTCTCCCGCATCCTGCGCTGCCGCCAGGCGGGCGTGCCGATCACGAACTACGGCCTCGCCATTGCCTACTCCCTCGGGATCTTCGAGCGCGCCCTCGCGCCGTTCCCGGCGGCGCTCGCCGCCTACCGTGACGCGGCGGCCCGATGACCCGCGCCGAGATCCTTCGTTGGCTGCGCGAGGAGGACCCGGCCACCCTGGACGTGCTCTGGGCGCGGGCCGACGCCGTCCGCCGGGAGCGCGTCGGCGACGCGGTCCACCTCCGCGGTCTCGTCGAGATCTCCAACCACTGCGTCCGGCGCTGCGCCTACTGCGGCATCTCGCTGGGCCGTCCGGACCTCGTGCGGTACCGGATGAGCGCCGACGAGATCGCGGCGTGCGCCGACCGGGCGGCCGAGCTCGGGTACGGCACGGTCGTCCTCCAGTCGGGGGAAGACCCCGGGATCACCCGCGAATGGGTTTCCGACCTGGTGCGCCGCGTCAAGGCGAACGGCCGGCTCGCCGTCACGCTCTCGCTCGGGGAGCGCCCGGAGCCGGACCTCGCGGCGTGGCGCGACGCAGGCGCCGACCGCTACCTCCTGCGCTTCGAGACGTCGGACGCGGCGCTGTACGAGCGCATTCACCCGCCGCTCGCGGGGCGACCGCCGGGCCGATTCGCCATCCTCGAGCGACTCGCCGCCCTCGGCTACGAGGTCGGCAGCGGCGTGATGATCGGCATCCCGGGTCAGACGTACGAGAGCCTCGCGGCCGACGTCGCCCTGTTCGCCGGCATGGACCTCGACATGATCGGCGTCGGCCCGTTCATCCCCCACCCGGCCTCGCCGCTCGGGCGCGGCGAGTTCCCCCAGGCGCCGGCCGGCGAGCAGGTCCCGAGCACCGAGTTGATGACCTGCAAGGTGGTCGCCCTGGCCCGCCTCGTCTGTCCCGAGGCCAACATCCCGGCGACCACCGCTCTCGCCACCGTCAACCCGCAGGACGGCCGCGAGCACGGCCTCGCCCGCGGCGCCAACGTCCTGATGCCGAACCTGACCCCGGCAAGGTACCGCGCCCTGTACGAAATCCACCCCGGCAAGGCGTGCCTCCGGGAGGGCGCGGCCGAGCCCGGCGCCGGCGGGCGCGGCCGCATCGAGCGGATGGGGCGCACGCCCGGCTCGGGCCCCGGGTCGCGCCGCCGCCGGCCCCGAGGCACGCCCTCGTCGTCGTCGGGCCCGTAGCGTCTCCCGTTCGCAGGCACCGCGGGCGGGCGGAGACGGGCGCGGGCGCCGCGCGCGCCGCACCGGGCGGCGGGCGGCGGCCCCGGGGTTCCGCTTGCGGACGACTCGTGATAGTATTCACATAGCGTATGTGGCGCCCGCGGGCCCCCTCCGGCGTGATCCGGCCGGACGCGGCCGCGGACCTCGCCACGGACCGGAGGTGACGTCATGCTGGTGACCGATCGACAGCGCCTGCGCGAGGATATCGCCGTCTGGGTCGCACGCTTCGGCGCGCGGCGCTCCTCGCTGATCCCGGTCTTGCAGGAGATCCAGGCGAAGTACCACCAGATCTCCGACCACGCGATGCAAGTGGTCGCCGATCACCTCGACATCCACCCCGTGGAGGTCTACAGCGTCGTGACCTTCTACGCCTTCCTCAACGAGGGGTACCACGGCAAGTTCGTGATCCGCCTGTGCCGCACGGTCTCGTGCGACATGGCGGGCAAGAGCCGCGTCGCCCGCCAGCTCGAGAACGACCTCGGAATCGCGTTCGGGCAGAGCACCAAGGACGGCAAGTTCTCGCTCGAATGGGCGAGTTGCATCGGCATGTGCGACCAGGGGCCGGCCCTGCTCGTCAACGACCAGGTGTTCCCGGCCGTGACCCCGGAGAAGGTCCACGACATCCTGCAGCTCTGCCGCAAGAGCTTCGGACCGCTGGCCGTGCACCAGGCCAACCATCGGGAGGCCCGCCAATGAGCCTCGGACACCAAGGTCTCGTGACGTTCAGGATGATCGACCCCGATGCCGGGCTCGCCGCCGCGCTCGCCAGGCGTCCCGCCGAGATCGTCGCCGAGCTCACCGCCGCCAGGCTCAAAGGGCGAGGCGGGGCCGGCTTCCCCACCGGCGTCAAGTGGAGCCTCGCGGCCCAGGCGGCGAGCGACGTCAAGTACGTGCTCTGCAACGCCGACGAGGGCGAGCCCGGGACGTTCAAGGACCGCGTGATCCTCGCCGAGGTGCCCGATCTCGTATTCGCCGGCATGACGATCGGCGGCGCCGCCATCGGAGCGTCGAAGGGGATCGTCTACCTGCGCGGCGAGTACGCGTACCAGCGCCAGCCGCTCGAAGAAGCGCTCGCCCGGAGACGGGCCGCGGGCCAACTCGGCGAGCGGGTCCTGGGGACGCCGTTCGCGTTCGACATCGAGATCCGCATGGGGTCCGGCGCCTATGTGTGCGGGGAAGAGACGGCGCTGATCGAATCGCTCGAAGGGCACCGCGGCGAGCCGCGCAACCGGCCGCCGTTCCCGGTCGACGCCGGCTACCTGGGCCGCCCCACGATCGTGAACAACGTCGAGACGTTCGCCTGCGTGACCGCGATCATGGCGAAGGGCGCCCCCTGGTTCGCCGCCATCGGCACCGAGAAGTCCACCGGGCCGAAGCTGTTCTCGGTGTCCGGCGACTGCGCCCGGCCCGGCGTGTACGAGTTCCCGATGGGGCTTCCCGTCTCCGAGTTGCTGCGTGAGGTCGGGGGCGAGGATGCGAAGGCCGTGCAGATCGGCGGCGCTTCCGGGCGCTGCGTCCCGGCCTCGGCGTTCGCCAGCACGATCTGTTACGAGGGGATTTCGACCGGCGGCTCGGTGATCGTGTTCGGCCCGGACCGCGACATGCTGCGCGTCGCCAAGAACTTCATGGAGTTCTTCGTCGAGGAGTCGTGCGGCCAGTGCACCCCGTGCCGGGAGGGCAACGCCAGGCTCCTGCAGGGCATCGCGATGCTCGAGGACGGCCGGTGCTCGGCCGCCTACCTCGCGGAGCTGACCAAACTCGGGGAGGTCATGCAGCTCGCCTCCAAGTGCGGGCTCGGCCAGTCGAGCCCCAACGCGTTCCTGTCGATCGTCGAACACTTCCGGGACGAGATCATGGGCCGCACGTACGCCGCGGCGCGGTAGGACAAGGGAGCCGGACATGTCGGATCACGAGAACGTCAACGTCGAGTCCCCCCGGGCCCCTGTCAGCCAGCGCGGCCACCTCGTGCGGGTACCGGCCGACCAGCGGGCGAGCGGTGCCCTCGTCGAGGTCGCGATCGACGGCCTGGAGGTCCAGGTGCCGATCGGGACGACGATCCTCGAGGCGGCCAGGAAGATCGGCGTCAAGATCCCGACGCTCTGCTACCACGACGACCTCTGCGTCGCCGGGGTGTGCCGGATCTGCGTCGTCGAGGTCGAGGGCCAGCGCACGCTGCAGGCCTCCTGCGCCTACCCGATCACCGCCCCGATCGCCATCCACACCCACACGCGCAAGGTGCGGCAGTCGCGGCGGCGGATCCTCGACCTGCTGCTCGGTAAACACTATGGCGAGTGCTACGCCTGCTTCCGCAACGGGAACTGCGAGCTGCAGGCGCTCGCCGCCGGGTGCGGCGTGGACTTCTTCCGCTTCGGCCACCCCACCGCGCCGTTGCACGAGCTCGACAGCTCCTCGTACTCCGTGCTGCGCGACATGAACAAGTGCATCCTCTGCCGCCGCTGCGTGCGCACCTGCATCGATCTCCAGGAGGTCGGCGTGCTCGAGACGGTGCACCGCGGCGACAAGACCACGGTCTCGACCTTCATGAACAAGCCGCTCGCCGAGGTCATCTGCATCAACTGCGGCCAGTGCATCAACCGCTGCCCGACCGGAGCGCTCGGGGCCGCCGACCCCACCGACGACGTCTGGCGCGACATCAACGACCCCAGCAAGCACGTCGTCATCCAGACCGCGCCGGCGCCCCGCGCCGCGATCGGCGAGTGCTTCGGCCTGCCCCCCGGAACGCCGCTCACGTTCGAGATGAACTCGGCGTTGCGGGCGATCGGCTTCGACAAGGTGTTCGACACGAACTTCACCGCCGACCTCACCATCATCGAGGAGGGGACGGAGCTCATCCTTCGCCTCCATCGCGCGCTCGTCGACAGGCAGCCGGTCGCGCTGCCGCAGTTCACGTCCTGCTCCCCGGGTTGGGTGAAGTACATCGAGCACTTCTACCCGGAGATGCTGCCGCACCTGTCGTCCGCCAAGAGCCCGCAGCAGATGTTCGGGGCCGTGATCAAGACGTACTACGCCGGGCTCCACCACATCGACCCCGCCGACATCGTCACCGTGGCGCTGATGCCGTGCTCGGCGAAGAAGTTCGAGTGCAACCGCCCGGAGATGGCCGCTTCCGGCCACAAGGACGTGGACTACGGCCTCGTCACCCGCGAGCTGGCGCAGATGTTCAAGGAGGCCGGCATCGAGCTGCCCAAGATGCCGAAGAGCGGGTTCGACGAGCCCTTCGGCACCGCCACCGGCTCCGGCGTGATCTTCGGCGCCACCGGCGGCGTGATGGAGGCGGCGCTGCGCACGGTGCTCGAGCTGGTGTCGGGCCTCAAGGTGGAGAACCTCTACGACCACGCCGACATCCTTCCCGTTCGCGGCTTCGAGGGCATCAAGTACGCGGAGATCAGGATTCCGCGGCTCGGGACCGTGCCCGACATCCTGAGGATGAACGCCCAGCTGCCGTTCGACAGCTGGGCGTGGCTGGCCGGCGCGACCCTCAAGGTCGCGGTCTGCCACGGCACCGCCAACGCCAAGCGGGTCCTCGAGGACATCAAGGCGGGCGGCAAGCTCTCCGAGTGCCACTTCATCGAGTTCATGGCGTGCCCGGGCGGGTGCCTGGGCGGCGGCGGCATGCCGATCCCGACGAACCCCGAGATCCGCGCGGCCCGCGCCCGCGCCATCTATGCCGAGGACGCCGCCTACGAGGTCCGCAAGTCGCACGAGAACCCGGCCGTCCTCCGCCTCTACAACGAGTTCCTGACCGGCGGCCCGAACGGCCACACCGCGCACCGGCTGCTGCACACCACCTACACCCCGCGCGGCAAGTACATCGCGTAGGGCGGCCGCGGGGTCGGGGACGCGCCCTCCCCGTGGTTTTGTTTTTCCCTGCGGCGACGTAAGCTGGTCGGCGTGGGGACCCCAGTCGCGGCCAGGAACGAGTCGGCTCCGGTGCGCATCAGCGTCGTGATCGCCACCGTCGGCCGGCCGGACCACCTCGCGACGTCCCTGGCCGCATACGCCCGGCTCGTCCCCGAGACGCCGCCGTTCGAGGTCATCGTCGTGCTCGACGGTTGGGACCCGGCCTCGGCGGAGGTCGCCTCGCGCCCCTACCCGTTCCCGACTCTCCTGCTCTCGCAGCCCCGTTCCGGGATCGGCCCCGCCAAGAACCTCGGCGCCCGCTCGGCGACCGGGGACCTCCTCGTGTTCCTCAACGACGACACCCGCCCCGATGACGTGTGCCTCCTGGCCCACGCGGCCGCGCAGGAGCGCTTCGGCCCCTGCATCGCCGTCGGCAGGATCGACTGGGACCCCGACCACGAGGTCACCCCGTACATGGCCTGGCTCGCTCCGGCCGGCCACCAGTTCAACTTCGCCCGCCTGGAGCCCGACGGCCCGATCCCGTGGGACGCCTGTTGGGGGGCGAACCTGGCCGTTCCCCGCGATTGGCTGCTCGACGAACCGTTCGATCCGCTGCTCCCGTTCCCGGCTCTCGAGGACGGGGAGTGGGCCTACCGCCAGCACCTGCGCCGGCGACCTTTCCGCTACGTCGTCGCGGCGCGCGTATGGCATCACCACCGGATCGAAGGACCCGGGGCGTTTCGCCGCCGCGCCCGCAACGCCGGCGCGACGGCGCGGTACGTCACCGGACGCCATCCGCGTCTTGCCTTCACGCTCGTGGTGCGGCCCGTCCTCGCCGCGGCGGCGGCGTCGGTTCTCGCCGCCTGGCCGGGGCGCTGGCGGCGGACGACTCTTTGGGACCTGGCGTACCGGTGGGGGTACGTGGCCGGCCTCCTCGTGCCGCCGTCGCAGTGAGACGCCGGCGCCAGGAACGCGGCTCGCGGCCGGCGGCACGGCGAGAGATCGGGGGCTGAGCGGCGATGTGCGGGATCGGAGGCGTCGCGTTCGTCGATCCGCGCCGATGGGCCGACCAGGCGACCATCGACCGGATGATGGCGGCGCTCGCCCATCGCGGGCCCGACGCCGACGGCTGCGCCCGGGTCGCGGGCGCCGCCCTCGGCACCAGGCGGCTCGCGATCGTCGACCTCGAGACCGGCGACCAGCCGATCACGAACGAAGACGGCGCCGTCTTTCTGGTGTGCAACGGCGAGATCTACAACGCCCCGGAGCTCCGCGCCCAGTTGCAGCGCGCCGGGCACCGCTTCCGCTCGCGCTCGGACGTCGAGGTCATCGTCCACCTCTACGAGGACGCCGGCGTGGAGTGTCTGACGAGGCTGCGTGGGATGTTCGCGATCGCGCTCTGGGACGCACGGCGGCGGCGGCTCATGCTGGCCCGGGACCGCTTCGGAATCAAACCGCTGGTCTATGCCGCCCGCCCCGAAGGCGTCTGGTTCGCCTCCGAGGCGAAGGCGATCCTCGCCGCCGGCGTCGCCGGCGGCGAGGCCGACCCCCGGGCGATCGACGACCTCTTCAGGTTCGCGTTCGTGGCCGGGCCGCGCACGCTGTTCTCCAACATCAGGAAGCTCCCCCCGGCCCACGTGGCGCTCTACGAGGACGGGAGGCTGTCCCTGCGCAGGTACTGGGCGATGCCCGAGGCCGGCGGGCGCTCCGGCGCGACCGCCCGGGAGTGGGCCGAGGCGCTGCGCGTCAAGCTGGAGGAGAGCGTGCGCCTCCACCTGCGCAGCGACGTGCCGGTGGGCGCGTGGCTCAGCCCGGGCGTGGACTCGAGCGCCGTCGCCAGCCTCGCGATGCGGCACCTCGGCCGCGCCCTGCCGACCGTCACGCTCGCCTTCGAGGATCCGAGCGTCGACGAGACGCGGCGGTTCCCCACCTTGGACACCTACGCGGGGTACGAGACCCCCAACCGGCGCGCGTGGTGCGGCGCGGATTCCCTCGCCCTCCTCCCCAGGGCCGTCTGGCACATGGAGGAGCCGACGGCTTGGGGCGTCGAGATCCCGCGGATGCTGCTCGCCGAGGCGGCGGCGCGCGAGGTCAAGGTCGTGCTCACCGGCGAGGGCTCCGACGAGATCTTCGGGGGGTATCCCCACTTCCGCCTCGAGCGGATCTCGCGCCTCGTCGCCACCCTCCCGCTCGCCGTGCGCCGTGCGCTCCTCGCCCCGCTGGTGCCCGCCGGCCGGCCGATGGTCTCAAGGCTGCTCCTCGCGCCCCGGGCCCTGACCGCCGAGCGCTACGCCCGGCTGGTCGGCCCGATGCACGCCGACGAGCGCTTCCGCCTGTTCTCGCCCGACCTCCGGCGACGTCTCGACGCCGCGCCGGAGGCGGAGGCGTGGGTCCTCCCGCCGGAACGGATGCGGTCGAGGCACTGGTTCGATCGGCTGCGCCGGTGCGATCTCGAGCTCCGGCTGCCCGACCTCATCAACCACTCCCTCGACCGCGGCGCGATGGCCTACGGCGTGGAGGCGCGGGTGCCGTTCCTCGACCACGAGCTCGTGGAGTTCGTCGGCCGCATCCCCGCCGGCCTCAACGCGCGGGGGGGGATGGAGAAGTCCATCCTGCGGGAGGCCCTGCGCGGCGTGGTCCCGGACGAGATCCGCCGCCGCCGCAAGGCGGGGATGGGTGTTCCCTACGAGGCCTGGATGGCCGGCCCGCTCCCCGCGTTCGCCGAGGACCTGCTCTCCGAGCGCCGGCTCCGCGACAAGGGGTACTTCGACCCCGGGGCCGTCCAGCGGCTCCGGCGCGAGCAACGCGAGGGCCGGCGCCGGCTCGGCGCCCTCCTCATGGCGGTCCTGGGGGTGCAGCTTTGGGACGAGACCTTCCTCCACGGCAGCCGCGCGGCCGCCCCCTCGTGACCGCCGGCCGCCGCGCCGCGAGCGGGAACCCTGCGAACGGCCCCCGCGCGCCAGGCGTCACATGTGGTCCTTCGCCCAGAGCGCGAGGATCAACAGCTGCTTGAGCCTGCTGCCCTCGGTGATGAGGTCGCCGCCGTAGCGCACCGGCCGGTCGGGAGGGGGCAGGATCTCGTCGAGGACCGCCGGGACGAACAGCGTCTTGAGCCCGTCGCGGAGCGGTTCCGCCAGCCGGCGGACGGCGGTCCACCCCTCGTTGTTCAGGTCGAAGATGCGGTAGTAGTACCGCCGCTCGAACCTCGGGCCCAGACGCGGGGCCAACCACCGCGTCCGGACGAACGCCGGGACCCTGTCCACGAACCGCCGCACCGGCCCGGCCAGCAAAGGGGTCGTCAGATAGCCGTTGCGGTCCAGCGGCAGGCGCGCCAGGGCCGGGAACGCCCGGCACAGCAGGGCGTGCTCCGCCTTGCGGTCCGCCATCGTCGCCAGCGGCAGGCTGGTGATCGTGGTGAACAGGCGGCGGTCCAGCGACAGCATCACCGGCCACGAGCCGAACGAGAGATGCCATGCGGCGCTGCCGGCGCAAAAACGTCCCCGGTGCCCGAGAAAGAAGCGCCAGAACCGCCGCAGCGGGTCCTCCGCCAAGGCGTCGCACTCGGCGCGCATCTCGGCCAGCGTGTTCGCGACGAGCCCGGCGAAGACCTCGCGGCGCAGCAGGCGTTCCAGCAACGCCGGCGAGAAGCCGCGGCTGTTGATCCTGAGCGCGAAGCCGCGGTCGAAGGTGAGCCGGCCCGGCTCGACCCCGAAGTCGTATGAGCCGCCGAGCAGCCAGTCGAGCGGGATGCCGTTGGCGACGCGGGGCGGAAACGAGGTCATGAACGCCCTGGTCCCCCAGTTGAAGACGACCTCTCCACCGTTGGCGAGATGCTCCCACCGGCTCGTCAACGCCTGGGCGAACGCCGGCCAAAGGTCCGGGGCGATCGCGCCGGTGCGGTGCTCGATCCCGAGCTGGCGGGCGACCCGCCGCGCGCACCTCATCTCGATGTCGCGCCCAGCGCCGAGCGTCAGCGCCACCAGCGGCGTCCCCTGACGGTGCAGGTAGCCGGCCACCAGGCGGGAGTCGAGCCCGCCCGAAAGGAACAGCCCGCAGGGGTCGGCCGCCGGGGCGTGACGCCGGGCCGCGAGGGTCAGCGCGGCGTCGATCATGTCGAGTTGGTCGGGCAAAGACAGCTTCGGGTCCGCGCGCCGCTCGAGGGCCGCCGCCAGCTCCGCGTCCGCGTGCTCGGCGGGAGCGGCCCCCGGGCGGAAGCGGAGGAAGTGCGCCGGCTGCAGCCTGCGGACACCGCCCCACAGCGCGCGGCCGCGGGACAGGCCGTTCGTGAGCATGACGCCGACCAACGCGGCCGGGTCGAAGACGCGGCGGAAGGCGGGGTGGTACTGGAACGGCTCGGGGCTCGACGCGATCAGCAACACCTCGCCGTCCGACCAGTGGTAGACGGGAAACAGGCCGAGCAGGTCGGCGCCGGCGACCACCCCGCAGCGCCGGTCGAAGACGACGGCCGCGAAGTAGCCGTCCCAGGTCCACCACGCCCTGGGTTCCGCGTCGGCGCGCCACGCCTCCCTCAGACCGCCCGGCGTGATCCTGGCGCTCGAGTCGGGAGCGATCGCCTCTCCGACCAGCATCGCCGCACCCTCTCGGTCCGCCACCCCGCGGACGGGCGCGTCGGCCGTCGCCGCCCAGACGGCGTGGAAGTCACCGGTCCGGCACGACCCCGAGACCAGGCCGGGAAGCAGATGGAGCCGCGGCGCGACCGTCGCGACGAACCGCTCGCGCCGTGCGGGATCCGGGTCGACGACCGCCGCGAAGTTGGCCAACTCCTCCCCTTTTAGATGCCGCCGCTCATCGGACCCGCGTCGCGGGGTGGCCGCCGCCGTCGCCCGCCTGACGCGGCGAGGACCACCGCGACCACAGGCGCCGCGCCCGCCGGCGGATGCGCCCGGCGAGGCCGCGGAGCCCCCACCTGGCGGTCCCGATGGCGCCGTTCGACGCCGCATCGATCACACGTTTCGCCGCGAGGAAGACGGGGTCGCCGCCGCGGCCGCCGGCGCAGGCACGCTCGTAGCATCGGCGCCACTCCTCGACCACGACCGGCATCGGCAGCCGCATCGCCAGCACCGTCGCCGGCTCCAGCGGCGCGGCGAACGCCGAGAAGTCGGTGATTCCGCAGGCGCGCATGCACAGCATCTGCCGCACGCACTTCTCGCACCGCCCGCAGTTGGTGGAGAGGTCCTCACCCTGCCAACAGACCCGGAGGTTGCGCCAGACCGCGTCCTCGCCCGCCAGGCGTTGGGTCTTCTCGACTCGCGTCACGGCTAGGTCGGGGACGAGGCGGAAGGTGGACGAGGAGAGCAGCGGGTCCGACCACGGCGTCGAGCCGTCCTTGGACGCGATCCAATGCGCGTTTTCGTACGCGCTGGACGCCGCGAGCAGCCCGATCTCGAACCGCCGCTCGAACAGCGACAGGACGGCGCCGATGCCCGCCGAAAACGTCGTCTCCCACAACGGGAGCAGGTCCTTCAGGTTCGAGCGGACCACCAGCAGCGGGGTCGAATAGAGATCGGTCAGCGTCCGGGCCCGCGCGAGCGCGCCGGAGAAGGCGGCGTCGTCCAGCGGGATGTCGAACCCGTGGACGAAGACGCACGCCGCCACGGCGAGCGAGTTCCGGCCCCGCCGGCCCGCCTTGTGCGCCGCGAGCGACTCGACGGAGTCGAGGCCGCCCGAAAAGGCGAGCAGCGCGGCCCCGTGCCGCGCCCCGTGACCCACGGCGGCCCTCGCGTCCTCGTCGCCCACCTCCTCGTCCGCCCGCAGGAGGACCGGACGGTACTCGGGCCACCACCGACAGACGATCTCCTGGTAGCGCTCGAGATTGGCGAGCAGGCCGGCCGAGACGCGGCCGTGGATGGTGAGCTCGCCGCCGACTTCCATCGCCGACCAGAGCGTCGCCCGGAGAAAGGCGTCGTGGAGATCGTCGCGACGGCCGCGGATGGCGAGCCAATCGAGCGTCTGTGCAGGCACGTCGAAGAAGAGCGGCCCGTTCCGCCGGAGCAGCCGCGGGTGGCCGTGGATCCGCCCGTGGATCCTCACCCGATCCCCGCGGGTTTCGGGCTGCAGGACGTCCACGTGCATCTCGTTGCCCATCCGTTCTCCAGGCGCCTGCCGAAGGCCCACCGGCGACAATGGCTTGCGGATCAGAATAGCGGACGGGCAGCGCGCGCGACAACGCCTGGCGACGGGCCGGCCGCCGACTCCGGCCGCGCGACGCCGCGTCCGTACCTCGCGCCATCCGGTACACTCGACAGGATGGGCGACGGCGCCTCCCCAACCCCAGACGCGGCCGGCGACTTGCTCGATCGCTTGCGCGCGACGCTCGATTCCGTGATCGGCGCGGCGCTGGCCGGCCACCCCGAGGTCGCGCTCGCCACCTTCCCGAGCCACTGGAACCTCGGCGACACCGCCGTGTGGGCGGGCCAGCGCGCGACGCTCGCCCGCCTCGGCGTCCGCGTCCCCTACGTGTGCGACTTTCGTACCTATCGGCCGGCCGCGCTGCGGCGGGCCCTGCCGGAGGGCCCGATCCTCTTGAGCGGCGGCGGCAACTTCGGCGACGTCTACCCCAACGAGCAGGGGCTGCGGGAGCGCATCCTCGACGACTTCCCCGACCGCCTCGTCGTCCAGCTCCCCCAGAGCGTGTGGTTCCGTTCCGAGGCGAATGTCGACGCCATGCGCCGGCGGTGCGAGAGGAACGGCCGGTTCGTCATGCTGGTGAGAGACCGCCGCAGCCTCGACCTGGCGCGGGCGCGGTTCGCCGTTCCGGCGCACCTCGCGCCCGACATGGCGTTCGGCCTGCCGGACCTCCGCCCGCGGCGGCGGGCGGCGGCGACCGACGTCCTCTGGCTGCTGCGGCGCGACATCGAGACGAGCCGGCGGGCGACGCGGGTCGCGGCCGCGCGGCGGGCGCCGGGCGCGGTGCGGGACTGGACCCGGCCCGCACTCGGGCGCCGGGACGCCCCCTGGGGCCTGTATGCGCGAGCGATCTGGCTCTCGTTGCGCATCCGGCGGACGCCAAGGACGTTGCTGCGCGGCCGCGAGGCGTGGGTGCGACGGTCGTTCGAGACCCTCGCGAGCCTCCGCATGGAGATCGCGTGCCGGTTCGTTTCCGCCGGCCGCGTCCTGGTGACGGACCGCCTCCACGGGCACATCCTCGCCCTGCTGCTCGGTGTCCCGAACGTCTGCCTCGACAACCGCGACGGCAAGGTGAGCCACTTCTACGAGACGTGGACGGCGGGCCACCCCCTGGTCGGCTGGGCGGATTCCCTGCCGGAAGCCGAGGCGTTGGCCCGGAGGCTCCTCGCGCCCCCGCCCAGCGGCGACGGGCGCCCCGGACGTACAACGCTCACGGCGTAGGAGGGCGAGATGACGCGGCGCGAGATCGACGGGGTCAAGCGACGCTTCGACGTGGTCGCCGAAGCCATCACGTCCCAGGTTCGCGCCGTCGCCGAGGGACGCACGACGCTCGGGGACGAGGTCCGCGGTCTCGTCGTCCGCTTTGGCCGCCTCGAGGAGCGTTTCGACCGGTTCGCAGGTGAGCTCAAGGCGATGCTTCGCATCTCGCTCGCCGACCCCGACCATCGGGCCCGCGCGCTGGGGTCCACGGTCAACGGCCTCGCCGACCGCGCCGAGCGCACCGAGTCCGGCCACGCCTGACGGCGCTCTTCCCAGACGACGCCCCGTGTGGGATCCAGGCAAGGGTCTTCTATAGTAAACGCTGTGCAAACGCAGGACGAGCCGGTGCCCGAGTCCGATCGGCGGGGAGCCGTGCCACCGCCGGGGCATTGCTGCCGGCTCTCCGAGGAGCTGGAGGGGGTGGTCCGCCTCGCCACCGGCGACACCCTTCCGGTGCGGGTGCTGGTCGAGCACTTGAGCGGCCGGGGAAACGCGCTGCTCGCGTTCCTCATCGTCCTGCCGTTCCTGCAGCCGATCCCGCTCCCCGGCGTTTCGACGCCGTTCGGGATCGCGGTCGTCCTGCTCGGCGTCGCGATGGCGCTCGGCCGGCCGCTCTGGCTGCCGAAGCGCTGGCTGGATCACGAGCTGCGCTCGGACCTCGTGATCCGCGTCGGCGGGGGCGGGCAACGGCTGCTGCGCAAGGTCGAGCGCTTCATCAAGCCACGCGGGCTCTGGTTCCATCGCCACCGCTGGGCGCGCTCGATCGCGGGGATCGTCATCGCGATCGCCGGCGCCGAGCTCGCGTTGCCGCTGCCGATCGTGTTCACCAACACGCTCCCCGCGCTGACGATCGCGACGACGGCCGTCGGGCTGCTCGAGGAGGACGCCGTCCTCGCGATCATCGGGCAGGCGCTCTTCGTCGTCTCTCTGGCCGTCTTCGGCGCCATCCTGGTCCTGCCGTTCCTCGGCCTGCACCTGATCTTCTAGCCGGGCGCGGGCGGGGACGCGCCGGACCTCCCGCCCTCGACCATGATCGGGAACGCGAGCATGAACCGGGGCCAGACCAACGGGACGCCCCGGATTTCCAGACGCCACCAGACCCGCGGCGGGCCGCCCTGCGACGGCCTGGCGTCCGCCGGGACGCGGAGCGTGAAGCGGTGTTCCATGGGGACATCGCGGCCGATCGCCGTCCGACCGACCTCGCTCACCAGCTCGTCCGAGAGGACCGTGACGTCCGGCGAACGCGACTCCGCCGGCGTCTCCACCTTGCCCACCAACCGCACGCGCAGCGAGCGCAGGCGCAGCGGCCCGGGCTGCAAGACCAGCGCGTCAACGGACTCGCCGGGCGCGACGGACCGGCGCTCGATCTCGACGATCGTGGCCGGGACCCTCGCGGCGAACGCGGAGGCCGCGGCGATCCACAGGAAGAGCAGGCCGAGCCCGCCGAACACGATCACGAACAGCAGCGGGATGACTCGGAGGTTCCCGTCCTGCCACTCGCTCCAGGCCGCATAGCCGGCGATGAAGCCGACGAACAGCAGCGCGACGGCCGCCAGGAACGCCCCGCACGACTGCGTACCGGGCGTGGTCTCCGGCGCCAGACGCACGGCCAGGCGCCGGTAGTCCCAGGCGGCGTGCCCGCGGCCCGCCTTCGACCGCCCCAGCGGCTCGCCGCGGCCGCCGGCGGCGAGCCTTCGCCCGGGCTTGGCCAGCGCCGAATAGAGACCGACCGCGCCGAGGACCGCGAACGCCAGCGGCAAGACGGCGAGCACGTAGAGGGGGCGGATCCGCCGCACCAGCACGGCCTGCGAGGGGTCGCCCGGGTCGTACCAGCACCGTGACGTCGCGCCGACCTCGTAGCGGTCGAGCACCCGCCCGTAGAACTTGGCGCTGCCGCCGCCGTAATCGCCGGAAAGCGCCCAGGAGTCCCAGCCGGTGCAGGTGAACGTCTTCCCGCCCACCTCGTATCGGAACGAGATCTCGGGCCGGTACGAGGGGCCGCTCTTCCCCGAGCCGCTCGTGCTGCCGAGCTGCGTCGCGAGGATGGTGCAGGTGGTCGGCTTCCACACCGTGAACACCCGCACGTCCCGCCACGCGCGGACGGCGAAGAGGCTCCCGAACCCGAGGCCGACCGCCAGGAACGCGACCGCCGCCGTGGCGCAGCCGGCGTTTCCGGACCGCGTGTCTCCCGGCGCCGAAGGTGGTTGGCCCATGACCGTCCCCTTCCCCACTGTCCCCGCTGCCAGGCGACCAGCTTCGCACGCCCGCCGGCCCTCGCGCAACCGACAAAGAGAGGGCGGGGATCGCTCCCCGCCCTCGTTGGTTCCCGCTGCTTCGGTGTCTCTTCGGCCCACGGTCCACGGACCACGGACCAAGGTTCTCTAGTACATGTCCCCCATGCCGCCGCCGCCCGGCATGCCGCCGCCCATGGGTTCCTTCTTCTCCTCGGGGATCTCGGCCACCAGCGCCTCGGTGGTGAGCATCAGCCCCGCGATCGAAGCCGCGTTGAGCAGGGCGTTCTTGGTGACCTTGGCGGGGTCGATGACGCCGGCCACGACCAGGTCCTCCATCACCATCGTCTGCGCGTTGTAGCCGATGGTGCCGCCCTTCTTGCGGATGTCGCGCACGATCACCGCCGCCTCGTCGAGGCCGGCGTTGTGGATGATCTGCCGCGTCGGCTCCTCGAGCGCCCGCACCACGATCTGGATGCCGGTGCGCACGTCGCCCTTGTGCTCCTTGAGCAGCTTCTCGACCTCTTCCTGCGCGCGCAGGAGAGCCACGCCGCCGCCGGGGACGATCCCCTCTTCGACGGCCGCCTTGGTCGCGTGCAGCGCGTCCTCGACGCGGGCCTTCTTCTCCTTCATCTCGGTCTCGGTGGCCGCGCCGATCTTGATCTGCGCCACGCCGCCGACGAGCTTGGCGAGCCGCTCCTGCAGCTTCTCGCGGTCGTAGTCCGAGGTGGTGTCCTCGACCTGCTTCCGGATCTGCTTGACGCGGCCCGCGATCGCCTCGCGCTTCTTGGGGTCCTCGTCGTCCACCACGATCGTGGTGTCGTCCTTGTCCACGGTCACCTTCTTCGCGGTGCCGAGGTCTTCCCACTTGACGTTCTCGAGCTTGATGCCGAGGTCGTCGGAGATCAGCTTGCCGCCGGTGAGGATCGCGATGTCCTCGAGCATGGCCTTGCGGCGGTCGCCGAAGCCCGGGGCCTTCACCGCGATCACCTGCAGCGTGCCGCGCAGCTTGTTGACGACCAGGGTCGCCAGCGCCTCGCCGTCGACGTCCTCGGCCACGATCAGGAACGGCTTGCCCTGTTTGGCCACCTGCTCCAGGATCGGCAGCAGGTCCTTCATCGAGGAGATCTTCTTCTCGAAGAGGAGGACCTTGGCGTTCTCGTACACGGCTTCCATGCGCTCGGCGTCGGTCACGAAGTACGGCGAGAGGTACCCGCGGTCGAACTGCATCCCCTCGACGATCTCGAGCTGCGTGTCCATGGTCTTCGACTCCTCGACCGTGATCACGCCGTCCTTGCCGACCTTGTCCATCGCCTCGGCGATGATGTGGCCGATCTCCTCGTCCGCGTTGGCCGAGATCGTGCCGACGTGGGCGATCGCCTTGCCCTCGACCGGCTTGGCGAGCTTGGTGATCGCCTCGACCGCGGTCTTGACGGCGATGTCGATGCCGCGCTTGAGCTCCATCGGATTGGCGCCCGCGGTGACGTTCTTCGTCCCCTCGCGAATGATCGCCTGAGCGAGGACCGTGGCGGTCGTGGTGCCGTCGCCGGCCACGTCGGAGGTCTTGGAAGCGACCTCACGCACCATCTGGGCGCCCATGTTCTCGAGCTTGTCCTTGAGGTCGATCTCCTTGGCGACGGTGACGCCGTCCTTGGTGATCACGGGCGAGCCGAACTTCTTCTCCAGAACGACGTTACGACCCTTGGGACCGAGCGTCACCTTGACCGCGTCGGCCAGCTTGTTGACACCGCGCAGGATCGCCTGACGGGCGTCCTCTGCGTAGACAATCTGTTTCGCCATCTCGAGCCTCCCTTACTTTTCCAGCACGCCGAGGATCTCGTCCTCGCGCGCGATCAGGTACTCCTGGTCGTCGATCTTGATGTCCGATCCCGAGTACTTGCCGACGAGGACGCGGTCGCCCTTCTTGACGTCGATCGGCATCCGCTTGCCGTTGTCGTCGAGCTTGCCGGGGCCGACGGCGATCACCTCGGCCTCCTGCGGCTTCTCTTTCGCGGTGTCGGGGATGATGATCCCGCCCTTCACCACTTCTTTCTCTTCCAGACGACGGAGGAGAACCCGATCATGGAGTGGACGAACGTTCATATGTCTAACCCTCCCTCTTTCTTATGTTTACATTTGCTCGCCGGGGTGCGTGTTGGCACTCGCCATACGAGACTGCTAACACTTTAGGACCTGCGTCCCGGGTTGTCAAGTGGGTTCGTGGACTCGGTCTCCGCCGCCGGCGGCGAACCGGCATGGCGTACGGGACGAGATCCGAGGGCGCCCGGGACCGGCCGCGGCGGGCGCCCCCGCCGTCCCCCTGCGGTTGCAGGGCCGCCGCCGGCACGGTATAGTCGAGCCACGATCGATGGCGAGGAGTTGCAGGCAGTTACCGGCGCGCGACGGTGCCTCGCGACCGGCGGAACCCAGAGGCGGTCCATGGCCGACGCAGGTTGTCCCCCTTCCCCTCAGACCGTCCCTCCCCGGGAGACGGAAACCACGGCCGCGCTCCTCGAGTTGATCCGCACCGGCGACCCCGCCGCGACCGATCGCCTGGTCAGGCGTTGCCTCCCCGCTCTCCGACGGTGGGCGCACGGCCGCCTTCCGGTGCGGGCGCGAGGCATGGTCGACACCGACGACCTCGTGCAGGTGACCGTGCTGCGGGCGTTGAGCCAGGTGGGACGCTTCGAGCCGCGCCGGGAAGGGGCGTTCCTCGCGTACCTGCGCACCATCCTGCTCAACGCGGTGCGCGACGAGATCCGCCGCGTGGCGCGGAGGCCGGGGGGGGAGGCGATGTCCGACGACCTGCCCGACGGCGCACCCCCGGCGGTCGAGCAGGCGATCGGGCACGAGGCGATGCAGGCGTACGAGGCGGCGCTCGCCGAGCTGAGCGACGCCCAGCAGGAGGCCGTGATCCTGCGGGTCGAGTTCGGCTACACGTTCCCGGAGATCGCCCAGGCCACCGGGAGCCCGTCCGCCAACGCGGCGCGCATGACGGTCGCCAGGGCGCTGCTGCGGCTCGGAGAGGCGATGAATGCCCGGCGATAGCGACGACATTCTGCGGATCGCCGAGGCGATCGCCGACGAGACCCCGGTGGACTGGGGGTCGTGCGAACCGGCGAGCCCGGAGGACAGGCTCCGCCTCGAAAACCTCAAGGTGGTCGAGTCGGTCGCCGCCGCGTACCGCTCCCTGCACGCCTCGGGCTCGGGTCAGGACGACTCCTCCCCCTCCGGGGCCCGGTACAAACCGGGGCCGGAACAAGTTCTCTTCGAGTGGGGCCACCTCAAGGTCGTCGAGAAGCTCGGCGGCGGCAGTACCGGCGAGGTGTTCCGGGCGTACGATCCCATCCTCGACCGCGAGGTCGCGCTCAAACTCTGGCGCTCGGATCCCGCCGCGCCGGCCGCGGCCCGCCGCCACTTCCTCCAGGAAGCGCGCCGCCTCGCTCGCGTCCGCCACCCCAACGTCGTCGTGGTGCACGGCGCCGACGTCCGCGACGGCCGCGTCGGGCTGTGGACCGACCTCGTGGCCGGCACCACGCTGGAGCAGTGGCTCGCGCAGGAGGGGCCGCTGAGCGCCGAGGAGGCGGCTCTGATCGGCCTCGACCTTTGCCGGGCGCTGGCCGCCGTCCACGCGGCCGGCCTCGTCCACGGCGACGTCAAGGCGGCGAACGTCATGCGCGAGCGGGGAGGGCGCAACGTCCTGATGGACTTCGGCGCCGGCGTCGACCGGGCACGCAAGGACCGCCACGGGACGGCGGCCGGCACGGTCGGAACGCCGATCGCGATGGCGCCCGAGCTGCTGCGGGGGGAGCCGCCGAGCCCGGCGTCCGACATCTACTCCCTGGGCGTCCTGCTCTACCGGCTGGTCAGCGGACGCTACCCCGTCGAGGCGAACACGCTGGCCGAGCTCCAGGAGCGGCACCGGCAGGGAGCCTTCTCCGCCCTGCGGGACGTCCGGCCCGACCTGCCTGCCGACGTCGCAGCGGTCGTGGGCCGCGCGCTGGCGCCCGCGTCCGGCGACCGCTACCCGAGCGCCGGCGCGATGGAGCACGCCTTGCTGAGCTGGCTGGCCCCCGGCCACGCGGACAGCGCCGGGGCGCGCGCCGGCGCGGCCACTCGCGACCGACGGTCGGAAACCGGGGCGCGGCGTCCGCTCGCGCGCCGGCTGGCCGTCCCGCGCGGTTGGCGGGTGGCGGCCGTCGTTGCGGTCCTCGCGGCGGCGATCGCGATCGCCCTCGCGCTCCCGGGCATCCGCGGCCGGCACGCGCGCCCGGCCCTCCAGCCGGCGCAGGTACGCTCGCTGGCCGTGCTCCCCTTCCAGGCGCTGGACCGGGAGGGCCGGAACGACTACCTGGGGCTCGGGGTGGCGGACGCCCTCATCAACCGCTTGAGCCACCTGCCCGGGATCGTCGTACGGCCGAGCAGCGCCGTGCTGCGCTACGCCGAGGCGCGGCCCGACCTCGAGGACGTCGGCCGCGCCCTCGGG
Source organism: Acidobacteriota bacterium (assembly GCA_004298115.1). GTDB lineage: Bacteria > Acidobacteriota > Thermoanaerobaculia > Thermoanaerobaculales > Thermoanaerobaculaceae > RBG-13-68-16. The sequence goes on from SCRJ01000110.1 coordinate 37,352, forward strand.
GTGGAAGCCCTGCTCGATGGCCGGATCCAGCGCTCCGGCGACCGGGTCCGCGTCACGGCCCAGCTCGTCAGCACCGAAGGCGGCGCGCCGATCTGGGCGGCGACGTTCGACCGGAAGGCCGCCAACATCTTCGAGCTCGAGGACTCGATCTCCGAGCAGCTGGTGCGCGCCCTGCGCCTCCAGCTCACCGAGGCGGAGCGCGTCAACCTCGCGTGGCGCCCCGCCACGAAGGCCGATGCCTACCAGGCGTATCTGAAAGGCCGCTACTTCTGGAACAAGTGGACGCCGGCGTCGGTGCGCAAGAGCATCGAGTACCTCGAACAGGCGGTTGCGTCGGATCCATCGTTCGCCCTCGCGTACGCCGGTCTCGCGGACTCCTACACGGTCCTCGCGGGCCTCGAGCCGGGGCCGGCCGCTCCGATCCAGGCGTACGCGCGCGCGCAGGCCGCCGCGATGCGGGCGCTGGAGCTCGACGGCAACCTCGCCGACGCCCACGCCGCTCTGGGCGCCGTCCGCCTGCACCACGACTGGGAGTGGGCGGCGGCCGAAGCCGAGTTCGTCAGGGCTGCGGAGCTCAACGCCGGATGCCTCACGGCTCACCTCTGGTACGCCGAGTTGCTCTCCCAGCTCGGCCGCCACGATGAGGCGGTCCTCGAGATCGGGCGTGCCCTCCAGACCGATCCGGTCTCGCTGGCCGCGAACGCCGTGGCGGGATCGATCTACCTCGAAGCCGGCCGCGGCGGCGAAGCCATCCAACAGCTCGCCAGGACGCTCGAGATCGAACCGGCGTTCCACCTCGCGTACACCTTTCTGGCGTCGGCGTACGAGAGGCAGGGCAACTACGAGGCGACCGTCGCGAACTGGCAGAACGCGATCGTACTCGGGGGAGCGCCCGAGGACGACGCCCCAGCGCTCGGACGCGCCTACAAGGCCGGCGGCATGCCGGCGGCGTGGCGCTGGCGGCTCGACCGGATGCGGGCGAGCGCCGCGCACGCCTACGTGCCGCCGGCCCTGCTGGCGCGCGCCCACGCGGCCCTTGGCGATACCCGCGCCGCGCTCGCATGGCTCGACAAGGCCGCCGCGGCCCACGACGAGTTCCTCCTGCGGGTCAAGGGCGAACCGGCGTTCGACGGCCTGCGCGCGAACCGGCGTTTCATCGCGATGCTGCACGGGATCGGCGTTCCAGCGGAGATCTCGGAAACCCCGTCGCGCCTCTCCGACGCCCCGCGGCCCTGATGCCGGCGCCGGTGACGTCCCGGGCACGTACGCTCCATGTCCAAACGGGAGGGCGCGGACCCAGCGCTCGAACGTGCGGTTTCGCGGCGGCGCGGCGTTATCACGGGTGAAGGCCACGGGCCGGCTTCCGAACGATCCGACACAATCGCGCCGGCGTGTCGTTCCGTCCGCCGGAATGCGCCGGGCGGGTCGGGCGGGAGTCGGAGGAGGAGTGCCATGGATCGCAGGCAAGGGCGGACGATCGTGGCGGTGGGGGTTGCGCTCGCGGCCGCCGCGACCGCGGGCGCCGGGATCATCGTCCAGGAAAAGCCGGTCTCCCTGTTGACGAACACCCTCGTCATGCACGCGGGCAGGCCGTTCGTGCCGCTGAGTGAGCTCGCGAGGGCGCTCGGCGGCAGCGGGCGGTACGACCCCGTCCGCCTGCGGTACGAGATTCGACCCGGCGCCGCAGGGGTGCTCCAGTTCAACCCCGGAGGCCTGGGGGCGCTCGGCATCCAACGCCTCGACGGCCAGGTCCCCGGGCCGTCCTTCTCACTCCGGATCGGCGGCCAGGACGTTGCGATCGAGGACCAGGACCACGTGCTGTTGCCGTCGGGGGACCCCGCCGTTTCCTTGAGCTTCCTCGCCAGGCTGCTCGGCGGATTGGCGAGGTTCGACCCCAGCCGGGGGGCGTGGGTGCTGCCGCCGGGCGGCACCGCTAACCCGTTGAGGTTCCGGTGACCCGGCGAGGTGGCCGCGGACCACGCCCGGTTCGGGCGCCGGGGTTAGGCACGGGCCCGACCGGAGCCCGCAGCGGCGATGCCTGCAGCTTCGGCGCACCGAGACCGTGCCGGACCGAGTTCCGGGAAAGGGAGCGACGACAATGATGATCGCTTTGAATGTGGTCCGCATCGCGAGGACCGGGATCGTGGTCGCGGCCGTCCTCGTGGCCGCCGGCCAGGCCGCGGCGAAGCCGGCGGTCCCCACGCCGACGCCGGCGCCGCCGCCCGTGGTGCGGGAAACGCTGCCGCTTTACGGCCAACTGCTCAACGGCGACTGGGTCATGGCGCGCGGGGGCCGGCTCTACTTCGTCGGCCAGGGCGGCGTCATGAGCTAGTGCCCGGACGGCGACTATCGAATTAAGAACGGTTCCCACGTCTTGGTGAAGAGGATGCGCATCGTCCCGCCCTGGATCGACCGCGGCTTCGCCCCCCAGCCCGAGCCTCCAAAACAGGTCAGGGAGCTCCGTGCCCGGACCGCCGACGGCAGGGGCCTGGTCACCGCCGGAGGCCGACTCTTCTTCGTCGGCGACGGCGGCCAGAGGACTCTCTGCCCGGACGGCGTCTACGCTCTCGCGGGCGGGGGTTCGGTGCGGGTCGCCGGGGGATTCATCTTCGACGCCGCGAACCTCCAGGGGTTCGCCCCCTAGAGGTGGACTTTCCGGGAGTTGTTCTCCTCGCGCAGCTCGAGGATGACGTTCTCGGGGTCCAGCCTGACGCGGTACCACTTCACCCCGCCGCAGTTGTTGAACGTACGCGGCGTGGGAAGCATGCCGACGCCGGGCTTCGCGTCCGGGATGTTCTCCGCGCACGCGTCGCACGGCTTGACGTAGGGCCCGCTCTCGGTGTCGGCGCGCTCCCAGACGACCCTGAACGGGCCGGTCGCGACCACGCCGATGTTGCTGAACACCGGCTGCAGGCTGAAGCTCCAGCACGGCTGGCCGCCGGGCATCTCGCCAAGCCGGTTCAGCATCTGGACCCGCACCTCCGAGAGGTTCAGGTCCGGCAGAGGCAACGTTCCGGAGGGGACCGGGGTCTTCGTCGGGATCGCCGGCACCGCCGACGCCGGGCGTTGCACCTGCCGCGACGCGCCCGGCGACGGTTTGGGGGGCGCGGCCGCGGCCGCAACCGCGATCAGCGCGCCCGACACGGTCAATGCAATCGAGGGTCGCATCGGCATCCCTCCTCCCACCGAGGGAAACGTCGGCGGCGGGCCGGACCGCACTCCATCCGAGGGGTACACCGGACACGACGCGGCGGCCGCTTTCCTGCGGCCGCCGCCACGGTCCGGCTCTCGACCCCCGCCGGCGCGGTTCGCGTCGCGCCCCGGAGGCCTGCCACGAGCGCTACTGGACGCAGAGATCGATCTGGTACCCGTTGTTGGTCTCGTGCGCGGTTCCTTCGTTGACGATGTTGGTGGAGTCGACGGTCACGTTGAGCCGTGGGAACGGGGCGGAAGGGTTCAGGGGGCAGGGGTACAACGGGTAGCCGGTGAACGTCTTGATGGGTCCCGGGGGCGAGGTGGCCCCGGCCGGGAGCGCCCAGGGTGCCGTGAACGTGCCTTCCGAGAGCCCGCACCACTTCTGCAGGAAGAACGCGTACTGGGGGGTCCCGGGCGGCACGTTCATCACCTGGCAGGCGACGTTGACCTTCCAGCCCGCCGGCACCGCCGGAGCGTTGCCCTGGTTCTTGAAGCGCCATAACGCTTTCCAGCCCACCATCGAGGGGCCGCCGAAGCCCATCGCGCTCGAGCTCGCCGGGCCGGTCCACTGCGCACCGACGACGACCAGGTCCGGCCCTTGCGCCTGCACGACGTGCGCGGCCATCGACCTGACCTGCGCCATGATCTTCGCGCCGGGGGGAGGTTGGAGCTTCTGCAGTTCCTCCACCGGCAACTGGACCAGGTTCTTCACGGCCTGGATCTTGGGTGGCGGGGGCGCGGCCACGGCGGTCGCCGCCACGATGACGAGGGCGGCCACAACGCTCACTGCGATCGTGCCTTTCATCGACGTTGTCTCCCTTCATGCGGGAAACGCCGTCCGCGCTCCAAAGCGCACACCGGCTCCGTCAGGCGCGACGCGCGGGATTCGGGCCGGCGCAGTGCGCCGCAGCCCGTCGGCCGATGCGAGCAGCGGCCGGGAACCGCCGGGTGCGCGGCCTCGGCCGCCGCAGTGGGGTTTGCTCGCCAACGCCGGCCTTTCGCAGCCACGAGGCGCGGCGTCAATCGACCCGGGGGCCGGCCGCGAGCCGGCCGAGCGCCCGCCGGTGGCCGCGCAGGATCGCGGCCGCCGCCGCGCGGCCGGCGTCGCCGCGCACGGCGCCGCGGTACCAGAGCGCCCGCAGTCCGGCGTACCCGGAGTGCAGCACGGCGAGGTACAGGCGGTACGCGAGCGGCCGGAACGGCCGCAGCCTGGTCGCCGCCATGTGCTCGAGGTAGAACGGCGAGCGGGAGCGCGAGCCGGTCACCGCGCCGAGCCGGTGCACCGCGACCATCGCCGGCGCGAACAGCAGGCGCCAGCCGCCGCGCCGCAGGCGCAGGCAGAGGTCCACGTCCTCGTTGTAGAGGAAGTAGCTCGGGTCGAAGCCGCCGACCCGCCGCCACGCCTCGGCGCCGGCCGCGAACGCCGCGCCGGAGATGAACCCGACGGTCCGTTCCCTGGCGGCCGCCGCGGCGGAGGTCGCCTGGCGCACCGTGCCGGTCAGCCAGTTCACGCTGCCGCCCGCGTACCAGAGCGGCCCGCCGGGGCGGTCGAGGCGGAGCGGGCCGGCCGCCAGCCCGACGCCCGCGCGGCCCACCGCGTCCACGGCGGCGTCGAGGTACCCGTTCGCCACCTCGATATCGTTGTTGAGCACGACCAGGGCGGCGAAAGGACCGGCCCCGAGCACCGCGACGCCGGCGTTGACGCCCGCGCCGAAACCCGGGTTGCCCCCGAGCGGCACGAGCTCGGCGCCGTGCCACTCCCCGGCGCCGAGCGCGCCGCCGTTGTCCACCACCACGACCCGCCGGTCGGCGCGCGAGCGGTCCCGCCGCAGCGCGGCGAGGCACGCCCGGGTCGGCGCCTCCTCGCCGAAGTGCACGATCACGACGCCGACCCTCGCCCGTGCGGCGCCCGGCCGGCTCATTCCAGCTCCGCGCCGGCCGGGGCCGCCGCCTCGATCCTCCGCGGCCGCCGCACGGCGAGCGTCGCGACCGTGACGCTGGTCGCGAGGCCGAGCGTCCACACGGACACCGCGACCACGGCACACCCCATCGTGCCCCAGCGCGGGATGACGGCGAGGTTCGCGGCGGCGCTCCCCGCCAGCAAAACCGCCTGGCTCGCCAGCGACCAGCGCTGCCGTCCGCACGCCGCGACCAGCACGCCGAGCCCCATCATGACGTACGCCGCCGGCAGCAGCCAGACCAGCACCCCCATCAGCGGCACGGACGCGAGGTACGCGGGGCCGAAGACCAGCCGGACGAGCGGCACCTTGGCGACCGTGAGCGCCCCGGCCACCAGCGCGCCGGCCGCGCCGCCGCCCGCGACGATGGCGGCGATGTGCCGCAGGCGGAGGCGACCGGCGGCCGCGGCCCTGGCCACCGTCGGGTAGGTCGCCACCGCGAAGAGCTGCGCGACGCCCAGCAGCCCCCACACCGGCGCGGCGGCCACGCCGTACCGTCCGATCTCCTCCTTCGCGACCCCGAACCCCGCCAGCAGGAACGTGTCCAGGCGCAGTACGGCCTGCAGGCCGAGGTTGAGCACCAGAAACACCGCCCCCTCGCGGGCGAGGAAGCCGGCGGTGACCGGGGGCGCGGCGCCTTCCGGCAGCGTGCGCTGCTGCCGGTGCATCACCGCGAGGCCGCCCGCGGCCCCGGCCGCGAACGCCAAGCCCGTCGTCCACACCGGCGCCGCGAGCATCGCCAGCGCCCCGAGGAGGAGCAGCGCGACGCCCAGCTCCACGCTGCGCCCGCCGACCTCCACCTCCATCCGGTCGAGCCCTTTGAACGAGGCGCCCACGCTGACCAGTCCGCTGCGCAGCCAGGCGTACGGGATGAACGCCAGCAGCGTCCAGCGCAGGCCCGGATCGGGCACGAGCGCGGCGCCCGCGATCGCCGCCGGGACGGCCGCCAGCGCGACGCGACGCTGCCAGCCGCGCGACAGACGGCCGAGCGCGCGGACCGCCTCCGGCCGGCGGGCCGTCTCCCGGATCAGCACCTCCGCCTGGCCGGCCGTGAGCACGAGCATCAGCACCATCGCCGCGCCGTAGGCGACGGTGAACGCCCCCATCGCCGCCGGCCCGAGCCCCCGCGCCACCAGCACGCCGGCGCCGAACAGCGCACCCTTGAGGACCACCTCGCCGGCGCCCAGCCACGCCACGTTGCGCGCCAGCTTGCCGGTGGTCCGCGTCACCGCCGCGTCCCGACCAGCGCGACGCTCGCGGTGCGGAGCAGGGTCAGCAGGTAGATCCCGAACGACCGCTCGCGGATGAAGTAGAGATCGTACTCGAGCTTGCGGCGGTGCTCGTCGCCGCTCACCGCGGACGGCATGTTGACCTGCGCCCAGCCGGTCAGCCCGGGAGGGACCGCGAGCCTGAACGTGTAGTACGGGATGGTCCGGGCCAGCTCGGCGACGAACTCCGGCCGTTCGGGGCGCGGCCCGACCAGCGACATGTCGCCGCGGATCACGTTGACGAGCTGCGGCAGCTCGTCGATGCGCAAGCGCCGAAGGATGCGTCCCAGCCGGGTCGCCCTGGGGTCGTCGGCCACCGCGAACGCCGGCCCGTTCTCCTCGGCGTCCGGCCGCATCGTGCGCAGCTTGATCACGCGGAAGCGGCGGCCGAACTGGCCCACGCGCGTCTGCAGGAAGAACACCGGCCGCCCGTTCAGCACCAGCACCGCCGCCATCGCCAGCAGCAGCACGGGCAGGCCGACGATACCGAGCGCGACCCCGGCCGCGACGTCGACCACGCGGGTCACCCGGTTGAACAGCTCCCAGTGCATCACGGAGAACCCCGGCTGGTGCAGGAACGCCGCCGGCGACAGCTCGTCCACCGGCAGCCGCCCGTCCAGCCACGCCCACAGCTCCGAGGCCACGACCACCGGCACGCCGGAGAACTGCAGCGCCGTGAGGTCGGCCACCAACCCGTCGGCGCCCGACACGATCCCGGCGAGCACGACCAGTTCCGCGCCCCGCCGCCGCGCCTCTTCCGCCACCTGCGCCGCCGTCAGTCCGGCGCCGTCCACCGGCTCCCACGGCGCCGCCGGGTGCTCCCCGAGCTTGCGGCAGATCTCCCCGACCGCGCCCGCCTCCCCGACCACGAGCGCGCGCGGGCGCGGCCGGCGCCGCAGCCAGAGCGCGGCCGCGCCGCGCGCCAGAGCCGCTCCCAGCGCCCAGGCCGCGGTCGTGATCAGCAGTAGGCCGCGGCCGAACCGCCAGCTCGGGACCAGGTACGTCGCCAGGCCGAGCGCCGTCCCCCACACGGCGGCGACGATCGCGACCCTCGCCGCGACCTCGCGCCGCCGCCGCAGCACGATCGGCTCGTACAGCTCCGCGGCGACGGCGGCGGCCCACATCGCGGCGAAGCCGGTCGCCAGCAACCCGGGATGGCCGAGCAGCTCGTGCAGCTTCGCGGCCCGCTCGGCGCCGGCCGGGAAGCGGACGACATGGGCGGCCCAGCCGGCCGCGGCCAGCCAGGCGGCGTCGGCAAGGGCGAGCGCCAAGCGCAGGCGCGGCGTGCGGGGGAGGAACAGACTCATCCTTGCTCGCGATGGTGCGCGGGTTCGCCGGACGTGTCAACAACCACATCGGACGCCCAGCGCGACCGCCGTGGCGCCCGGCGCGGGGCCGCGCCGCCCGCTCCCCGGCAGCGCGGTCATTGCGAGGTTCCCGAGCCCCGCCGAGGGCGGGGCGAGGGGACCGCGGCAATCTCGAGCCCGACAGGTCGGACGGTCCAAACGGTCGGCGCGCGAGCAACGTCGTCGAGGTCTCCAAGAACCCGGTCATTGCGAGGTTCCCGAGCCCCGTCGAGGGCGGGGCGAGGGAACCGCGGCAATCTCGAGGCCGACAGGTTCGGACGGTCCGCGCGGTCGGCGCGGGATTGCTTCGTCGGCCCGCCTGCGGCAGGCCTCCTCGCAATGACCGTGGTCCCCGGGGACCGCCACGCCGGCGCGGGCGACGGCGCCCGCCTCACGGGCCTAGCGGTAGAACTCCGCGATCGACGCGACCACCCGCTCGCGCTCGTCCGCGCGCAGCTCCGGGAAGATCGGCAGCGCCAGCACCTCGGCCTCGGCGCGCTCGGCCTCGGGGAAGTCGCCCTTGCGATAGCCGAGGCCCGCGAAACAGGCCTGCTCGTGCAGCGAGATCGGGTAGTAGACCTCCGCACCGACGCCCTGCTTCGCCATGTGCTCCCGCAACCGGTCGCGCTCCGGCGTCCGCACCACGTACTGGTGGTAGGTGTGGCCGCGCCCGGGCAGCTCCTCAGGGACCCGCACGGTGCCGTCGAGTCCCGCCGCGTGGAACAGCTCGCGGTAGTGCGCGGCGCCCGCCTGGCGCTTGGCGATCCAGCCGGCGAGCCGCGGCAGCTTGACGCGCAGGATCGCGGCCTGCAGCGCGTCCATGCGGAAGTTCCCGCCGACGAAGTGGTGCACGTACTTCGGCCGCATCCCGTGCATCCGCATGTCGAGGAGCTTCTCGCCGGCCGCCTCGTCGTTGGTCGTCACGAGGCCGGCGTCGCCGAACGCGCCCAGGTTCTTCGTCGGGAAGAACGAGAAGCAGCCGAACGCGCCGATGCCGCCGACCATGACGCCGTTGTACGCCGTGCCGATCGCCTGGCAGCAGTCCTCGACGAGCGGGATGCCGGGCGCCGCGGCTCGGATCGCGTCCATGTCCGCGGCCTGGCCGTACAGGTGCACCGGGATGATCGCCTTGGTGCGCGGCGTGACCGCGGCGGCGATCCGGCCGGCGTCGATGTTGAAGTCCCGCGGGTCGATGTCGACGAACACCGGGCACGCGCCGAGGCGGTGGATCACGCCGGCGGTGGCGAAGAACGTGAACGTCGAGGTGACCACCTCGTCGCCCGCGCCGACCCCGAGCGCCATCAGCGCCGCCAGCAGCGCGTCGGTCCCCGACGACACGGCGACCGCGCGCTTGACGCCGAGGAACGCGGCGCACTCCGCCTCGAGGCCGGAAACCTCGGGCCCGAGGATGAACTGCTGCGTCGCGAACACCCGCTCGACCGCGGCGTGCACGTCCTCGCTCACGTCGAGCCACTGCCTCTTGAGGTCGAAGAGCAGAACAGGGGGTTTGGCGTCGGTCATCGGTCACTCTCCAAGTGGGGGTCGTGCGGCGGCGGCGCACCCGCCTCGGCCTCCGCAGCATCAGCGCCATCGCGACGCCGCCGAGAAAACCGCCGATATGAGCGAACCACACCGCCCCGCCGGGTGCACCGGCCGTCGAGGCGAGCGGCAGCGTAGCAGAAAATGGCTGCACGATGAAACACGGGACTGCGGGGGGTGGCGCCGACACCCCGATCAGCAGTAACTCAACCACGGCAGGGCGCACACGGGGAACGGAGTCCCGGGGCGGGGACGCCGCCGCGGATGATCGCTTGCCGACCCCTGACCATGCCGCTCCGGCACTCAAAATGTGGGGCGCGACCGCCGGGCGCGCTGTCGTTGCCTTCTGATCGCGTCGGCTCGGTCCGCGGAGGGCAAGAAGAAGCGCGCGCGGCGCGCGCGCCCCACACATTCACGACCGCGACTCGCGCAGCCAGAGCTCCAGCACGAGCAGCGCGTAAACGAGGCCGGCGCGGTTGCGCTCGCGCATCGCCGTGCCCTCGACCAGCGCCCGCACGAACGCCGGCTCGAGGTAGGCCGCCACGCGGGCGTCCGGCGCCAGGAGCGCGTCATGGACGAGGTCGCGCAGGTCGCCGTCGAGCCAGGCTGCGAGCGGCACCTCGAAGCCTTTCTTCGGCCCCGCGATGACCTCCCGCGGCAACCGATCGCGGTAGGCGTCGCGCAGCACCGCCTTCAGCCGCGAGCCCCGCACCCGGAACGCGACGGGCAGCCGCAGGGCGAACGCCGCGACCTCCTGGTCGAGGAACGGCGAGCGGGCCTCGAGCGACGCGGCCATCGTCGCCATGTCCATCTTGACGAGCAAGCTCGAGAGCAGCTCGATGCCGATGTCGCCGGCGACGTGCGCATCGACGGCGGCGAGGGTGCCGTCGAGCCGCTCGCCGACCCACGCCTCGGTGGCCCGCTGCGGCCGGCCGCGCCAGACGCTCCTCTTGTCCCCTTCCAGCAGCAGGTCCTTCGTCCACACGAGGTAGCGCGCGCCGGGCTCGAGCGCGAGCCCGCGGCCGAAGCGCCGCAGCAGGCCCGCCGCCGACCGGCGCCGGCCGGCCGCCAGGCGCGAGACCGCCGCGCGGAGGACGCGCCCCGCGCCGGGGAGCGGCGCGACCCTGCCCATCGTCCGGGCCGCCAGGTAGCGCCGGTAGCCGCCGCACACCTCGTCGCCGCCGTCCCCGTTGAGGACCACCTTGACGTGCTCGCGGGCGAGCCGGGCGACCGCCAGGCTGGGGATCGCGGAGGGGTCCGCGAACGGCTGGTCGAAGACGCCAGCGAGCGCGAGCACCTCGTCCCGCGGCGCGACGTGGAGCGGCAGCACGACGTTCTCGACGCCGAGCGCCGCGGCGGTGCGCCGGGCGGCGGGCGCCTCGTCCAGCTCCGCGTCCGCGACCGAGACGGTGAACGTCCGCAGCGCCCCCCCGAGGTGGCGGGCCGCCTCGTACGCCACGACCGAGGAATCCACCCCGCCGGAGAGGAAGACACCGACGGGCACGTCGCTGCGCAGCCGGAGGCGCACCGCCTCCGCGAGCGCGCGCCGCAGCTCCTCTTGCGCCTGGGCGTAGGAGACGGCGACCTTCGGCTCCAGCTCCGGCCGCCAGTACGCCTGCTCCCGCGTCCGCTCCCCGGCGCAGCGTAGCCAGCAACCCGGGCCGACGGCGCGGACGCCCTCGTACACCGTGTCGGGCTGGGGGACGGCCCCGAGCGAGAGGTAGTCGTAGATCCCCTGCTCGCGCACCCGCGGGTCCGCGCCGGCGCCGCGCAGCAGCGGCAGCAACCCCTTCAGCTCCGAGGCGAACGCGAGCCCGCCGTCGGGCACCGGTGCGACGTAGAGCGGCTTCTTGCCGAAGCGGTCGCGGGCCAAAAGCAGGGTCCGGGCGCGAACGTCCCAGATCGCGAACGCGAACATCCCGCGCAGGCGCGCACACAGCGCCTCGCCCTCGTCCTCGTAGAGGTGGACGAGCACCTCGGTGTCGCTCGCCGTCGCGAACACGTGGCCGCGTTGCCGCAGCGCCTCGCGCAGCTCCACGTAGTCGTAGATCTCGCCGTTGAGCACCGCCACCACGGAGCGGTCCTCGTTGTACACCGGCTGTGCGCCGGTCGCCAGGTCGATGATCGCGAGACGCCGCATCCCGATCGCGATCCCCGGCGCCGCGAAGCTCCCCTCGCCGTCCGGACCGCGGTGGCGCAGCGCGCGCAGCGCGCCGGCGAGGCACTCCCGGGGCGGCTCACCGCCCCGCGGCAGGTGGATCCCCGCTATCCCGCACATCGAGCGCTCTCGTCCCCCAGCCGGCCGGGGGCGGTCCGAACCCAGAAGCACCGCGAGATCGTCACCGCCACACTCTACCGCGTCTGGGCCGCCACACTCAGCAGCCTCGCGTCCCTGCCGTGGGGACGCCCGGCTGGCGTGGCCGTTGTCGTTCGCAGGGCAGGAAGCCGCTCGCGCGGCGCGCGAGCCCCACACGTACACGACAGCACCCGCCTTGAATGTGGGGCGTGATGGGATGAGTAGGTCGGTCTCCTTCGAACGGCGTGACTAGAGTGTCCGCCAAGAGGTGTACGGGCTCGAGGCCCAGGAAAGGAGACCGACCATGGAGAATTGTGGCAT
>SCRJ01000111.1 GCA_004298115.1 Acidobacteriota bacterium
GGCGAGGAAGCGCTTGATGTCGCGGATGCGCACCGCGCCGTCCTCGTCGATGCGCTTGCAGTGCAGCTCGCAGGGGTGCGCGCAGACGTACCCGAGGATGCCCGGAAACGGCAGCTTCTCACGCACCAACTGGAGCGCGTCCGCGAAGCGGCCCTGGGCGGTGAGCTGCACGTAGCCGCGGGCGTCGACCTCGAGCGGGCAGCGGTTGACGCAGTTGGCCGGCCCCTCGCCGCGGCAGCGGGCGAGGAAATCGTCGGCCAGCCGTTCGGCCCGCGGCGACTGCGGGGCCTCGCGCGGCGACCACCACGGGTGCGGCGCCGGCGAATCGGAGCGGCCAACTGCGCTCATCGGCCGGCGCCCTCCGCCGCGGCCGCGACGGCTCGCGGCGCGAACTCGTCGCACGCCGGTTGGGGATCGTGGAACCGCATGCTCACGGCGCACACGCCGGCGCGGCCGCGAGTCGAGCCGTACGCCGATGAGAGCGCCGTCATCCCGGCGAAGAGGCGTTCGATCTCGCGCGGTTCGTCGCGGAACGAAACGCACTGCGCGCAGGTTGGTGTCGGTTCAGGCCGTGCCACTGGACCCCCCGGGCAACTCAGACGGACCGCCCCGTCGGGGCGGAGAGGACGCGGCCCGACGGGACGCTCCCGCCGGGCCGCGCAGGATACCTAGAACTTGAACTGCACCATCGAACGGAACCGCGAGTCGCTCTGCTTGTCCGGGGTGGGAATACCCGGGTTCAGGGCGAAGTCGCGGGTCAAACGGGAGACGTCGAAGAAGAGCTTGTGCTGCTGTTTGCCGAAGTAGAAGTTGACGCCGGCGGTGACCTCGTTGAGCCTCTTCTCGATGGCGTTGACGTAGGCGCTGCCGACCTTGACCGAGACGAAGCCGAGACCGGAGTTCGTCACGGCCGCCGCGGTCGGGTCCTTGAGGCGCTCGACCTGCGCGTAGCGGGCGACGAGCTCGATGCGGGTGGGCACGATGAAGTACCCGAACGCCGCGCGCCAGGCCTCGCGGTCGAACTCGGTCGGCCCGGTGATGTTGCGGTTGAGGTCGAACGCCTCGTGGCCCCACTCGAAGTCCGCGGAAAAGCCGCGATACCTGGTGAGGACCGAGAGGTTGTACCCGTTGTCGTCGGTCTTGTACGCCGCCACCGTGCTCCCCGCCGCGTCCTTGCCCTGCAGCTTGCGGGCGGTGTACGCCGAGCCGAGGATGCCGATCTTGAAGTTCTCGGTGTAGTCCACGTCGCCCTCGGTCAGTGTGTTGACGTAACCGAGCGGGTAGTAGCCGAGGCGCACGGCGAAGAGGTGGTTATCGGAGGCGTTGCTGGCGCCCTTGGTGTTGCGGCCGTTCCATACGCCTGCTTCGTACTGGAAAACTGAGCCGCTCTTGAAGTGCTTCATGCCGGTCGCACTGATGCCCTGGGAGCGGAACAGCGAAAGCCCGCCCACCGGGAAGCCGGTGTTGGCCTGTTCCGCCGACAGCGCGAAGCCCTGGTTGCCGCCGGGCCACTTGGAGTAGCCGCCGCCTGCGTTGATGTCGGTCTCCCCGTACATGATCGAGCGGTCGATGAAGTTGAGCCCGAACCCGGAGGCGAGGAACTCGGTACCGTACGGGATCTTGTTGCGGCCGACCCCGATCGCGAACATGTCGGAGAACTTGTACTGCACCCACGCGTCGTGGAGGTTAACCGCCGAGCCGGGCTCGAGCTGGAGGTGGAAGTAGTAGGTGAAGTTCGGGTTGTAGGCGTAGCCGTCCCACCACAGGCGGGCGCGTCGCATGTAGAAGTTGGAGTAGTCCTGCTCGTTCCCCTTGATCTTGTGGTCGTACTGCATGTAGGTGTAGCGGTACTGGATTGCCGAGAACAACCGCAACGAGAACTTCTTGTCGGCCGTCGTGAACTGGAAGCCGCCGTTGTACGTGGCCTTCAGCGCCTTCGGGTCCTTCTTCTCCTCCGCCGCGGCCGCGCTGGGCGCCCTGCCGAGCGTGATCAGCGAGAGCCCCGCGAGTATCAGAATCCCAGCCTTCTTCATTCGCCCGTCCTCCTTATCCGTGCGTCCCGTATCGCCCGGCCGGGTGCCGGCACGAGAAACGCCGATCCGCTCTAGAGCAATTGCCGTGCCAGTAGTTGTGTGGTTCGGATCGCGTTGCGCATCAAACGCATCCGCCTTCGATCCGGCGCTCGGGAGCAAGCCCGGTTTCGGGTCGGTAACATGATGTCGGCGGGGCACGCCACACAATTCACTTCCTGCGGACTCCCTTGAGTGGACCGCGGGCGGGAGAACGCCCGCCCGGGGCTCGGGCGGTCAGGCGCCGGAACCCCCGGGGTCGGAGCGGGTGCGGGTTCGCACCCGGGATCGCCGACAATCCGAGATCAACCCACCGGCGCGTTCGCGCCAGGGGAAGACAAGAGGCCGAACGTCGTCGGCGGCGAGATCGAACGATCGGCCGCTCGCGCCAGTCGTTCCCGGACCCGGCTCACTCGTCCGCGATCCCGTACTGCTTGGCCTTCTCCCACAGCGTCTTGCGGCTGATGCCGAGGAGCTGCGCCGCGTCGCCGCGGCGGCCCTCGGTGGCGGCAAGGGCGTTCATGATCGCCTCCGCGGCCGCGCGCTCCACGGCCTCGTGCAGGGTCATCACCTGCTGCGAGGCGGCGCGGTGCGGGGCCGGCCCGGTCGCGCGCAGGTTGGCCGGCAGATCCTCGAGCGAGATCGTGGAGTGCTTGCAGAACAGCGCGGCGCGCTCCACCACGTTGCGCAGCTCGCGCACGTTGCCCGACCAGTGGTAGGCGTCGAACGCCTCGAGCACCTCGTCGGAGAACCCCGCGATCGACTTGCCGCGCTCACGGCTGAACTCCTCGAGGAACGCCTGCGCGAGGATCGGGATGTCCTCGCGCCGCTCGCGCAGCGGCGGGAGGTGGATCGTCACCGTGTTGATGCGGAAGAAGAGGTCCTCGCGGAAGAGGCCGTCGCCGATCTCCTCGTCGAGCGGCCGCAGCGAAGCCGAGACGATCCGCACGTCGACGTTGATCGGGCGGTGCGATCCCAGCCGTTCGATCTGCCGCTCCTGCAGGACGCGCAGCAGCTTGACCTGGAACGACAGCGGCAGCTCGCCGATCTCGTCGAGGAAGAGCGTGCCGCCCGCGGCCGCTTCGAACCGCCCGATCCGGCGCTCGGATGCGCCGGTGAACGCGCCCTTCTCGAAGCCGAACAGCTCGGACTCGAGCAGCGTCTCGGGCAGCGACGCGCAGCTGACCCGGATGTACGGTTGCGTCCGGCGGGGGGAGTTGAAGTGGATCGCCGAAGCGACCAGCTCCTTGCCGGTGCCGCTCTCCCCCTGGATCAGGACGCTGGCGTCGGAATCGGCGACCATCCTGATGAGCTCGAACACCTCCAGCATCCGCTTGCTCTTGCCGATGATCTTTCCGAACGCGAAGCGGCGCTCGAGCTGTTCCTGCAAGCGGACGTTCTGCTGCTCGAGCAGCTTGAACGAGCAGACGTTGTTGAGCCGGAGCAGCAGCTGCACCATCGAGAACGGCTTCGTGATGAAGTCGATGGCGCCCAGCTGCATCGCCTCGACCGCCGTCTCGATGGTGCCGTGGGCGGTGATGATGACCACGGCCGTATCGGGACGGAGGGCCTTGACGCGGCGGAGCAGCTCGAGGCCGTCCATTCCGGGCATCAGCAGGTCGCTGAGCACGAGGTCGTGGAAGAAGCGCTCGAACAGCGCCAGGGCCTTGGTCCCATCCTCGGCGACGTCGACCTCCCAGCCCTCCTTCCGGAGGGCGTCCGCGATCGTGATGCGGAGGATCGGTTCGTCCTCGGCGATGAGAAGTCTGCGGCCACAAACTTTCATGAGCGGGCTCCTTCGATTTTCTGCATGCGGGCCAAAGGCAGGACGACGCGGAACGCGGCCCCCTGGCCGACCTGGCTTTCCACTTCGATCCTGCCGCCGTGCGCGGAGACGATTGAATAGCTGACCGCAAGGCCGAGCCCGGTGCCCTGGCCCACCTCGCGGGTGGAGAAGAACGGATCGAAGATCCGGTCGCGGATCGCCTCGGGGATGCCGACGCCGGTATCGACGACCTCCGCGACGGCGTTTCCGTTGGTCATGCGGGTCCGCAGCGTGACCGTGCCCCCGCCGGGCATCGCCTGGACCGCG
>SCRJ01000112.1 GCA_004298115.1 Acidobacteriota bacterium
GCCCGGGACACTCCCCGGGAGCGTGCCGCTCGCGCTCGGGTTCAACGGGCAGGTGGTGGTGCATCCCAACCGGAACTCCGGAGGCGCGGCGGCGGACAACGGCGCCCGCGTCAACCTCAACGACCTGATCGCGGAGGGCCATATCTGGGCCGGGGGGAGCTTCGACGACCAGATCACGTTCTTCGGCGAGCTGACGTTCGCCAGCGGCACGTCCGAGATCGAGCACGTGGGCGTCTACTTCAACGACCTGGTGGGGGCGCCGCACGATCTCAACCTGGTGGTGGGCAAGATCACCTCGACGCTCTCGACGTTCGCGCCGCACTCCTCCTACCTCGTCGACATGGCGACCCCCCCGCTTTCGGTGACCGCCCTCTACGGCGCGACCAGCGACTCGTGGAACGTCGGGGACGCCTACAACGGGCTGGAGGTCAACGGCACGATCAACGGACGCCTCGACTACGCGGTCGGCGCCAACGCGGGCGCCAACGTCGAGGTGAGATCTCCCGGGGATTACTACGCCCACGTCGGGTACAAATTCGGCGGCGTGCGGCTCGACGGCGAGAAGGGGAGTTCGGTGCCCGACGCGAGCAAGCCATGGGCGGAGAAGGCTCTCACGCTGCAGGCGTTCTACTACCGGTCGGGGTCGCGTTACGCCGCCGCCGACGCCAGCATCCTGGACGACACGGCCACGACGTTCGGCGGCGGGGCGCGGGCGCAGTGGAACTCGCTCGAGTTCGACACCGGCGCCTATCAGGAACGGCACGACCGCGCGCGGGTGGGTGGCGGCGTGGTGACGGCGCTCGTGCAGTACAACGAGCTCTCCTACGTCGTCTACCCGTGGCTCGTCCCCGCAGTGCGCGTGGAGTACATCAAGCTCTCTCCGTCCGGCGGGCCGGCGGTGACTGACCTGCGGGCGTTTGCCGGAGTTGCGGCGCTGGTGCGCCCCAACATCAAGCTGTCGCTGGTCGCGCAGGTGGAAAAGGCGAACGGGGCGCCGCCAGGAGGGTGGGGGGCCGCGTCCGGTCTCGCGGCGCCGAGCACCCCCACGGCGTCCGTCGGCCCGGAGGTCGAGGCGATCACGCTCGGCCTGGCTTTCGCGTTCTGAGACGAGCGCCGCGAACGGGCGGGAAAAGGAAAGGGGAATCGCGATGAGATCGTTCACGAGGGTGCGCAAGGGTACGGGGTTCGGCGCCGGGGAGGCTGTGATGGTGGTGGCCCTTCTGGCGCTTGCCGGAGGCGTCGCGCAGGCCGCCGGCGGGACCGTCAGCGGTCGCGTGGAGGCGATGCCGGCGAAGTTCCTGGGGGAGACCGTCGTCTACCTGAAGGACGTGCCGGGCTCGTACGCCGCGAAGACGGAGTCGATGGACCAGAAGGGGATGAAGTTCATCCCGCACGTCCTCGCCGTGACCGTGGGCGACACGGTCCAGTTCCTCAACCACGATACGGTGGCGCACAACGTCTTCTCCCCGGACAACGAGGGGTACAACTTCGGCACGTTCAAGCCCGGGGAGTCGCGCAGCTACACCTTCAAGAGCCCGGGCGTCTACACGCAGCTCTGCAGCATCCACCCGGAGATGCTGGGGTTCATCTTCGTCGGCCAGAACCCGTACGCCGCGGTGGTCGACCGGGAGGGCAAGTTCACCATCAAAGACGTGCCGCCCGGCACGTACACGGTCGCGGTGTGGAACTCGCACCTCAAGGCGCCGGACAAGAAGGTGACGGTGACCGAGGGGAAGACCGCCGAGGAGAGCTTCTCCCTGCACCGGTGACGGGGCCATGGGCCGGTCACCACTCGTCGCAGCGCTGGCCCTGGCGTTGACTGCGGCGGCGTGCGCGAAGCCGGCGCCGCCGCCGGCGCAGCCGGTCCCGTTCAGCCACCGGGTCCACGCCGGGGTGAACAAGATCGGCTGCCAGATGTGCCACGCGTACGCCGCGCACTCCACCATCGCGGGGATCCCCTCGATGGCGCGTTGCTTCGGCTGCCACAAGTTCGTCGCCAAGGACAACAAGGACGTGCAACTGGTCGTCAAGACCTACCGTGAGGGGAAGGTGCTGGCGTGGAACCGCGTGTACCGCGTCCCGGACCATGTCTTCTTCAATCACGAACGCCACATCGCCGCGGGTTTGCGCTGCCAGAGGTGCCACGGCGAGGTCGAGACGATGGACGTGGTGCGGCAGGCCAGCCCGCTGACGATGGGGTGGTGCGTCGATTGCCACCGGCAGCGCAAGGCGCCCACCGACTGCCTGACCTGCCACAAGTGAGGGCCAATGCCTGACGAGCGACCGAACGGGATCGACCGCCGCACGCTGCTGAAGCTCGCCGGGGCCGCGGGTGTGCTCGCCGGGTGCTCGCCGGCTCCGGGCCCGCAAAAGCTCATCCCCTACCTGGTTGCGCCGGAGGAGATCGTTCCCGGGGTGCCGCTCTTCTACCGCACGGTATGCCGCGAGTGTTCCGCGGCGTGCGGCGTCACCGCCCGCACCCGCGAGGGGCGGGTCACGAAGCTCGAGGGCAACCCCGACGACCCCATCGGCGCGGGAGCGTTGTGCGCCAGGGGGCAGGCGGCGGTCCAGGGCCTGTACGCTCCGGAGAGGTTCCACGGGCCGGCGCGGCGCGCGCAGGGCGGCCGCCTCGAGAGCGTGACCTGGGACGAGGCGGAGGCTGCTCTCGCGACCGCCCTTGCGGCTTCCCGGGCGAAGGGCTCGCCCGCGGGCGTGTGGCTGCTCACGCGCCCCGAACCGGGGAGCGCCGGCGCCCTGCAGAAGGAGTTCATGGAGAAGCTGGGCGTCCCCGTGGCCCGGCGGGTCGTGCTCGAGCCGTTCGATCTCTGGGCATTGCGGGAGGCCGGGAAGCGCCTGTTCGGGCGCGCCGAGGTTCCCGCCTTCGATCTCGAGCAGGCGCGCACGGTCGTGTCGTTCGGAGCCGACTTCGTCGAGACGTGGCTCTCGCCGGTCGAGCTGGCGCGGCAGCTCGCATCGGGCCGGGGCAAGGTGGGGCCGGAGCGCACCCGGCTCGTCTGGATCGGCCCCCGTCTCTGCCTGACGGGCGTGAGCGCCGACACGTGGCTGTCGGTGCGGGCCGGCGGCGAGCCGTGGGCCGCCCTCGCGTTGCTGCGCTTCCTCTGCGACCCGGCGCAAGGTTTCGCAGGGCTGGCTCCGGAGGCGGGCGCGATCTTCGGCGCCGTGAAGGGGCTCGACCTCGCCGAGGCGGAGCGGCAAAGCGGCCTCCCGCACGCGGCGATCGCGAGCCTCGGCGGCGAGCTGGCCCGGAGGAGGCCCTCCGCCGTGCTCGGGCCGGGACTGCTGAGCAGCGGCACGCACGCCACCGAGCTCGGGGTGGCGATCCAGCTCATCAACTACGTGCTGGGCAACATCGGCCGGACCGTGCTCTACGGGCTCGACCCGCTGGAGGATCCGCCTTCGCCGCCGTCCGACCTCCGCGCGTTCCTGACCGCCGCGGCCGCCGGGCAGGTCGACGTTCTCCTCGTGCACCACGCCGACCCGTGCGGCACGCTCCCCGCCGCTCTCGGCGCCGCGGCGGCGCTCGCCCGCGTCCCGCTCGTGGTGAGCTTCTCCGGCGTTCCCGACGAGACGACGAAGCGCGCGCACCTGGTGCTGCCCGACGACCACCCGCTCGAGGCGTTCGGCGACGTGACGGCGCGCCGCGGCGTGATCGCGCTCGCGCAACCCGCCATGACGCCGCTGTGGGAGACGCGCGACGCCTCCCAGGTCCTGCTCGAGGTGGCGTCGAAGCTGCCGGCGCCCGCGACGCCCTTGCCGTACGACGATTTCTACTCCTTCGTGCAAACCCGTTTGGGCAAGCTCTTCCCGGGCCTTTCCGGCGACGAGCTGGCGGCGGCGCAGCGCAGCGCGCAACAAGTCGGCGTCCACGTCGGCAAGGTCGGGGCCGAGCCCGTGGTGCTGCGGTTGTCGGACCCCGAGCTCCTGCGCATGACGGCGCCGGGGCCGGCCCCGCAGACCGGATTGGCCCTCGTCGTCTTCCCAACCGCGCTGCGGGACGACGGGCGCGGGCCGTCGTCGCCCTGGCTCAACGAGGTGCCGGACGTGCTCACGAACGTTTCCTGGACGGCGTGGGCGGAGCTGGCGCCCGCGACCGCGAAGCGCCTCGGCCTCGACGACGGCGACGTCGTCACGGTGGCCACGCTCGCGGGCCGCGTGACGCTGCCCGCGTGCGCGTTCGAGGGGGTCCGCGAGGACGTGGTGGCCGTGCCGCTCGGGCCCGAGGCGCTCGTCCTGCTCGCCCCGGAGGTCGATGCGCTCAGCGGCGCCACGGCGTGGCAGGCCGCGCGCGCCGAGGTGACCCGGACCGGAAGGAGCATCAGGCTGCCCCGGCTGAGCGCGACCCCATACGAGGAGGGCCGCACGATCGTCCGCACCGTGAGCGCCGCGGCCCCGACCATCCCCGCGCTCCCCGCAGCCGGGAAGATGTACCCGGCCCCCAGCTTCCCGGTCCACCGCTGGGCGATGGCGATCGACTTGGACCGCTGCACCGGCTGCCAGGCGTGCGTGGTCGCGTGCTACGCCGAGAACAACGTCCCCGTCGTCGGTCCCGAAGCGATGACGAGGGGGCGCAACATGGCCTGGCTGCGCGTCGAGCACTTCGTGCGCGTCGAGGGCAACCGGCCGCGGGTCGACCTCCTGCCCATGATGTGCCAGCAGTGCGGCAACGCGCCGTGCGAAACCGTCTGCCCGGTGTACGCGACCTACACCAACCCGGAGGGCCTGAACGCGCAGGTCTACAACCGGTGCGTCGGCACCCGGTACTGCTCGAACAACTGCCCGTACAAGGTGCGGGTGTTCAACTGGCAGGAGCCCGAGTTCCCGGAGCCTCTGAACATGCAGCTCAACCCCGACGTCACCGTCCGCTCCAAGGGGGTCATGGAGAAGTGCACCTTCTGCGTCCAGCGCATCCGGTTCGGCGAGAACGCCGCGAAGGACGCCAAGGGCCCCGTGAAGGACGGCGCGATCGTCCCGGCGTGCGCGCAGACGTGCCCGGCGCGGGCGATCGTCTTCGGCGACGCCGACGACCCGACCTCCCGGGTCGCGGCGTTGCGGCGCGACGGTCGCGGCTACCACGTGCTGGAGGAGGTCAACACGCTTCCCGCGATCACGTACCTGGCGCACGTCAGGGACGAGGACCCGTGAGCGCGCTCGCCTCGTCCCGCGAGATCCAGGAGAAGGTCCTGGCGACGCAGGGGCGGCCGGGGGCCGTCCACACGCTCCTGATCGTCGCGGCCGCCGCCGCGGCCGCGTTCGGGGCGTGGTGCTGGTCGCTCCAGATCCGCTACGGACTCCAGGTCTCCGGCCTGAACCGCCCGGTGGGGTGGGCGATCTACATCACGAACTTCGTGTTCTGGGTGGGGGTCGCCCACTCCGGGACGTTGATCAGCGCGGTGCTGTTCCTCCTGCGCGCCCGCTTCCGCACGGCGGTGTACCGCGTCGCCGAGGTCATGACGGTGTTCGGGGTGATGACGGCGGGCCTGTTCCCCATCATCCACCTCGGCCGCCCGTGGTTCGCGTACTGGCTGTTCCCGTACCCGAACGAGAGGCACCTCTGGGTCAACTTCCGCTCCCCCCTGATGTGGGACGTCTTCGCGGTCTCGACCTACTTCATCGTGAGCGCGATCTTCCTCACCGTCGGCATCGTCCCCGACGCCGCGGCGCTGCGCGACGCGACCAAGGGCTGGCGGCGGCGGTTCTACGGCCTCTTCGCGTTCGGTTGGCGGGGCACCGACGAGGAGTGGCGGCACTACGCCCGCGCGTACCTCTACTTCGCGGCGTTCGCGACGCCGCTCGTCTTCTCGGTGCACAGCGTGGTCTCGTGGGACTTCGCGGTCTCGATCCTGCCGGGGTGGCACTCCACGATCTTCCCGCCCTACTTCGTGGCGGGCGCCATCTTCTCCGGGGTCGCGCTGGTCGTGACGCTGCTCGTGCCGCTGCGCCGGATCCTGCACCTCGAGTCCCTCATCACCCCGTGGCACCTGGACATGACCTCCCGGGTGGTGCTGCTGACCTCGCTCATCGTGACCTACTCGTACATCCTCGAGTACGTCCTGGCGTTTCGCGGCCCTCCGAGCGTCGAGCGCTCGACCCTCGCCTACCGGGCCACGGGTCCCTTCGCGCCGCTGTTCTGGACGATGGTGGCCTGCAACTGCGTCTTCCCCCTCCTGCTGTTCCTGAAGAAGGTCCGCGCCCGCCCGGCGGCGCTGCTCGCGATCTGCGTCCTGGTCAACGTGGGGATGTGGCTCGAGCGCTTCATCATCATCGTCACCTCCCTGTCGCACGACCGCATCCCGTTCGACTGGGCGGGAATCTACCGACCGACGTTCGTGGAGGCCGGGATCACGCTCGGGTCGCTCGGGTGGTTCTTCCTCTGGTTCCTCATCTTCGTGAGGCTCCTCCCGGTGGTGTCGATCTCCGAGATGAAGGAGGCGTCAGTCCATGGAGGCGAAGATGCGGCCTGAGTCCGGCGTCCTGGGCGTGTTCTCCGACCTGGCGCAGGGGGCGCAGGCGATCCGGGCCCTGCGGGCGGCCGGCCACTCCGACGTGCGCACGGCCTCGCCCGCGCCGTTCCCCGAGCTCGTCGAAGCGCTCGGGCGCCCGCGCAGCCGCCTGGACTCGGTCACCCTTTCGGGCGCGCTCCTGGGGACGGTGTCGGGGTTCGCGCTGTGCATCCTGACCGCGATCGCCTGGCCGCTCGTCACCGGCGGGAAGGCGATCGTCTCGATCCCGCCGTTCGTGATCATCGCCTTCGAGGTCTCGGTGCTGGTCGGCGCCGGCGTGAACCTCGTGGCGCTCGCCGTGACCGCTGGACGGGGGCGGCGCCGGCGGACGGTGCCGTTCGACCCGCGTTTCTCCGCCGACCGCATCGGGATCTTCGTCGTGGGCGACGGCCTGGGGGACGCGGAGGCGATCCTCAGGACGAACGGCGCGGAGGAGGTGCGTCGTGTGGCGTAGGGCCGGCCTGGCGGTGCTCCTCGTCGCGTTCGCCAGATCGGAAGAGC
>SCRJ01000012.1 GCA_004298115.1 Acidobacteriota bacterium
GAATTCCTTTCCGATCATGGCGGGGTCGCTGTGCATCCTCGTTCTCGCGTACCGCTTCTACAGCGCCTTCATCGCCGCCAAGGTGCTCACGCTCGACGACCACCGCGAGATGCCCTCCCACCTGTTCAAGGACGGCCACAACTACGTGCCGATGAACAAGTGGGTGCTCTTCGGGCACCACTTCGCCGCGATCGCCGGCGCGGGGCCGCTGGTCGGGCCGGTGCTGGCGGCGCAGTTCGGGTACGCCCCCGGCCTGGTCTGGCTGCTCGCCGGGGCGGTGCTCGCCGGCTGTGTGCAGGACTTCGTGATCCTGGTCGCGTCGGTGCGCCACAACGGGCGCTCGCTCCCCGAGATCGCCCGCGCCGAGGTCGGACCGGTGGCGTGGTTCACGGCAGGCGTCGCGGTGCTGTTCATCGCGGTGGTGGCTCTCGCCGGCCTTGGCCTCGTGGTCGTCAACGCCCTCGCCGAATCCTCGTGGGGGACGTTCACGATCGCGATGACGATTCCGATCGCGGTGGTGATGGGCGTGTACATGTTCAAAGTGAACCCCGGCGCGATCAAGGGGCCGACGATCGCCGGGGTCGTGCTGCTGATCCTGGCCGTGGTCGGCGGGCGCTGGATCGCGGCTTCCGGCGCGGCCGGCTGGTTCCTCCTCGACCACCACCAGCTCACGTTGCTGCTCTGCGTTTACGGCTTCGGGGCCTCGGTGCTGCCGGTCTGGTTGCTGCTGGCGCCGCGGGACTATCTCTCGTCGTACATGAAGATCGGCACGATCGCGCTGCTGATCGCCGGGGTGCTGATCGTGCGCCCCGACCTCAAGTTCCCCGCGATCTCCCAGTACGTCCACGGCGGTGGCCCGATCATCCCCGGCAAGCTGTTCCCGTTCCTGTTCATCACGATCGCCTGCGGGGCGATCTCGGGGTTCCATTCCCTGGTCTCGTCGGGGACGACGCCGAAGATGCTGGACAAGGAAACCGACGCGCGGTTCATCGGCTACGGCGCGATGCTGATGGAGTGCCTCGTCGGCGTGGTCGCGCTCATCGCCGCCTGCTCGCTGCATCCAGCCGACTACTACGCGATCAACGTCCCGCCCGCCGTCTTCGAGACGATGGGGATGCGGCCGGTCAACCTCGCCGCCCTGTCGGCCGAGGTGGGGGAGAGCGTGACCGGCCGGGCCGGCGGCGCCGTTTCGCTCGCGGTCGGAATGGCGCAGATCTTCTCCGCGATCCCGGGCATGCGGGGGTTGATGAGCTACTGGTACCACTTCGCGATCATGTTCGAGGCGCTCTTCATCCTGACCACGATCGACGCAGGTACTCGGGTCGCGCGCTTTCTGTTGCAGGAGTTCCTGGGGAACTTTTGCAGACCTATCGGCAACCCCGCGTGGCTGCCGGGGAGCATCGCGACCACGTTCGTGATCGTGATCTCGTGGGGGTACTTCATCTACACGGGCTCGATCCGCAGCATTTGGCCGATGTTCGGGACGGCGAACCAGCTCCTCGCGACGGTGGCGCTGGCGATCGCCACCACCTTCCTGGTCAACATGGGCCGAGCCCGGTACGCGCCGGTCACGGGAGTCCCGATGTTGTTCGTCGCCGTGACGACGCTGACCGCCGGGTTCCTCAACATCAGGGACAATTACCTCCCGGCGGCGAGGTTGCCCGGGCAGGCGTTCCAGGGCTACCTGCAGTCTTCCCTCACCGTGATCATGATGGTTGCCGTTGCGGTGATCATCGCCGACTCGGCGCGACGCTGCGTCGCGACGCTGCGCGGCCGGCCGCTGCCGCCGAGGGCATGCGGTCCGGCCGAGGTCCCCGCGGGCGTGCCGCAGCGCTGCTGCTGAGCCCCGCCTGCGCCAGAGGGGGGGGCCGGCTCAGCGGAGGGCGCGCAGGAAGCGGTGCCAGCGGGGGAGGTAGTGGTCCGACGGGTTCAGGGAGGCGGCGACCGCCGTCGCGCGCCCCACGATGCTGTCGCGCGGCACGAAGCCGAACACGCGCGAGTCCCCGCTCTCGTCGCGGTTGTCGCCCATGAGGAAGTAGTCCCCGTCGGGGACCTTCACCGGCCCGAAGAACCGCATGGCGGGAACCTCCGGCGTGATCATCACCGGGTGCGGTCGGTCGGGGAGCTCCTCGGTGGCGAACAGGCGCAGCGGGCGCGCCGCGCGCTGGAAGTCACGGATCGGAATGCCGGTCAGCGGCTCGTAGGCGACCGCAGTTCCGTTGATGAAGAGGCGGTCGTTGCGCAGCGCGAGCAGGTCGCCGGGAAGGCCGATGACCCGCTTGACCAGGCGCTGCCCGTCGGCCGGGGAGAAGAGCACGACGATGTCGCCGCGCCGCGGTTGGCCCCACCGCGCCAGGCGCCAACGCGTGAACGGCAGCTTGAGGTCGTACGCCAGCTTGTTGACCACGATCCGATCGCCCTCGAGGATCGTCGGTTTCATCGACCCGGTCGGAACGTCGTTCCAGTCGGCGACGGCGGACCGGAACGCGCCGACGACGAGCAGGACGACGAGCAGCGACTTGACCCACTCGTTCCAGAGCCAGAGCAGCCTTCTCTTGATCGTCTCGTTCATTGGCCTCCCGCTCCCGGCGGGAGCGCGATCCTACTCCTTCTTGTACGGGCCGAGGCGCGCCGGGGTTGAGGGGCCGCCTCAGGGCGAGGCGGAGGGCAGCGGCGGCCGGGCGCCCGGCGCGCGGCGGACCTGGACGTAGCGGTCGCACGCCTCCTTCACGGCCGCCTCGAGCCCCGCGAGAGGGCCGATCGGGTCGTCGACGGGAAGGTTGTCGCCGTACAGGAGCGCCACCACCTCGCCGCCCGCGACGGCGGGCACGACGGCGATCTCCCGCGGCCTCCCGCCTTCGAGCTGCGCAACCAGGAAGTCGTCCCAGAACGAGAGGGGCATGATGCCGCGGTAGCTGCCCTTCTTGCCCAGCACGTCGGCGAGGACGGACGGCTGGTCGAGCGGGATCACGATCTCGCGGACACGCTCGTCGGC
>SCRJ01000113.1 GCA_004298115.1 Acidobacteriota bacterium
AAGATGCGCTCGTGCGCCTGGCCGCCCTCGCCGCCGCCAATCCCGAGATCGCCGAGTGCGACGTCAACCCTTTGCTCGTGCTGGACGAAGGCCGGGGCTGCGTCGCCGTCGACGCCCGCATCCGCCTCACGCCGTGATCGCAGCCCCGGCGCGCCGCCGCTATCGCGCGGGCGCGGTTGGAAACGGGCCGATCCGTTCGCAACGCTGGACCAGGATTGCGGGACGGGCGGCCAGCTCGGGGAGGGTGCGGTGGAGGCGGGGGTGGCGCCAGCCGGGCGCCGCCTCGGCGGCCGGCGCGAGGGCAAAGCGGCGTTCATCCAGGCGCGGGTGCGGCAGCGTCAGCACGATCGACTCGATGACGAGACCGGGCGCGAGGAGCAGATCGAGGTCGAGGGTGCGCGGGCCCCAGCGCTCCTCGCGGGTGCGGTCGCGCCCGGCGGCGGTCTCCAGCCGCTGGCAGAGCGCCAGGAGCTCCGCCGGATGGCGGTCGGTTTCCACGAGCACAGCGGCGTTGAGGTAGTCGGGCTGGGGTGGGCCTTGCGGGGCGCTGCGCCAGACGCCCGAGCGCGCCAGGACACGCAGGCCGCGGGCGAGGTCGTCGAGGGCGCGCGAGAACGCCCGCGCCACGTCGCCGCGGTTGCCGCCGAGGCCGATCACGAGTTGCACGCGCGTCTCCCCGCCATCCTCGCATGATACGATCCCTCGAACGACGCCGTGGGAGGCGACAGATGGACGACGCGGTGGCAGCGGCGCGGGAAGCACGCACCCTCCTCGAGCGCCTCGGCGCGCGCGTGCCGGGCTTTACGGGGTACCTGGAACGTGAGCTTCGCCGGGAGGTGGACCAGCTCCTGCGCGCCGATCTCGCCGGCCGGCTCGACGCCGCACGCGCGGGCGTGGCGGCGTTCTCCCGCACGCTCCGCCTCGGAGCGGCCGAGCGGCTGGCCCGCCTGGCGGCGCTCGACAGGTCGCTCGACGGCGCCGCGAACGCGCTCCGGCACGCGGGTTCCGGCTTCGGCGGGATGTTCGACGCGGTCAAGGTGCGCGAGGAGCAGCTCGAGGCGCTGTACCGCTTCGACCTCGACCTCGTCGAGCGCGTCGACGCCGTGCGCGCGGCGTCCTCGGCCCTCGGCGCCGACGAGGAGGCCGTCGCCCGGCTCGAACAGGCGGTGGCTGCGGTCAGCGCCGCCCTCGCCGGCCGCGAACGGGCCGTGGTCGGCGCCTTCGGAGAGCGAACCCGCGAAAGGGGTGAGCGATGAACGAATTCCTCGAGGTCCTCGAGCACTACGATCCCACCGGCGAGGAGATCGCGTTCCGCTACCCGCCCGAGGGCAGCGCGGAGATCAAGTTCGGGGCGCAGCTCGTCGTGCACGAGGCGCAGGAGGCGGTGTTCTACCGCGACGGCCGCGCCCTCGACGTCTTCGGCCCCGGCCGCCACACGCTCACGACGCAGAACATCCCGGTCGTGACCAAGGTCCTGGCGCTGCCGTTCGGCTTCACCTCGCCGTTTCGCGTCCAGGTCGTGTTCGTCTCCAAGCGCACCTTCCTCGACCAGAAGTGGGGGACGCGCGAGCCCGTCGTCTTCCGCGACCGCGAACTCGGCGCCGTGCGCCTGCGGGCGTTCGGCACGTATGCATACCGGATCCGGGACGCGCGCACCTTCGTCAACACGGTCGTGGGGTCTCTCGGACAGTTCGACACGGCGCGCCTCGCCGACTTCTACCGCGACATGATCGTGGCCCGGCTCAACGACCTGCTCGGCGAGAGCCTGACGTCGATCCTGGACCTGCCCGCCCACTACGACGAGCTGGCGCAGCTCGCCAAGGCCAGGCTCGTCGAGGACTTCGGCAAGTACGGCGTCGACCTCTCCGACTTCTACGTCAACTCGGTCACGCCGCCGGACGAGGTGCTCGCGCGCCTCGACGAGCGTGCCGCGATCGGCGCCGTCGGCGACCTCGCCGCCTACACGCGTTTCAAGGCCGCGGTGGCGATGGGGGACGCGGCGCGCGCCGACGGCCAGGGCGGCGGCGGCGCCTCGGGCGGCCTCGGCATCGGCCTCGGCGCGGGGTTCGGCGTCCAGATGGCGGGCGCCCTCAGCGAGGCGATGCGCGCGGGCGCGGGCGCTCCGGCGGCCGCCGGCGCGTGCGCGCGCTGCGGCAATCCGGTGCCGGTGGGCGCGCGCTTCTGCCCGGCGTGCGGCGCCCCGCTGACGGCGGCGTGCCCGCGCTGTCAGAAACCGGTGCCCGCCGCGGCGCGTTTCTGCCCCGCCTGCGGCGCTCCGATGACGCCAGGGCCAGCCCCGGCGTCGTAGCGGGCGGCGAGAGACCAAGACCGGCCGCCCGGCGCGCGTTCGCCACGGTGATGGCATGCGGTCGTTGCCGCGGCCGATCGTTACGGCGCGTCTTCTTCGGGGAACAACCCCGGCTGCGGGCAGACCAGCGGTTCGAGGCGGGCCATGACGACGTCGCCCCAGGTGGGGTGCTCGCCGGGGGGGAGGCGCAAGGCGTCGAGACCGCGCCGGCCGAGCTGCTCGTCGAGGAGCGCGTCGATGTCGCGCTGAAACGCGATGTCGGTGTCGCGCACCCCGTCCCACCGCGGCGTCGTCCAGATCGGCACCTTGACCAGCAGGTCGTAGGTCGCCAGCCACGCGCCGAGCAGCGGCTCCCAGCTCGCCTGCGTCCCGGCGGCGTGGAGGAGGTAGCAGTAGTTGTCGAGCACCGAGCGGTCGCAGAGCACGAGCGGGTGGCCGGCCTCGGCCTCGAGCTCCCACGCCATCTGCGTGTGCAGGATCCACCCCTGCGCGGCGAGCGAGGTCTCGCGGTTGATCGGCAGCGGGCAGCGGCGCGCGACCTCGCGCACCAACTCCACATCCACGTCGCGCCGCTTGAGGCGTGCGGCCAGCTCGAAGCACAGCGTCGTCTTGCCGACGCCGTGCGTGCCGATGAGCGCGACCTTCACGTCGCCACCCCGCGCTCGATCGCGGTGAGGGCGGCGAGCAACGCCGCGCCGTCGCGCGGGCGCGAGTCCGGGTCCTTGGCGAGGCAGCGCAGGATCAGGTGAGCGATCGCGGGCTCGAGGTCGGGGGCCAACGCCTGCGGGTCCGGCGCGGGCTGCTCGAGGTGCGCGCGCAGGATGTTGCCGGTGGCGAACGGCAGCGTCCCGGTCGCCATCTGAAAGAAGGTCACACCGAGGGCGTAGATGTCGGTGCGCTCGTCCGGCGCCTCGCCGAGGACCTGCTCCGGCGCCATGTAGAACGGCGTCCCCGTCGCGCCCGACGCGGAGAGGTCGAGCTCGTCGAGGCGCCGGGCGATGCCGAAGTCGAGGATCTTCACCTGGCGGCGGTCGGCGAGGATCATGTTGGCGGGCTTGAGGTCGCGGTGGACGACGTGGCGCTCGTGGGCGTAGCTGGCCGCGTCGATGATCTGCCGCATCAACGCCAGCAGGTGCCGGCGCACGAACGGCGGCTCCTCGCGGATGAGCTGCAGCAAGGTCGGGCCCGAGACGAACTCCATCGAGATGTAGAACGACGAGAAGCCGCGGTCGAAGTCGTAGATGTGGACGATCCCCGGGTGCGAGAGCGCGGCGGCGGCGCGCGCCTCGCGCTCGAAGCGCCGGATCGCCTCGGGCGTGTGCTGCCGCGGGTTCAGGATCTTGATCGCGACGGTGCGCCCGAGACGGGAGTCGCGAGCGCGGTACACGACGCCCATCCCGCCCCGCCCCAGCTCCTGTTCGAGCACGTAGCGGGCCGCCGGATCGGTGACGCCGGCCGCTGCGGGCTCGCGGCCCGGCGCAGGCGGCGCGCCCGACGACGCGGCGTCGTTGGCGGCGCGCTGCGCCGCGACGCGCTGCAGGCGCTGGCCGGCGTCGCGGAAGGCGTAGTCGAACTCGACCACCCGGCGCCACGCGCCCTCGGCGGCGCGCACGTCGCCGTGGCGCTCGAGCAGCTCCGCGAGGGTATAGGCGGCGGGAAGCACCTCGCGTCGCAGCGGCAGGCCGGCGACCGCGCGCTGTACCGCGCTGATCGCCGCGGTGGTCTCGCCCTGCTCCGCCAACCACGATCCGAGCGCCGCCAGCGGCTCCGCCAGGGCCGGGAACGTGCCGCCGTACCCCGACAGCAGCTCCCACGCCGCGCGCATGTCGCCGCTGCCGTACAGCGTGACGAACCCCTCCTCGACCCGGCCCATGCGCGCCAGCAGGTGGGCGCGCTCCGCCGTCAGGCCGCCGCGCGCGAGCGCCTCCTCGGCGCGCAGCAGGTCGCCCGCCTGTTCGTGGCACCGCGCCGCCTCCGCGAACTCGCCCGCCGCCTCCCACGCTGCTCCCGCCTCGCCCCATTCCTCCAGTTCGGCGTACAGCGCGGCGGCCTCGCGCGGGTCGAGGCGCTCGCGGGCGAGCCTGGCGGCCTCGCGCGGCAGCCCCGCGGCCCGGTAGGCGTCGAACGCCTCGCGATGGCGTCCCAACCGCTCCAACGCCGCCGCCGCCTCCGCGGCCATCCCCGCCGTTCGATACTCCTGCAGCGCTTCCTCGACCTTGCCGGCGGCCGCCATCGCCCCGCCGCGCAGGCGAGCCGCGTCCTCGGTCCGCCCGGCCAGGCGCAGGGCGTCGGCCGCACGGATCGTCTCGCCCGCCTGTTCGAAGGCGCGCGCCGCGTCGAGCGGCTGGTCGGCGGCGAGGAAGAGGTCGGCCGCCTCCCGCTGGCGCCCGCACGCCAGCGCCACGGCGGCGGCGAGCGCCGGCCGCTTGCCGTCGCGCGCCGTGCGGATCGCGACCTCGGCCTGCGCCGCCCCGAGACGGCGCCCCTCGAGCGCGAGCTCGACCGCGTGCAACGCGCGGCGCACGTCGCCGGCGCGAGCGAACGGCTCGACCGCCAACTCCGGACGGCCGTGTTCGATCAGGTGTTGGCCGTAGCGCAGCCAGACCTCGTTCGCCTCGGTTTCCCGGCCCGCCCGCGCATACAGCTGACCGGCGGCGGCGAGCGAGTCGCCGCCCTCGCGCTGCAGCAGCTCGGCAGCGCGGCCGAGCTGCCCTCGGGTGCGGGCGAGTTCCGCCGCGCGTCCCCACGCCCGGGCGCGCAAGAAGCTGCGCGAGGCCCGCCGCGGCCGGCCGGCCTCGAGCCAGTACTCGCCCGCGGCGCGGTGGTCACCGCGGCGGGCGGACCTGACTGCGAGCTCGGCGGGGCTTCCGGCGGCCGGCGAGAACAGACCTCCGGCTGCGAGCAGCAGCGCGACCGCCAGCAGGTGCCCGGCGGTCATGATCAACGCGGAGTGGGCTGCGGCGAGGAACGAGGGGAGGGCGGCGTTGAGCGCGTTCGGTCCGAGCAGAGGCACCAACCACCACAGGTTCAGCCAGAGCAGGAGCAACGCGGCCGCGAGGCCCGTGAGGCTGCGGCTGCCGCGCGTGACGAGCACGCCGAGAGCGGGCGTCAGCGCAACTCCGGGGCCGAACGGCATGCGCGCATTCTAGCGCGCCCGGTTGCCCGGTTCCCGACCGTGACGCAGGGCTCGGCCGTCGTTTCCGCACCGGCGGAAGTCCAGGTTGCCGTTTCATCGTTGCCGTCATCCCCGCGGGGGTGGGGAGCCGGGACCTCCGGTGTCGAGGGCCGAGGCCCGGGTTCCCACCCTTGCGGGAGGACGACGCGAACCAGCGCGGCGGCGCCGGCGGGCGCGGGCGCCGCTCGGCGCCTCCGCCGGGTGCGGACGCGAGGTCGAGCCGGAGCCGGGAAGGGGGCTTGAAAGTTTACAATGTTTCGCTCATATTTGTGACGCGGCGTGCGCCGCGGGAAACGAGGCACATGAGAGACCTGTACGAGGTGCTCGGGGTCGCGAAGGGCGCCAGCGCGGACGAGATCAAGAAGGCGTACCGCAAGCTGGCGCGCCGCTACCACCCCGACGTCAACCCGGGAAACCCCGAGGCCGTCAAGCGCTTCCGCGAGATCCAGGAAGCCCACGCCGTGCTCTCCGACGCCGACAAGCGGGCGCAGTACGACCGCTTCGGCACGGTGGACGAGGGCGGTGCGCCGGCCGGGCCGCGCCCCCGCCGCGGCGCGCAGGGACCGGCCGGGGGGTTCGACTTCCGCTCCTTCGGCGGCTTTGCCGACCTCGGCGACATCTTCGGCACCATGTTCGGCGGCTTCGGTCGCGGCGCGCCGCCGCCGCCGGAGGCCCCGGTCGAGGCGGCGGTCGAGCTCGACCTCGCCGATGCGGTGCGCGGCGTCAGCGTGGTGGTGCCGGTGCGGCGGGAGGTGGCGTGCAGCGAGTGCGGCGGCAGCGGCCACGCCCGCGCCGGCGTCTGCCCGCGCTGCCACGGCGCCGGCGTGCTGGTGCGGACCGACCGGCTGCGGGTCAAGCTCCCCGCCGGGGTGGGGGACGGCGACCGGGTGCGCGCCAGCCTCAAGGACGGCGGCCGGCGTGAGGTCGCGGTCGTCGTCAAGGTCCGGCCGCACCCGTTCTTCGAGCGCAAGGGGAACGACATCCACACGGTGGTGCCGGTATCGTTCCCGGAGGCCTACCTCGGCGCCGACGTGGAGATCGGCACGATCCACGGCCCGGTGCGCGCCAAGATCCCGGCCGGCACCCAGTCCGGGCAGCGCTTCCGGTTGCGCGGCAAGGGCGTGCGCAGCGTCAAGACCGGCGTCAACGGCGACCACTACTACACGGTCCAGGTGACGGTCCCGCGCGTCGTCTCCCCCGCGGGGCGCGACGCCGCGCGCAAGGTCGCCGACCTGTACACCGGCGCCGGCGACCCCCGCGCCGCCCTCCCGCGCTCGCTGTAGCGGCCGCCCGTTTCACTTCTATGCGAATGGGCCGAGCGGGCGCGGTTTGGCTAAAAGGCGGAAGTACGCATCGTCGTCGGCGGGGTCGTCCTTGCAGATCGTGCAGGTCGGACACCACAGCAACGGCCGTTCCCTGCGGAACTGGTCACGCAGGCGTGCGCGCCACGATCCGTTCCAGACTTGATCGAAACTCGAATCCCTCAGGTTGCCGAGGGGTTCCCGCGCCCACAGCATGCACGGCATGACATCGCCGTTGGCGGCGATTGCCACCCGTCTTTCCAGAGCGTGGCACGGCGGCACGCCGGAAAGATCGACCTTCAGACCAGGAGCATTCTCGCTCAGGATCAAGACCGACACCGCGGCGGCATCGCAGAGGGCCTTGCACTCCAGCAGCACGGATCGGAGCTCATCCCCATGGTGCTTCAGTTGCCGCGCTTGGAGGCCGATTCCGGGGAAGGTGAGGGTTTCACGCAGTTCGACCTCCCCGGCGCCCCACTGCAACGCGCGGCGCACCGCCTCGACGGCGCTGCGGAAGTTGTCCTGCACCAGGGTGATGATGACCCGCAAGATCGGTTGGTGTGGGGCGCGGGCAAAGAAGTCCTGCGCATGGGCCGTATTGACCAGCAGCCTGTCCCACGAGGCGCCACGCCGGACGGTTTCATAGGAGATCGCATCACCACCGTCCAATGAAATCGCGATGCGCCAGAGGCGCGCATCGACGCACGCCTGGAGATGTTCGTCCCGCAGCAGTTGGGCGTTGGTGACGAACTCCATGCGCGGTACCTCAAATTCCCCGGCGAACCGAAGGTATCGGGCGAATTTCGGGTTCATCAGCGGCTCGGTCAAGCACGAGAGCGTGAGGTACTCCGCCTGCGGAAACACCTGCCTCGCGACCTTCTCATAGAGCTCCCAGGGCATGGTGTACTTGGGAAGTGCCGCCACCCTCGGGTCGGAGAAGGCGCAGGTCACGCACTTCAGATTGCACGCGTTGACGGTGTCGAGAAAGACCTCGAGGGTACGCTCGGCCATGGCCCGGAGCATAGCAAATGCCACTGGATCAGGGGCAGCGCTTCCGGCTGCGCGGCAAGGGCGTTCGCAACGTCAAGACGGCGTCAACGGCGACCACTTCTACACGGTCCAGGTGATGGTCCCGCGCGTCGTCTCGCCGGCGGGGCGCGACGCCGCGCGCAAGGTCGCCGACCTGTACGCCGGCGCCGGCGACCCCCGCGCCGGCCTGCCGCGCTCGCTGTAGCGGCCGCTCACTGCGGGACTCAACCCGGGAGCGCCTGCGCCCCCAGCGCTCGGCAGCGGCGGCACGGAGGCCGGGCGGCCGCGCCGCGGGAACAGTGATCAAGCCGTGAGGTGGGCGTCTCGTCAGCCCCGCAAGGCTTTCCGTCATCCCCACGAAAGCAGGGATCTCCGCTTTCCGGCATCAAGGCAAGGATTTGAGGGGCCTGGGTACCCGCGTTCGCGGGAACGACGCCGAGAGCCAGCGAGACGGCGACGTGCGGGGGGAGGTGCCAAGCGAAACGAGGGGGCCGTAGCCCCCTCGCCGGAGTCGTCTTGAGTCTTCGTTCAGCGTGCGAGGTTCTCGATCAACGGGATCGCC
The DNA here is from genome assembly GCA_004298115.1 of Acidobacteriota bacterium. GTDB lineage: Bacteria > Acidobacteriota > Thermoanaerobaculia > Thermoanaerobaculales > Thermoanaerobaculaceae > RBG-13-68-16. Next base: position 8,376 of record SCRJ01000113.1, read on the forward strand.
TGGTCGAGCGTGAGTCCGTTGGCGACCGCGAGGGTGCGCCGCGGACTCCAACCCTGGTCGCCGTAGGTCACGTACTCGATGGCCCCGTCGTTCACCCGGTAGGCGACCGGGTTCAGGTCGCTGCCCAGCACGACGCGGGCGTTGTCCATGCTGAAGTCCTGGGTCATCGGGAACGCCTTCGTCAACCCGAAGATCGGCATGTGGCGGCGGCGCTGGGCGATCACCGTCATCCCCCCGCCGTCGGTCGTCGTGGTCGGCGTCGTGTCGAGCGTGAACCGCACCTGCAGCAACTGGAAGAGGCAGAGCCGCTGCGAGCCGAAGAACAGCAGCGCGCGGTCGTTCGCGGTCTTGGCAGCGAAGAGCGGGTGCTCGAGCACCGCGGACGGCACCGGCACGTCGCAGCCGAGGCCGATCATCGCGTATTGGTCGAGGTCCTGCTCGGTCAGGGCGTCCCGATCCCCGGGCTCCGCCGTCAGGCGCAGCAGGGCGTACGTGCCGTGGCCCTGGGCGGTTCCCTCCCACCACACGACGTGGAGGAAGCTGTCCTGCACGAGCGTCGCCTTGGCCGGATCGTCGGGAGATGCGGGGTCGGGGACCGAGGTCGCGACCTGGGTCAGCTCGATCACCGGGTTGCGGGGGTACGCCGCGAGGTCCTGGGAGAGGTGGTCGATCCGCTCCCAGTTGCCGCCCCGCCACACCGCCATCATGATCTCCGAGGCCTGCTCGGCCCAGTTGCGCTGCCAGACCACCGTGACCTTGCCGGTGAGATCGTCGGCCGCGACCTGGATCTGGGTGTCGCTCGCGCCCGCCAGGGCGATCGGGAACGGCACCACGCTGCGCACCACCTGGACGCCGTCCTTCGTGCCGGTCAGGACCAGGCCCTCGGGCGCCGAGGCCGCGGTCCAGAGGACGCCGCTGCGGTCGAGGAAGAACGGGTTCGCGGCGAACGCCGCGGTGGCGCCGAGGACGATCACGCAGGCTGTCAGAAATCGGCGCATGGCTCCCTCACGCTTTCAAGTTGATGACATCGCGCACGTTGAACGCGCGCAGGAACGACTTCATCCCGCGGAAGTCCGGATAGTGCTCGGCGAGCGCCTGCAGGTAGCCCTCGGAGGCGCCCTCGTCCTCGAGGTCCATCGCGGCGTCCGCGAGCAGCATCAGGGTGTTGCGCGCCACCGTCGGGTGTCCGTACTCGCGGGCGAGCGGCAGTGCCATCTCGCCCCAGCCGCGCGCCTCGTCGAAGGCGCCCTGCTGCAGCGCGCCGTAGCAGAGGTCCTGGTACACCTCGGGGAGGAGCTGCCGGGTGCCCAGCGACTCCAGCGCCGCCGCCGCGTCCCTGCAGAGCGCCGTGCCTTCCTCCACCTGCCCGGTGCACATCAGGCAGTACCCGAGGTTGTCGCGGGCCACCGCGAGGTTGATCTCGTCGTCGCCGTCCTCGCCGGCGAGCTGCAGCGCGACGCGGAAGTGATCGGCTGCCTCGCCGAAGTGCGAGTCCCTCAGGGCGAGGACGCCGTGCAAGTTGGCGGAACCCTTGCGGGCGCGCCGTTCGCCGCACGTCTCGGCCTGCTCGCTGGCGCGGCGGGCGTACGCGAGCGCCCGGGCGATGTTCCCTTCGGACTCGTACACCTGCGCCGTGTAGTACGCCGCCATCCAGGCGGTGAACGGGTCGCGAGCGCGCATCAGGACGGTCTTCAACTCGCCGATGGCGCCGTCGAGGCGGTCGAGCTCGAGCAGCACCACGCAGCGGTTGCAGAACGCCCGGTCCGAGAGCTCGCGGTCGCCGGCGCGCTTGGCCTCGTCCTCGGCGGCGGTGAACAGCGACAGGGCGCGCTCCGGCCGCCCATGCGCGAACGCCCGCTGGGCCAGCTTCGTCAGGCGGAGGTACCGCTCCGAGGCGCCCGTCACTGGTCGCGCTCCTTCTGCCGGCCGCGCTTGAACTCGACGAACTCCACGACCTCGTCTTGATCCTCGCGAGGCAACACGCGGAACGATTCTAGCAGGGTCGCCTCGCGCGTCGTCAAGCTCTGCGCGGCGAGATCGCCGAAGAACTCCCCGAGCGACATCTCGAACACCTGCAGCAGGCGGAAGAGGACGTCGAGCGAGACCCGGTACTCGCCCTTCTCGATGCGCGACAGGTCGGACTGCTGGATGCCAATATGGCGCGCCAGCTCCGTCTGCGTAAGGCTCCGCGCCTGCCGGTACTGGCGGATGCGTTGTCCCACCGTCGCGGCGGGCAGCGAGGAGCGGGTCAAGCCTTTCACGGTCTCCTTGTGGCCCCGGGGCGGTTCTGCTAGTGTGCGCCGGGACCACCTCACTATGCTAGGACCCCATAGGGGTGGTGTCAAGGCGTCGAGGGGCGTGGAAACGTGATCCGGATCATACGGGAGCTGTGGCGGTGGCGCCGGCTGGTCGGCGAGCTGGCGAGGCGGGACTTCAAGGCCCGCTACGCCGGCTCGGCGCTCGGCGCCGCCTGGTCGGTGCTCGAGCCGCTGGTGCAGTTCGCCCTCTACCTGACCGTGTTCGGCGTCTTCCTTGGCATGCGACTTGAAGGGAACGCCGGCGTGGGCAACTTCGGGCTCTACCTGATCAGCGGACTCGTGCCGTTCGCCGCGTTCCAGGAGTCGGTCGTGCGCGCGACCGGCCTGGCCCGCGAGCGCGTGGAGCTCGTCCGCCACGTCAACGTCCCCCTCGAGGTCCTGCTCGCCGGGTCGCTGGCGGCCGTGTTCGCCCGCCAGGGGGTGGCGCTGGCCATCGTCATCGCGGTGGCGGCCGCGGCGGGCACGGTCACCGCGGGCGGGTTGCTCTGGCTGCTGGCCGGGATCGCGGTGCTGACGGTCACGGTGTTCGGGCTGGCGCTCGGCCTGGTCGTCGTCGGGGCGTTCCTGCCCGACCTCGCGCAGGTCGTCGGCACTGCGACGATGGTGCTGTTCTTCCTCACCCCGATCGTCTACCCCGTGTCGCAGGTGCCGCACGCCGTCGCGGGCTACATGCCCGCGAACCCCCTCTGGGGTATCCTTTCCTGTTTCCGGACCGCGCTCGTGGGCGGTCCGCCGCCCGCGGGGCCGTTCGCGCTGGCAGCGGCGTGTGCGGCCGCCTTCTTCGTCCTCGGGGCGCTGGTGTTCGAGGCGCGTCGCCGCCAGGTGCCCGACCTGGCCTAGCCAAGCGTTGCAACCGCCGGCGGCGAGCCGGCTCGGAGGGTACGAGATGAACCTGAGAAACACGACAATTCTGGCAACCGCGATCCTGCTCCCGGCCCTCGGGTTGGCGCAGGCGATCCAGAGGCCGCCGGTCCCGCCGGTCCCGCCGGCCGCGCCACCCCCGCAGGGCACGGCGGCGCCGTCGCAAGGGCAGGGTCTGCTCGAGCCGCCCCCGGGCCTCGAGAACAAGGCGAGGCCGATCGTCCAGATGGAGAGCTACGACCAGTGGGCGAAGAAGTACTACAAGGTCTTCACGATCCCCAAGAAGGACGCGATCCCGCTCGGCAAGAACCGGGTCCGCCCGATGAGGCTGATCAACGTGGTCCTCGAGATCGTCGGCGAGAAGGGCGACGACTACCTCGTCCGCAACCTGCCGCCGGAGGACCCGCAGGCGGTCGGGCACGACACTTGGTGGCGGAACGAGGGGACCGAAATCTTCATGAGGATGAAGAACGACTACTTCAAGGACAAGTACCTGATCGTGGACAACCCCGACGTGCCGCCGCCGTTCGTGGACAAGGTGCGGTTCGCGCTCCGCGACCAGGGTCTCCCCCACGGCGGCCGCTGGCAGATGTCGTTCGACATCGCGGACATGAACGGGGACGGGCTCCCCGACCTCGTCTTCGGGCCGCAGCGGACGGGGGAAGAGGCGACAGGGTACATCTTCCTCCAGCAAAAGGACCACAGCTGGCAGCTGTGGCGCGACACCAAGTGGCCGACCAGGGGCCTGAAGCTCGACTACGGCACGGTGCGGGTCGCCGATTTCGACGGCGACGGCAACAAGGACATCGCGATCGCGTGCCACTTCTCCAAGACCTACGTCCTGTACGGCAACGGCAAGGGCGACTTCACGCGCTTCGTGACGGTGCCGCAGACGAACCAGGGGATGACCTCGCGGGCGCTGACGGTCGGGGACTTCAACGGCGACGGGCGGCCGGACATCGCCACCTACGCCGAGGTGGACCTCGACATGGGCTCGACCTCGCGGATCACGAGCGGCCTCGTGAACGTCGCGCTCAACCTGCCGTCCGGCTGGAAGGCGGTCGCCAAGGACTTCTTCCCCGAGGGGATCCAGGGCGACTGGCTCACCGCGGCCGACGTGCTGGGCGTCGGGAGCGACCAGATCCTGCTCACGTCGCGCGCCCAGAACGTCATGGACCTCGTGTTCCGCAACGGCGGCGGCGGCGAGAAGTGGGACTCCACGGCCCGGCTCTCGTTCCCGGTCAACGCCTACGTCCTCGCCAACGCCGTCGGCCCGCTCGACCGCTTCAAGCAACCCGACCTGCTGGAGTGTTTCGAGCAGTTCAACCCGTGGAAGGTCGAGCCGCCGACGCAGGCGTGCGTGATCTACCGCTTTCACGACGCCCAGGGCCGGCCGCTCCTGACGCCGGACCGGACCGTGCTCTTCCAGGAGAAGGTCGAGTACCAGAACTACCAGGCGGCCGCGATCGGCGACATCGACGGCGACGGCCGCAACGACATCGTGGTGGCGACCAGCACCGGCAAGGTGCGGGTCTTCCTGCAGGGGGCCGACGGCCAGTTCTACGAGCAGATGACCCCGGGCATGGACCGGCCCGGCACGGTCTACTTCGACGTCAAGATCGCGGACCTCTACGGCGACGGCAAGGGCGAGATCGTCCTCGCCGGCTCCCCGGCGAAGGAGCAGGGCGGCGGGGTCTGGGTGTACCAGCCGCTCCCGGTGCGGCCGGTGGCCCCTTGACACGCCCGGCAACGGGCGGTAGATTGCCCGGGTGTCTACGTTGGAGCGAGGGCTCTTGACAGGCGTGCTTTCCGGATTTAGGCTAATGCCGATGCAGCATAACGAGCGGTGCGGGCTTCGGGTTTGTTTGAAAATACCTTGCGGGAGGTGATGCCATTGGGTGCGGGGTCGTGGCGGCTGTCGGCTTTCAGCCAAAGTGGCACAAGGTCGTGGTTGTTTCCCAGCTGTGAAGGACAAAGGAGGAACTAGGCTATGAAGAAGACCATCATCCTCGCGTTGGCCCTCGCCCTCGTCGGCGGCGCGGCTTACGCCAACTTCTGCGCGCGGGACACCGTTCCCGCCGCCACGCTGCTCGTCCCCTACATCGTCGTCGATGCGGACGCCAGCGGCAACCCGATTTCGTCCGGCTACACCACGCTGACCGTGGTGACGAACGTCTCGAGCGCGAAGCAGCTCATCCACGTCACCGTGTGGAACGCCGTTTCGAGCGCCGTCGTCGACTTCGACGAGGTCCTGTCGGGCTACGACGTGTGGTCGATCAACTGGCGCGACCTCGTCACCGGCGACTTCGAGAACTTCGACACGAGCGCCAAGAGCGGCGGCTTCTGGAGCGGCACCGTTGGAACTGCTCCGTCGCCGTTCGGCCCGACCACCAACACGATGGTCCCGCCGGCTCTGACGAACCCGCAGGACACCGACTACGCCACGCCCGCGATGACCAACTGCGGCATGCCGTGGGGCAACCTTTCCCAGTACAAGGGCATCATCGTCAGCAAGCTGCAGGCGCCCCTGATCGCTTGGCCGAATCAGGACACCAACTGCGACACCAAGACCGAGATCACCGCCTGGCCCGGCTGGCTGTCGAGCGTGACCGCATCGCCGTTGTTCTTCTACGCGACGATCGACACCGTCACCGCTTGCAACGCGTTGTTCCCGAGCAGCGTTGACTACTGGAACGCGAACGGCAACCTCGGTTACAACACGCGCAACAACGTCCTCACCGGCTACGACTTCTACCTGAACTTCTCGCAGAACTACTCCGAGTCGCTGCCGACCGTCAACATCGAGGCGTACGCCGGCTACACCGGCACCGGCTTCTACAGCAAGTACCGCAACCAGGTCGGCGTCAACGTGACGCAGGACGACCGCGAGCCCCTGGGCACCGCGTACGCGTTCAACTACTTCAACTCGCTCGGCGTGACCACCAGTGTGGCGGTGTGGAAGAACTACTCCGAGTTCGACACCATCAACGACAACGTCCTCGCCTGCCGGCCGTACGTGTACTACGCGTGGGACGAGAACGAGCAGTCGAAGAGCCGCACGACCCAGGCCTGCCCGTCGGGCCTCTGCTTCGGGAACCCCGAGCCGAACGTGTTCCCGTTCGAGACCCAGAGCGTCCCGGTCACTTCGACCAACTTCAACGCCCTGATGAGCGGCAACGGCTGGATGCTGATCGTGTTCGATCCGTCCGTTCCGAACCTTCAGCAGGCCGAGCCGTACCTGCAGGCGTACGTGTTCGCGAAGTACAACTACGGCGCGTACTCGACCTCGGTCGAGGCGACCACGATGGGGAACTTCTGGTGCGCCGCTCCCCAGGTGCTGCCGACCCTCAACACCAACGCCGGAACTGGCCTTATGAGCCCGTACGGGGTCCTGTTCGAGTAACTCACGTCTTAGCGCACCACTCGGCGGGCGGGCTTCGGCCCGCCCGCTCCTTTTGTGCGCTGCAACACAGGCGCCTGCTGGACAAACCCAAGTCGTTGGCGTAAAGTCAGTTGTCGGAGGTCGACGATGCCACGAACCGTTGTCAAGACGCGATGCTCACTTGCGACCGCAGCGGCGGCCGGGTTGCTGGCCCTGCTCGGTGCACGCGGCGCCGCGGCGCAGTGCTACAACGGGGACTCGTACATCTACGACCTGTGCGCCACCGAGACCAGCGGCACGATCTACGACACCAGGGGGGCGTTGCACGGCTTCGAGGTGAACGCCGAGGGGCACGAGTTCCTGATCGCGACCCTCAAGGCCGACCTCACCATCTGGGACGTCACGAACCTGGCCCCCGGCAGCCTCACCCCGAGGGTGGCCTCGTCGCTGCACATCCCCTGGGACGGCGTCAAGCTTGGAGCGGACAGCCACTGGCCGTACACCGACCACCTGCCGAATATCGCGACGCTCGCGAACTACCCGTACGCCCTCGCCTCGATGTACGACTTCGGCTGGGACTTCCTCCACGTCGGCGCCACCTCGCAGGGGTTCCTCGGGAACGGCTACAAGCCGGCCGCGCAGCTCACCAACGGCACGTACGTCAGCGCGGCGCTGTTCGAGGTCGGCGGCATCGCCTACGCGGCCGGCCAGCAGCTCGACCAGGCGAGCATCGCGGCCAACGACAAGTCGGTCCGCATCTACACGCTGGGCAGCTACAACAACCCCTCGGCGCCCCCGGGCTCGGCGACGATGGGCCAGGGCGTCCGGGTGCCCGCCGGCTCGGCGGGCGACGGGGCGTACGCCGGCTTTCCCCTCGCGCTCGGGAGCAATCAGCTCTGGGCCTACTACGACTCCACGAGCGGCAAGACGTTCCTGTTCGTCCGCTACATCACCGGCGGGGGGCTCCTGATCGTGGACGTGAGCACCCCCAGCCAGCCGCAGCCCGTCACCTGGATTCAGAGCGACTCCACGCTGTTCGCCGGCAACTGGGCGGTGGACTCGGACAACCAGACGCTCTGGGTGGGGGACCCGACCCATCCGATCATCCACCCCTACCAGATCGTTGTGGGCAGCGTGCTCGGCCTGGCGACGGTGACGCTGAACGCCGGGACCCCGTTCCCCTACTGGGGCGACGGGACGGCCAGCGCGTACGGGACCGTGATCAGCGCGCGGGGCGGCCTCCTCGTCGCCGCCTCCGGGTACAAGATCGGCTACCTGAGCCTGCTGGGCGGCGGGACGCCGACGCCGATGGCGAAGCAGACGCCGTACACCGACCTCTCGGGGCGGATCTGCGCCAACTCCGCGTACAACGAGAGCGTCAACGGCATCACCGCGTTCAGGATCGCGGGCAACTACTTCGCCTGCCGCTCGATGATCGTCTCCGCCGACATCGTCGGCATCAACAACGCCTGCATGTCCACCACGCCGGTGCCGGGGTTCTCGATCTCCGGCGGCGACGCCGCGGCCGCCTGCAACCTCACCGCGGCCGAGAACGGGTTCCCGGGCGACACTCTCACCATCACCGACCAGTCCGGCGGGGTGTGGAGCACGGGCGGCTCGCTCGACATCCAGAGCCCGCCGGGCTCCACGATCGGGACGTCGTACGGCGGCTCGTTCCCGGCGACGATCACGCAGCACGGCTCGGTGCAGTGGCCCTCCTCGCCGAGCACGCCGCCCGGCGACTTCACCGTCGTCGAGACGATCTCGGGCGGCACCCCGAACCAGGCGAGCAAGACCCTCACCCTCTGCGCCGCCCCGAAGGCGACGCTGACCGTGAACGTGGGCGGGACCGCCTGCGTCAACCCCGCGACCGGGTGCAACGGCCTGGTCAACGACGGTGTGGTCCTCGGCAACACCGCCCAGGGGCACCCGGCGGTCGCCGTCGGGCCAACGTACTTCTACCAGGCGGCGAGCGACCCCTCGGCGTCGCAGGGCTCGTCGTTCTCGCTCGCGGCGAAGACGACGTACACCGTCGGCGTCGTCGTCCCGTACTCGTTTACCGCGCCGAACGACCCGAACTGCTCCAACGCGCTCTTCGGCGCCAACGTGCCCGCGACCCCGTACCACGCCTGCTCGGTCGGCACGATCGTCGCCGGGTACGGCGCCGCGAGCTTCGAGGTCCAGCAGCCCGCCGGCGCGAAGGTCGCCGACGCCTTGCAGGCGGGGAACGTGCTCGTGGACCAGCCGGTGACCCTCAAGTTCACCGGCCGCGTCGCGACCGGCGACACCCCGAACTTCACCTGGACCGGCATCGGGATGGCGGGGCAGCCGGCGTGCGTCTACTCCGGCGCGCCGAGCTACACCGGCACCCTGTGCACGATCCCGGCCGGCGCGCTCACCGTCGGCCCGGCGCAGAGCTGGGGCCTGACGATGGCCGTCTGCTCCGGCGGCGGGGGGTTGGGGAGCGCCTGCACGACGCTCGCCGACACGGTCACCTCGCCGCCGGTGAGCGTGACCCCGAGCGCGTACTCGTTCGCGTTCACGGTCTCGCCGGCCACGACCAACATCGGCGGCACGGTCTCGATCACGCTCACCAACGCCATCCCGCCGCCGGGGGGGTTCACCTCGCTGACGTTCAACCTCGGCGGCACGACGTGCGACCTCGTCACCCAGAAGTCGGTGCAGTGCGGCAGCATCTTCGGCGGCAACCAGTGCCAGGTGACCGGGTCGCCGATCCTGACGTACACCTACGGCGCGAGCGAGGCGGGGAAGGTGGAGACGATCACCGCGACCGCCTTGTACGGCTCCGGCCAGACGCTCACCTCGCCCTCGACGGGGCAGGTGGCCGTCACGACCAGCGGCGCCTGCCCGTGCCCGAGCGTCACCACCACGGTGAACGGCCCGAACACGGCGCCGGTCAACCAGACCGTGCAGTTCTCGGCGAGCGCCAGCTCGACCGCCGCGATCACTGGCTACAGCTGGACGTTCGGCGACGGCGGCAGCGCGACCGGGCAGAGCGCGAGCCACACCTACACCAGCAGCGGGCTGTACACGGTCCGGGTGACGGCGACGAACTCGTGCGGCCAGACCGGCAGCGCGTCCTACTCGATCCAGGTCGGCGGCGGAGGCGACGGCAACCTGACGATCACCCCGAGCCCGGCGACCGTCAACCCGGGCAGCCCGGTGACGTTCACGTTCTCGCCGGGGGTGAGCCGGAGCGGCGACCAGGTCACGATCACCTTCGGGGACGGCACGCAGGCGCAAGTGAGCTACATCGCGGCGTTCTGCAGCGTGGCGAGCCCGTGCAACATGGTCACCCACCCCTACTCGACCCCGGCGAGGTACACCGTCACGGCGAGCGGGACGGTGAGCGGCGTTGCCGTGGGTGGCTCGACCTCGGTGACGGTTCTCTCCAGCTGTGCCCTCCCGTCGGCCCCGGCCGCCTCGTTCACCTTCACGCCGGCCGCGCCGCGCGTCGGCCAGGTCGTGGGCTTCGCCGACACCTCGTCGGGGACCCCGACCTCCTGGGCGTGGGCGTTCGGCGGCCCCGGCGTGGCCGGCACCTCGCTGGGAATGGTCCACACCGCCGCCACCGGCAACCTCGCGATCACGCCGAACCCGGGCACCGCGGCGGTCGGGCAGACCGTCATCTTCACCTTCTCTCCGGCGCTGACGGCAATCAACGATTCCCTCAGTTTCAACTTCGGCGACGGCACGACGACACCGATCTCGTACAACCCGAGCCTGTGCGGCGGCGGGTGCAGCGCGATCTCGCACGCGTACTCCGCCGCCGGCACGTACACCGTGTCGGCCAGCGGGGCGGCGGGCGGCGTGTCGGTGTCGGGGAGCAGCTCGGTCACGGTCAGCGGCGCGGGCGGGGGCAGCCTCACCATCACGCCGAGCCCGGCCAACGCGGCGATCGGCCAGACCGTCACGATTGCTTTCTCGCCGGCCGTCGGCCAGACCGGCGACTCCGTCGTCATCACCTTCGGCGACGGCACCTCGCAGACGGTGTCGTTCCCGGGGTGTCAGACCAGCGGTGGCTGCAACGTCGCCAGCCACGCCTACGCGGAGGCCAACACCTTCATCGTGACCGGCAACGGCACGGCGGGGGGCGCCGGCGTGACCGGCAGCGCCACGGTCGTCGTCTCCGCCGGCGGCAGCGGCGGGAGCTCGACCGCGCAGAACCCGAGCTACACGTTCACCGCCCCGGGCACCTACACCGTGACGCTGACCGCCACGAACTGCAAGGGTTCGACCCAGGCGTCGCAGCAGGTGACCGTGCTGCCGACCTGCGACCAGAAGGCCCCTCCGACGCCGGACTTCACCTGGCCCACCGGCGCGGTGGCCGGGTTCCCGGAGCAGCAGCAGCCGTACGTCGGACAGCAGATCACGCTCACCGACGCCTCGACCGGCAGCCCGACGTCGTGGCACTGGTACGACTTCAACGAGCTGGCGATGGACCGGACCGTGATGACGCCGACGTTCACCTTCACCTGGCCCACCAACCTGCCCGCAGGCGCCAAGAACCTGCGCATGACCGCCGCTAACTGCTTCGGCGCCTCGGCGGAGGTCATGAAGACCATGACGATCTACCCCGACGTGCGCCACGTCGTCGCCGACTTCTCCTGGAGCGACGGCACGCTGGCGACCGGCGCGCCGGTCACGCTCACGGCCGCCACCGGCGACGCGTACGGGAACCCCGACACCTTCACTTGGACGTTCGACGACGGCAGCACGCAAACCGGCCCGTCGGTGACTCACACCTATACCTGTGCCGGGTCGCACCGGGTGACGCTGGCCGCGTCGCGCAGCTACTCCGCCGCGGTTCCTCCGGGGACGGCCTCGCACACCCTCACGGTGACCGGCAAGCAGTGCGGGCCGGATGCGGTCATGACGGTGGACGCCGCCAAGACCAACGGTCTCAACGGCACCACCTGGCTCACCGACGTGCGCATCTTCAACCCCTCGTCCCAGCCCTCGCAGATCACGGTGCAGCTCCTGCCGGTCGGTTGGAACAACAGCTCGCCGCCGAGCAAGGTCAATACGCTGTCGCCGCATGCCACGTGGGTGCTCAACGACGTCCTGGCGTGGGCGCAGAGCGGGGGGGTCGTCGGCACCGACGTCAAGAAGGCGGCGCTGCGCATCGTGTACGACAACCCCGAGAACGTGGCGCCGATCCTGGTCAGCGAGACCTACACGACGGCGCCCTCCGGCGGCGGCACCTACGGCCAGCTCACGCCGGGGATCGAGGTGGTGCCGAACACCACGCCACCCATTCTGTGGATCACCGGAGTCCGCAACAACGGCACCACGAGCGGGTTCCGGACGAACTACAGCCTGCTCAACCTGCGCGACACGGCCGTCTCGAACCTGCAGTTCACGCTTCTTGATCCCACCGGGAAGTCGCTCGCCACCCAATCGGTGAACCTCGGGGCGTTCGAGTACCGGCAGGACTCGCTCGCCAACCTGTTCGGCGGCGCGTCCGCCGCGGTCAGCTCCGACCCGCTCGCCGTCAAGGTGGTGGTGCCGGCCGACTCCGACGTGCAGGCGTACGCCTCGGTGGTGGACAACCTCACCGGCGACCCGGTGCTGGTCCCGGCGGTGCCGCCGCCGTCGGTCCCGATCTTCATCCCCGCGGTGGCGTACACGCCGGGCGTCAACGGGACGGTGTGGCGCAGCGACCTGCAGCTCACCAACCCAGACGCGGCGCCGCACACCTGGGCCGTCACCTACACGCCGGGCGGGCAGAACCCGCTGCCGATCGTCACGCAGAAGCCCACCGTTGCTGCGCAGAGCACCGTGCGCTACGACGACCTGCTGTCGTGGCTGTACGGCAACCGGCTGACCGATGCCGACAAGACCAGCGGCGTGGTCGAGATCACGCCCGCCGACGGGAGCGGCGTGTACCCGATCGTGCAGGCGCGCTCGTTCAACCAGACCGGCAACGGCACGTTCGGCCAGAACATCCCGCCGATCACGCCGGACATGGGGGTCGCGGCCGGGCAGGGCAAGCGCCTGCTGCTCACCGGGATGTCGAGCGAGGATATCGCCCGCACCAACCTCGGCTTCGTGAACCTCTCTGCTACGTCTGGCGTCAACTTCTCGGTGATGTTCTACGACCAAGGTGGCAACGTGCTCAACCCCGTCGATGACCAGCAGAACCCGATCCCGTACACGTTCTCGCTCGGCGTCGGCGGGTGGGACCAGGACAAGCTGGAGAACCGGTTCAGGAACGTCTTCAAGACCGGGCTCCCGGCGAACCTGGCCGCCATTTCGGCGGTGATCCAGGTGACGGACGGCGGCCCCGGGACGGTGTACGCCACCGTGATCGACAACCTGACCGGCGACCCCAACTTCATCCTGGCGCAGCCCGCCCCGTAAACCCGCATCGTTGCGTTCCACCCGCGGCCCGCCCTCACCGGCGGGCCGCTTCGCCGTGCGGGAACTGGCTGACCAGCGGGCGACCTCCGACCCGACCGCGTCAAGGTGGGTTTGTGTTAGCCTCGTGGCGTGGAGAGAGAGACCGCGCCGACGGCGACGGACACCCCCCCCAGCGTCGAGATCCGCGGTTTGGCCAAGCGCTACCTCCTTTTCGGTCGGCGCCGCGACCGCGCTCTCGCGCTGCTCGGGCGCACCGGCGGCCTGCGCAGCGTGACGGCACTCGAGGGGATCGACCTCGAGGTCCGGCCCGGCGAGGCGGTCGGGGTGGTCGGCGAGAACGGCTCCGGCAAGAGCACGCTCCTGCGCCTCGTGGCCGGGATCTCGACCCCGGACGCCGGGACGATCCGCGTCGCTCAGCCGGTGGCGCCGATCCTCGAGCTGGGGCTCGGCTTCCACCCCGAGTTCACCGGCCGCGAGAACGCGCTCCTCTACGGCTCCCTACTCGGCATTCCCGCGCCGGCAATGGCGGAGCGTCTCGACGACGTGCTGGCGTTCGCGGAGCTCGGGGAGTTCGTGGACCGGCCGCTGCGGACCTACTCCTCGGGAATGGCGGCCCGCCTGGCGTTCGCAGTCGCCACGAACGTTGACCCGCGGGTGCTGGTGGTGGACGAGGCGCTCGCGGTGGGCGACGGAGCGTTCCAGAAGAAGTGCGTGGACCGCATGGTGCGGTTCAAGGAGGAGGGCCGCACCGTCCTGTTTTGCTCGCACGCGATGTACCTCGTCACCAGCTTTTGCGAGCGGGCGGTATGGCTGCACCAGGGGCGGATCCGGAACGAGGGCCCGTCGCAGGGCGTCGTGGAGGAATACGAGAGCTACCTGATGCAGCGCGAGAAACGGCGCCTGGCGGGTGTCGCCGAGACGCCGTGGAGGCCGGCGGTGGTCGGAGGGCGGCGCGGCAGGATCGCGGACGTGCGCGTGCTCGGCCTCGACGGCTCGCCGGCGGAGAGGATGGGCCCGGGGGAGGGGTTCGAGGTGGTGCTCGCGGTCGAGAGCCTGGACCGGTCGTCCGCGTTCCATGTCGCCGTCGCGATCGATTCCCAGGACGGGCGCTGCATCTTTGCCGCCACTACCCACTTCGACGGGGTCGCACCGCTGGCCGGCGCGACGGAGTACGAAGTTCGCCTGCGCATCCCGGCGTTGCCGCTGGCGTCGGGCACGTTCGCGGTCTCGGGGTTCCTGTTCGACGAGAACGGCCTGCACACCTACGACCAGGTCGTGGCGCCGGCCGCGCTCCGCGTCGAGAGGGCGCGCTGGACGCCGTCGCTGCTCGAGCTCGACCACGAATGGATCGTGTCGGGGTGACGCGACGGCCCCTCGCGATCGTCTACCTCCTCGAGGACACCGCGCTTTTCGGTGGGGTGAAGATCGTTCTGCACCAGGCGGAGTTGATGGCGCGGCGCGGGCACCGCGTGACGGTGGTGAGCAAGGGCGAGCGGCCGGCGTGGTTCCCGCTCAGCACCCAGTTCCTGCGTGTGCCGAGCTTCGACCCCGGACTGCTTCCCGCCGCCGACGTGACCGTCGCCACGTTCTGGACCACGATCGCGGCCGCGGCGGCGGTGCGAACCGGGCAGGGCGTGCACTACTGCCAGGGGTTCGAGGCGAGTTACACCCACAACGCTGCCGAGCACCCGCTGATCCTCGAGGCGTACCAGACGCAGATCCCGTTTTTCGCCTTGTCCCCTCACCTCGGGGTGCTGGTGGCGGAGAGGTTCCGCCGGCGGGGCCGCGTCGTGCCGCCGGCGCTGGCGCCGTATTGGCACTCGGCCTGGCGCAGCGGCCCGGGGCGGCCGCCGCGCGTCGTCATCGCCAACCCGTTCGAGATCGACTGGAAAGGTGTGGCTACCGGTCTCGAAGCGATCCGCCTGCTGCGCGGGCAAGGCCTTCCGTGCCGCCTGATCCGGCTCTCGCAGTGGCCGCTTTGCGATGCCGAGCGCGCGGTGCTCGTGCCGGACGAGTTCCACCACGGACTCAAACCGCAGGAGGTGGCGAGGCTTGTGCGCGGCGTGGATCTCATGCTCGCCCCGTCGTGGGAACAGGAAGGGTTCGGCCTGCCGGTGCTGGAGGCAATGGCGTGCGGGGTGCCCGTGGTGGCGTCGGAGATCCCGGCGTTTTGCGGTTTCGCAGGCGCCGCCGCGGTGCTCGTGCCGTTCGACCGCCCCGAACGTTTTGCTGCCGCTGCGGCCGAACTCCTGAGTGACCGCCGGCGGTGGCGCACCGTGCGGCGCCGCCAACTCGAGGCCGCCCGGGCGTTTTTTGAGGCGCGGGTCGCGGCGATCGCCGAGGACGCACTGTACTGGATTGCGGAAGGGCGCTGGAGGAACCGGCCGTGAGGATGGCCAGCTCTCCTCGACGTCGCGACGCCGACCGATGAGCGCCGAGGTTTCGCTCGTGCTCGTTGCATGCCGCTCGTCGGCGGTGGCGCCCGTCGCCGTGGCGGGTTTCCGGGCCGAGGCCGCGGTGCTGGGCGTCTCGAGCGAGGTCGTAATCGTGGATCACAGCGACGACGAGGGTGAGCAGACGCGGCTGCAGGCGCTGGCGCCTGAGCGGTTGCTCGCCCAGCCCAACCGCGGCTATGCGGCCGGGATCAACGTCGGCGTCGCGGCCAGTTCGGGGCACACGGTCCTCGTCGGCAACCCCGACATCGCGTTCGAGCCAGGGTCGGTCGCCGCGCTGCTGACCGCGCTCGACGGCGGTTGGGACGTCGTCGGGCCGCAGTTCACGCTCGCCGGCTGGCTGTTTCCGCCCGCCGACCTGCAGACGCCCGGCGAGCAGCTGCGACGCTGGCTCGCCGGACGCTCTCCGGCACTCTGGCGGCGCGAGCTGCGCCGGGAGTTGGCGCGCTGGCGCGCACTATGGGATGCGTCGGAGCCGGTGGCATTGCCGCTGCTCTCGGGCGCGCTGCTCGCGTTCCGGCGCGGGGCGTCCGAACGGGTCGGGCCGTGGGACGAGGGGTACTTCCTCTACTTCGAGGAGACCGATTGGCTGCGCCGCGCGGCCGCGGCCGGGCTGCGGCTGGCGCAGGTGCCGCGCGCGCGGGTCGAGCACAGCTGGGGCCACGCGGCCGACCCGGAGGCGACCGGCGAGCAGTTCGCGCGCTCCCGCCGTCGTTTCCTCGCGAGGCACCACGGCTGGCGGGGGCGCCTCGCGGCCCGGTTCGTGGGGGCACGCTCGCCGCTGCGCCCGTCGCCGCTCCCCGCGGGGGCGGAGGCGCTGCCGCGGGGCCGGCTGCAGTGGCTGCTGTCGCCGACGGCGCTCGGGGTCCCGGCGGCGGGGTCCTCGGGGTCCGCGCAGGAGCTCTCGGGAGCGTTGCGTGGCGTCTCAGCGGCGCGGGGAAACCGCGGACGCTTCCTCGTCCTCGCGCTCGAGCCCAGCTCCGGGCGGCTCGCCGGTGTGTGGTCGTGGGAGGTGGGCGGTGGATGACGTGACGTTCCGCCCGTACAGGCCCGGCGACGAGACCGCGATCAACGAGGGGTTCAACGAGGTCTTCAGTCTGCACCGCACGCTCGACGAGTGGCGCTGGAAGTTCCCCGAGACGCGGGACGGCCGCGCGATCCTCCTCGCCGCGGATGCCGCGGGCCGCGTACTCGCGCATTACGCCGCGGTCGCCGTGCCGTTCCAGGCGCAGGGCCGGCTCGTCACCGCCGGCCAGATCGTGGACGTCTACTCGCGGCGCGAGGCTCGCCCCGGTCTTGCGGCGGCGCACGTGTTCCGCGACACGGTGCGGGCGTTCGTCGCCGCGTACTGTCGCCCGGAGCGGATCGCGGTCGCCTACGGCTTCCCCGGAACACGCCACATGAGTCTCGTGCGACTCGGCGTGGCCAGCCTCGGCGAGGCCGAGATGCCACCGCTTCCGGTGTCGCTCTGGTCCCGACGGGTCTCTCGCCGCGGCACGCCTTGGCTGCTGCACAACGTGGCGGCCGGGTTCGACCGCGCCGCGATCGATGATCTTTGGCGCCGCGCTGCGAGCCGGTATCCGGTGGCCGTGGTCCGCGATGCCGCCCGGGCCCAGGCGAGGTTCCTCGGCCGCCCGGGAACGGAGTACGTGCACCTGATCGACCACAGGCGCGGCGTGGCGCACGCCTGGGTGGTCGTGCGACTCCAGACTCGCCAGGCCAGTGTGGTCGACCTGGTGTGGGACGGCGAGGACCCGCGTGCATTGGCTGCGCTCGACCGTGCCGTGGGCCGGCTCGCGCACCGCGCCGGTGCAGCGCAGGTTGAGATGTGGCTTTCCGGCGATCCCGCCGCCGAGGCGGTCTTGGCTCGGCTCGGTTGGGAGCGAGGCCGCCGCCCCGACGGTCTGGCTATGGCCGCGTACAGCTTTCACCCGCACCTCGACGTGAGCGCGTTCCCGGGGTCGTTCTACGTCACCATGAGCGACGCGGACCTGGTGTAGGGCGATGGACGCCGCGACCGCGCTCTGGGTCGTCGTCCCGCTCGCGCTGGTACACATCCTGGCGCGGCGATCGCGGGCGCTGCTGCTCTTCCAGGTAGCCGTGGACGTGATGCTCCTGCTCCTGCCGGGACGGCTGCTCCTGCGCGGGTTGCACGTCGGGCCGGGTGCGCCCGGCGCCGCCGAGTGGGGCGGACCGGTCACCGTGGCCGGGTCGTCGGAGCAGAGCGACCTGCCGCTCGAGTTCGCGCCGTGGTGGTCCGAGGTGCGGCGTCTCGTCGCCGCGGGCGAGCCGCCGTGGATCTCCGACCGGATCGGCGGTGGCGCACCGCTGTTCGCCAACGGCCAGTCCGAGCTCCCGTTCCCGTTACAGCTGCCGGTCTGGGCGCTCGGACCGGAGCGGGGCAGTGACGTGATGGCGGTGTGGAAGCTCGAGCTCGCGGCGCTCGGCGGCTTCCTGCTGCTGCGCCGGCTCCGGCTGCGGCCGCTGGCCGCCACGGCCGGCGCGCTCGCGTACGGCTTCGGCCTCGCCCAGCTCTCCTGGCTGGTGGTGCCGCTTGCCTGGGTGACCGCGCTGGCGCCGTGGGCGCTGTGGTCGCTGATCGGGGCGCTGCGCGGCGACCGCCGGCACACCGCCGGCCTCGCCGCGCTCCTCGGCGCGCTGGCGGGTTGGTCCGTGCACCCCGAGACCGCCGCGTTCCTGTGGCTGGCGCTCGCGCTGGCGGGGACCGTGCTGGCGTGGGGCCGGTGGCGCCGCGTGCGCCGCCTGGCGGCGCCGTTCCTGCTCGCGCTGCCGATCGCCGCGGTGGGCGCGCTGCCGGTGGTGGCCACGGTCGCGGACTCGGCGAAGTTCGCGGCCGGCCGCGGCGGGGCGCTCTACCCCGATCCGGGACTGCCGTGGACGCTCAAGGCGCGGATGGCGGCGCTGATCGTGACGCCATGGCGGGACGGGAACCCGGGCGCGGGCACCTGGCAGTGGCGATTCCCCAACGCGGCCGTGGCGGTGGGCGTGGGTGCGGTGCCGGTGGCGCTGTTGCTGCTGGGAGGCGTCCGGCGGCGCCATCGGCGGGCGGCGGTCGCGCTCGCGGCGGTGGGTCTTGCCGCCGCCGGCCTCGTCTACCAGCTGCCGGTCGTATCCCAGATCGCCGGCCGGTTGCCGGTGCTCGGCGTCATGACCTGGGTGCGCGCCGGCTTCCTGATCGGGCTCGCGATCGCCGGCCTCGGCGCGCTGGCGTTCGACGCCTTCTTGCGCCGGCCCTCGCGCTGGCGCCTCGTTGTCGCTGCGCTGGTCGTGGAGGGGGCGATTCTGGCGCTTGCCCTCAGCGGCCCGGTCCCGGTGCGGCGCGAGGGCGTGGTCGCGGTGGGCGCCCCGGCGGCGGTCGCCGTCGCTGCGGCCGCGGGCGCCGGGGCGTGGGGCGTCCCGCTCGCGATCGCCGCCGAGACGCTGGCGAACGGCTGGCGCGTGATTGGGGGCTCGCGCAGCCCGGCGTCGCCGTCGCCGATCGTGCGGCGGCTGCAACGCCTCGTCGCCACCGAGGGTGGCCGGGTGCTCGGCCTCGGCGGGGCGCTGCCTCCCAACCTGGCGGGGCGGCTGGGCCTCGCCGACCTGCGCAGCGTGGACCCGGTGAGGCCGCTCGCGCTGGCCCGGTTGCATCAGGCTTTCGGCGCGGCGGGGATGGACCTGCCGGGGCCGGTGGCCACGCCGTGGGCCGGCCTCGCCGGCGCGTGGGGCGCGCGCTGGCTGGCGACGCCGCCCGAGGGGGTGGCGGGTCCGGCCGCAGCGGGGTGGCGGGAGGTGTACCGCGACGCGGGCGGCCGTCTGTACCGCAACCTCCGCGCTCTCCCGGTCGTGCGCGTGGCCACCCGCGTGGTGCCCCCGCCGGGCAGCGCCGAGGCCGGCGCGTGGGAGGGGGTCGACTTTGCCACGACCGCGGTCGCCGCGGCGTCGGTCGCGGTGAGCGGGGAGGGCGATCTGCGCGTCCTCGACGACCGCCCGTGGCGCCACGAGGCGGAAGCCCAGGTGCGCGGCACCGTGCTGGCGGTGCTGCACGTGCCGTACGCGCCAGGCTGGTCGTGCTACCTCGATGGCCGCCGCGTCGCGGCCGTGGACGCCGACCTGAGCGCGATGGCGATCGTGGTGCCCGCCGGCGAGCACGCCCTGCTGTGGGTCTACACCCCGCCGTGGCTCGTGCCGGGGCTGTTGCTGACGATCGCCGGGCTGTTCGGGGCGGCGGTGGTGGCGCTACGATCGTCGCGGAGGCGGCGATGACGCGCGCACGGTTCCCGGTGGAGAGCGATCTGATCCCGTATGCGGCCTCCGTTCCGCCCGGGTCCCGCTGGCTCGTCCTCGCGCCGCACCCGGACGACGAGGTGTTCGGGGTGGGCGCCACGGTCGCGCTCGCCGTCGCGCGCGGCGTCGAGGTGCGGGTCGTCATCGCCACCGACGGCGGCGCGCAGGGCGAACCGGCCGAGCGCGAGGGCGCCGCCGCCGCCGCCGCCGCCGCGCTCGGCGTGCCGCCGCCCGAGTTCTGGCGCCTGGCCGACCGCTCGCTGCATCAGGCCGGTGCCGCGCTGCGCCGCCGCCTCGCGGAGGCGTTCGCGCGCCTCGTCCCCGACGTCGTGTTCGTCCCGTCGCCTGTGGAGCTGCACCCCGACCACCGCGCGCTCGCGCTGGCGGTGCAGCGCGCCGTGCGAGCGGCGACCCTCGGCGGGCTGCGCGAGCGGCCACCGCGCTGGGTCGCGGCGTACGAGGTCAGCGCGCCGCTGGCGCCCAACTTCCTGGTCGCGGCCGACGGCGGCTGGGAGGCGAAGCGCCGTGCGGGCGCCTGCTACGCCGCGCAGCTGGCGTTCCGCCGCTACGGCGAGGTCGCGGAGGCGCTCGCGGTGCTGCGCGCCCTTACGCTCGACGGCGCGACGCGCGCCGAGGCGCTGCACCTGCTCCCGGCGCGGCGCGTGGCGCGCCTGTCGTCCCGCCGCTGGGCGGCGCGGATGGGCGCCGTGCCGGCGCCGGCCGCGCGGTGAGCGCGGCGGCGTCCTCACGGCGTGACGGTGCCGCGCCACGAGGCCTTCGCGATCGTCGTGAGCGACGGCACGTTTCTTGCTTTTTCGTTGTCGGGATGGGTGGAACGATGCGCAAGACGATGCTCGCACTCGCAATCGCCGCGGCGGCGCTGGCGGCGGCGCCGGCGGTCGCCGGCCACTGGCACGGCCGCAGCTGGTTCGGCTGGGGGTTCGGAATCGGGCCGGTGGGCATCGGGGTCGGGCCCGCTTGGTGGGGGGCCGGTTGGGGGCCGGGTTGGGGGCCGACGGGCTGGTACGAGCCCGCGGTCACGGCGCCGGCCAGGACCGACCTCACCGCGGTGGACACCGACGTCGAGCCGGAGCACGCCCGCGTCCTCCTCGACGGCGAGCTGATCGGCGTCGCCGACGATTTCGACGGGTCCCCCGGCTTCCTCTACCTCGAGCCCGGCCACTACACGCTCGAGTTCACGCTCCAGGGCTACGCGGGCGAGACGGTGGAGGTCGACGCGGCGGCCGGGCGGTACGTCCCGATCAAGCTCGAGCTGAAGCGGATCCCCGGCGAGAAGGCGGCGCCGTGGTACGACCGGCCGAAGGGTTTGCCGGTGGGCCGGGTGTTCGGGCCGCCGCCGGTCGCCGCGGCGGTCGCGGCGCGGCCGGGCCCCGACCCGAGCCTGCGGCCCGAGCTGCGCGACCGGGCCGCGATGGGCGCGCGTCCGCCGGCGGGCGCCGGCGGGGCGGCGCTGGAGCTGCGGGTGACGCCGGCCAACGCGGCGGTCTACATCGACGGCCGTCTGGTCGGGACAGCCGCTGAGCTCGGCCGTCTCGAACGCGGCCTCGCGGTCCCCGCGGGCCGCCACCGGATCGACGTCGTCGCACCCGGCCTCGCCGCCAAGGGCGTCGACGTCGATGTGACGGAAGGTCAACGTCAGCAGGTGGTTGTGGAGCTCGACGGCGGGGCTGGACAAAGCTAGGAAAAGGGCCTATGCTACGTGTAGCAGTAGATCAAAGGGGAGGCGGCGGTCAAGCAACCACTCTTGCAATCCATCCAAACAAAGAGCCTATCACGCTTGACCTATCAAACGAGACCTGCCTGCAAAGGCCAACCTAATCTGCCTTGAACCACCGACCTCCCATTCTTACCCCGCCGCCGGGATCACATCCCGGCGGCTTCTGTGTTTACACTCCCGCCCGGCTCTCGCCGCCGTCGTCATGCCCGCGAACGCGGGCATCGACGCGGTCCTCGTAGGTCGCGACCTGGCTCCCCGCTCCCCGGGGGAATGACGCGGGTGGTCCGCGCGTCTCCTCGGACCACGGACCACGGACCACGGACCACGGACCACCGGCCGCGCCTCGGCCGCGCCCCGGGCCCTGTCCTACGCCGCTGGCCCGCGCTTCGCGGCGGCTTGCGCGAGGGCTCCCACCGCGACGCTCTCGAGGTCGAGGTGGAGCACCACGCGGCGGTTGTCGGCCGCCAGCAGCGCGGCCGCGGCATCGAGGAAGCGCTCGCCGCCCGCCCCGCCGGCGCCGCCCGCCAGGCGGAGCAGGGCCGCGGTCGCCAGGCCGATCCCGCTCGGGGTGTCCTTGAGCGTCGCCGCCGCGCGCAGGATGGCCAGGCCGTCGCCGGCCAGCGCCGCCGCCGCCAATTCCTCGAGCGCGAGCAGGGTCTCGGGGAGGCGTTCGCCTCCCTCGCGCAGAGCGAGCTCGACGTCGCCGCCGGCGGCCGTCACCAGCTCCGCCGCGCGCTCGTCGCTGCACCCCTGCGCGGCGGCCACGAGCGCCGCCAGCTCGTCGGGGCTCGGCGGCGGGACGCGGAGCTGCACCGCCCGCGATGCGATGGTGGGGAGCACGCGCCTCGGGTTCGCCGCGAGCAGCACGAAGGTGACGGACGGAGGAGGCTCCTCCAGCGTCTTGAGCAGCGCCGAGGCCGCGTCGCCGCCGAGCGGCGGCGTGTGGCAGGAGTCGACGATGAAGACGCGCCGCCGCCCCTCGTAGGGGAGCTGGGTGATGTTCTCGACCACGCCTTGCGCCTGTTCGATCGAGATCTGCGTCTTGTCCGCGGCCACGCTCACGATCTCGACGTCGGGGTGAACGCCGCGGCGGACGCGCTCGCAGGCGCCACAGGCGCAGCCGGCGCCACCGAGGTCGCGGCAGACCAGCGCCGCCGCCAGCTCGAGGGCGAACGCCTCGCGGCCCAGTGTGGGCGGGCCCACCACCATGAGGGTTCCGGGAAGCGTCCCCGAGTCGTTCAGCTCGAGGCAGCGGGCGAGCAGGCGTTGCACGCCGACCCACTCCGCCGGGAGGAGCGTGGACGACGGCCACGGGAGCTGGCTGGTGCTCACGGAAAGAGGTCCGCGACGGCGGCTTTGGTGCGCTCGTGCACCTCGTCCGGCGTCCCGCGCGCGTCCACGACCGCGACGCGAGCCGGCTCCCGGCGGGCGAGGTCCCGGTACGCTTCGGCGACCGCCTGGTGGAACGCCGTCGCCTCGTCCTCGAAGCGCCGGTTGTCCGCGGTGGTCGACGGCCGGCGGCGGGCGCGCCCGAACGCCAGCTCGACGTCGAGGTCGAACACCAGAGTGCGGTCGGGTACGAGGCCGGCGCACGCCAGCTCGTTGAGGCGCGCGACGGTTGCCGCCGGGATGCCGCGGGCGCCGCCCTGATAGGCGAGCGAGGAGTCGGCGAAGCGGTCGGAGAGCACGGTGCTGCCGGCGAGGAGCGCCGGCTTGACGACCTCGGCGACGACCTGGGCGCGGGCCGCCTCGAAGAGGAACAACTCGGCCGCGGGCGCCGGCACGAGACGGGGGTCGAGGAGCAGTTCCCGGACACGCTCCCCGAGCGCCGTTCCACCCGGCTCCCTGGTGGTGACGAAGGCGATGCCGCGTCGTTGCAGGTGGCGGGCGAGGAGCAGCAGCTGGGTGCTCTTGCCGCACCCCTCGACCCCCTCGAACGTGATCAGCCGCCCGCCGGACACCGCGCAATTCTAGCCCGGATTGTCCGTGGGAGTTCGTCGCGGCGGCGTCCGGCATCGCCGGGCGGCGACGGCGACGGGGAACTCATCCGGGCCGGCCCCGTAGTATCGTTGTGCCGACCATGACGCACCCACGCTCGCCGGGGCTGGTCCCGGTCCTTACCTTCGGCGCGGTCGCTTTCCTGGTGGCATGCCTGTCGATCCTCGACATGTTCCTGCCGCGGCCCTACGACGGCGTCATCCTCGACCCCGACCGCAGCGAGCTGGTGGTGCGCGGGATCGCGCCGGGCTCGGGCGCGGCGGCGGCGGGGTTGCAGCCCGGGGACCGCATCGCGGGCGTCGGGCGCGAGGTCGTGCGCAATGCCTCCGAGGTCGCCCAGGTGTTGCAACGCCACCGGGTCGGCGAGCGGGTGCCCTATCTGCTCGAACGCGGCGGCGCCCTCCTCGAGCGCGAGGTCCAGTTGGGGCCGAGACAGCTGGGGACCGCGGCGTACCTGTACGCGTGCTTCTCCGGTTTCCTCTTCTTCTTCATCGGGCTGTACGTCCTCCTGCAGCGGCCCGACGAGGCCCAGGGCGGGCCCAGCCGTGTCTTCTTCACGCTCTGCACGCTCTTCCTCCTCTTCCTCGTCTGCCGTCTGCGGCCGGCTTCCTACTCGTGGATCGACGGCGTGGTGCTGACGACCGGAACGCTCTCGCTGTTGGTGCTGCCGGCCGCGTTCCTGCACTTCTTCCTCGTCTTTCCCCGGCGCCTGAAGCTGACTCTCGGCGGCGCGGCGGAGCCGGGCGAAGGCTCGGGTGGACGGTTCCTGCGGGCCGCGGAGGGGTTCGTCAACTCGTCCCCCAATTTCTTCCGCCTGCTGTACCTGCTGCCGCCGCTCTTCTACGTGCTGACGCTGCTGATCGGATCGGTGTTCGCCGTCCACATCCGGGTGGTCTCCGGAGCGCCGATCTCGAACTGGGTGTTGATGGGCGACTACCTCGTTCTCGGGCTGCTGGCGTTGCTCGGCTCGCTGCTCCGCGCCGAAGAGGGGCGGGAGCGGAGGCAGATCGCGACCGTGTTCGTGGGCACCGTGGCCGGGGTGACGCCGTTTTTGGTGCTCGGCGTCGTGCTCCCCTCGCTGCTGCGCACGGACCGGTACCTGTTCTGGGGCGAGGTGCCGCTCACGCTGATCCCGCTCACCTTCGCCTACGCGATCGTGCGCTTCCAGTTCTTCGACATCCGGGTCATCGTCCGGAAGTCGCTGCTGTACACGCTGGCGACCGCCGTGGTGGCGGGGATCTACGGGCTGGGGATCGTCGTCTCGACGCTGCTGTTCTCCGGGACGTCGCCGTACTTCCCGCTCCTGCTCGCACTCGCGATCCTGGCGATCTTCGACCCGTTGCGCCGCCGCCTGCAGGAGCCCGTGGACCGGTTCTTCTTCCGCGAGGCGTACGACGCCCGGCGCGCCGTCGAGGACGTCAGCGCCGCCGTGGTGCGCGAGTTCTCGATCGACGGTCTCGAAGCGTTGCTGGCCACCCGCCTCTCGGAGATCATGCACCTCGAGTGGGCCGCGCTCCACGTCCGCGAGGGGAAGGTCATGGTGTCGCGAACGGCCCCGCCGCCGCTGCCGCGCGAACTGCCCGCACGGAGCCTGGTGATCGAAGAGCTCGGCCGCCTCGACGAGCCGGTCCGGCTCGGCGTGCTCGAACCGTTCAAGACGCTCGACGCGGAGTCGCGCCGGCTGCTCGAGCAGCTCGCCGCGCTCGGCGCCCGCCTCCTCGTCCCCTTGCGCACCCGCGGCCAGCTCCATGCCGTGCTCTCGCTCGGTCCCAAGCGCTCCGAGGAGGAGTTCGGCAAGGACGACCTCCAGCTCGTGCGCACGCTCGCCAACCAGGGAGCGGTCGCGCTCGAGAACGCTCGCCTGCTGCGCGACCGCACCCGCCAGGTCGAGCTCGAGAAGGAGCTCGAGATCGCGCGCCGGGTGCAGTTCTCCCTCATCCCGGCGACGCTTCCGGCGCCGCCGGGATGGCAGGTGGCGGCCCGCTGCGTCCCCGCCCATCAGGTCGGAGGCGACTTCTACGACGCGCTCGCCGGCGGCGGCAACGGTTCGGTGGCGCTTGTCGTCGGAGACGTGTCCGGCAAGTCGGTGCCGGGCGCGATGATGATGGTCGCCGCGCGGGAAGTGCTCCACACCGCCGCCCTCGGCGGCGCCTCGCCGATTCAGATCCTCGAGGTCGCCAACCAGCGCCTGTACACCCCGGGGCGCCGGATGTTCGTGGCGCTGGCGTACCTGCTCGTGAACGCCGGCGGGTCGGGCGCCTACGCGCTGGCGGGCCAGCCGACGCCGCTGCTGCGCCGGGTCTCCGGCGAGGTCGAGGAGCTGCCTTCGCCCGTCCACCGGCTGCCGGTCGGCGCGCTGCGCGGAGCGAGCTGGGACCTGCTCCGGTTCGCGCTGCGCCCGGGGGACACGGTGCTGCTGTACTCCGACGGCCTGACCGACGCGCGCACGCCGGACGGCGAGCCGTTCGGCGACGAGCGCGTCGCGGAGATCCTCGCGCGCGGCGACGGGGATCCCGCCGCGGTGGTGGACGCGATGTTGCGCGAGGTGGAGGCGTTCACGCTCGGAGCGGAGCCGTACGACGACATCACCCTGGTGGCGCTGCGCTGGCGCGGAGGCGTCGCGTGAGGGCGGGCGCCCGCGAGGGGTGGCGCCGCGCCAGGCTGGAGACGGTTCTCGACCTTTCGCTGGCGCTCGCCGGTCCGCGGCAGGAGGGCGAGGTGGTGGAGGAACTGGTGCAGCGCGCGGTCGGCCTGCTCGACGCGCGCGCCGGGATCGCGGTGTCGCTGCTGCCTTCGCTGGTGCCCGCGACCGTGGTCGCGGTCGGGTGGCCGGCCGAGTCCGGCGCGGCCGCGCGACTGGTGGCCTCCGCCGCGCTGCAGCAGGTTCGCGCCGGCGAGGTGGCGCGCGTCGCCGGCAGCGTTCTCGGCGTCCCGTTCGCCGAGGTGCTCGCGGCGCCGTGCCTGTGGAGGGAGGAGCTGATGGGGGTCGTGGCGGTCGCCGACAAGGAGGCGCGCGAGGGGGTGGCCCGCTTCGACGACGAAGACGTCACCTTCCTGCGCTCGCTCGCGCTCCTGGCGGCGCCCGCGATCGCGTCCTCGCGTCTGCTCGAGGAGGCGGAGCGCACGCGGCTGTTGCTCGAGGAGGAGAACCGGGCGCTGCGGCTGGGGGCCGGCGAGGAGGCCGGCCTCGTCGGGCAAGCCCCCGCGTTTCGCCGGGTCGTCGAGCTCGCGCGGCGCGTGGCGTCGGCGGACGTGACGGTGCTCGTGCGCGGCGAGTCCGGCACCGGCAAGGAGCGGCTCGCGCGCCTGGTGCACGCGCTCTCTCCCCGCCACGCCGGGCCGTTCGTGCCGCTCAACTGCGCGGCGGTGCCGGAGACGTTGCTCGAGGCCGAGCTTTTCGGCATCGAGCGCGGGGTGGCGACCGGCGTCTCGGCGCGCCTCGGCAAGTTCGAGCTGGCCGGCGGCGGCACCCTCTTCCTCGACGAGATCGGCGACCTCACGCCTGCGCTGCAGGCCAAGTTGCTGCGCGTGGTGCAGGAGCGCGAGGTGGAGCGGGTCGGCGGGCGGCAGCGGATCACGGTGGACGTCAGGCTGGTGACCGCGACCAACCGCGACCTCGAAGCGATGCTGGCCGATGGCGAGTTCCGTGAGGACCTCTACTATCGCCTCCGCGTGGTCGAGCTCACGCTGCCGCCCCTGCGCGAGCGGCGCGAAGACATTCCGCTCCTCGCGCAGCACTTCGTTCGCCTCCACGGGCGCCGCATGGGCCGCGAGGGTTTGTCGCTCGCCCGGCCCGCGCTCGAGTTGCTGCTTCGCCACGACTTCCCCGGCAACGTGCGCGAGCTCGAGAACCTCCTGGAGGCGGCGGCCGCCCTGGCGTCGGGCGACCGCGTGGAGGCCGCGGATCTCCGCCTCGCGATGGGCGTCGGGCGGGCGGGCGCCGCGGCCTCGTCCGGGACGCTCGACGAGGCCGTGCGCGCGCACGTGCTGCGCGCGGTGGAACGCAGCGGCGGCAACCGGGTGGCGGCGGCGCGGGCGCTGGGAATCGACCGCACCACGCTGTACCGGATGCTGCTGAGGTGGAATGCAACATTAGATGCAAAACGCAACGAACCGGCGAAGAGTGCGCAGGCGCCGCGCTCCCGGCGGAGGACGCGGCCGTGAGCGCCGCTGACCGTTGCAATCTGCATCGTTGCGGATCGACGCGGGTCCGCTGGGTTTTGATGTATCATATGTGTTCGGAAATACTTACCATAATTGGCCCGGGGCTTGCAAACCTGAGCGGGCATGATGCCGTTGCCCACCGCAAGCGTCCTCGCCAACCGGGTCCTGGAGCCGCTCAGCCACCCCTGGGCGGTGCTCGGTGGCGGGTTGCTCGGCGGCGGGGCGCTGTTTCCGGGGGCCGTCGGCGACGGCGCGCGCCTCGCGTGGCGCCTCCTCTGCCTTCTCCTGGCGCTCTGATGCGCCCGCACGGAGGCGACCTTCATGGCTGAGCCCGTGCGGTTGCGCCTCGTCCTCCCGCGGGTCGCCCGCGCCGAATTGATCGCGGGCGACGCGGTCGAGGATCTCGGGCGTCGCGTCGACTTTCCCCGTGATACCCTTGCGGAGGTCAAGTTGGCAGTGGTGGAGGCGTGTCTGAACGCTCTCGAGTACGGCGCCGGTGAGGTCGAGGTGGAGCTCACCGTTCATCCGGACAGCGCCAACCCGTGGATCGAAGCGGCCGTGGTGGATCACGGGCCAGGCTTCGACCCCGGAGGGCAGCCTCGCCCGGTGCTGGCGGCCAAGCTGCACGCGCGCCGCAAGCGCGGCTGGGGGCTCGAGCTGATCCGGCGCCTGATGGACGAGGTGGAGATCACGTCCCGCCCCGGCTTGACCAGGATCCACATGACCAGGCGGACGGGAGGGGCGTGACGGTGGAAACGTTCGAGCTTTCGATCGCACAGCGGCAGGGCGAGCTGGCCGTGCTCGAGGTGGCCGGCTACATCAACAACGAGGGGGGCGAGGCGATCGCGCGCGAGGCCCGCACCCTCCTCGACGCCGGCTGTCGCACGCTCCTGCTCGACCTGCACGCGACCCGGATCATCAACTCGATCGGCATTTCGCTGCTCCTCGAGGTGCTCGAGCGCACGATCGAGGTCAAGGGCACGCTGGCCTTCTGCTGCCTCACGCCCAGCATCGCCAAGACGTTCCAGATCATGGGGCTGGCTCAGTACACGCGGATCTTCCCCGACCGCGCCGCGGCCCTCGTGGAGCTCGTCAAGGTCCGATGAGCGACGTTCTGCGCGTTCTCGAACTCGCGTTTGGGGCCGCGAGGGAGGGTGGCGCCCCTCTCCCGCACGCCGTGCTCGAGGGACTGCTCCGGGGGACCGGTGCGGCTGGCGGCGCGATCGGGCGCGGGAACGAGGTGCTGGCGCGGACCGGGGGGGTGCCGAACGAGCCTCGCCGCGCGCCGCTGCCTGCCGGGCGCGACGCGTTCTGGCTCGAGCTCGACGGCGCGCCGGAGCCGGCCGAGCCGGTGCGGGTCGCGGCCGGCGTGGTGCTGGGCAACTGGGTGCTGCGCGAGGAGCTCAAGCAAGCGCGTTTCGCGGAGCGCCGGCGGTTGTGGGAGATCGAGTCGTTGCGGGCGATCGCGGAGGCCCTGGGGGGCACCCTGGAGCCGGCGCGCATCGCCGAGGAACTCCTGATGCACGCCGCGGCGCTGCTCGACGCGCGTCGCGGCGAGGTGTGGCTGACCGCCGGCGGCGGCGCGGGTCCGGCGTTGCGGCTGGCCGGCGCCGGGGCGACCGCGGCGTGCGCCAGCGGCGACTGCGTCATGGCCGCGCGCGTCGGCGGCGAGGTGTTGCGCGCGGACGAGGTGGCGGCGCTGCCCGACCACGGCCTGCTCGAGCCGGGGCGGCTCGCGGTCCCGGTGGTGGGCCGGCGCGGGCGTCTCGGCGTGCTGGCGCTCGCCGAACGGGAGGTCCGGGGCGGCACGGCGCCGTTCGCGCCGACCGACGCCGAGACGCTGGCCCTGTACGCCTCGCAGGCGGCAGTGGCGCTGGAGAACGCCACGCTCCACCGCGAAGCCCTCGAGCAGGAGCGCACGGAACGCGAGCTCGAGCTCGCCGCCACGATCCAGCGCCAGCTCCTGCCGACGGCCATCCCCACTCCCGCCGGCTTCGACCTCGCCGCCAAGAGCGAGCCGTCGCGCCGGGTGGGGGGCGACGTCTACGACGTGATCGCGACCCCGAAGGGGCTCTTCCTCATGCTGGGCGACGTGGCGGGGAAGGGGATCCCGGCGGCGTTGATGGCGGCCTCGCTGCAGGCCGCCGTCCGCCTCCTCGTGCAGGAGTCGCCGCCGCTCGACGAGCTGACCCGCCGGCTTCACCAGCACGTGCTGGCGTCCACGCCGGACAGCAAGTTCGCGACCGTGTTCCTCGCCTACCTCGCCACCGACGGCGCACTCGAGTGGGTCTCCGCCGGCCACAATCCGGTCCTGCTGGTCGGGCCGTCGGGCGGGTGCGAGCGCCTGCTGGCGGTCGGTCCGCCGCTCGGGCTGTTGGAGGACTCGCACTACCCGTCGAGCCGGGCCGTGATGGTCCCGGGCTCGGTGCTGCTCGCGTACACGGACGGTCTCTCGGAAGCGCCGGCCCCGGGGGATGACGGCGCCGACTTCGGCGTCGAGGGGATCACCGCGCACACCGTCGCCCGCCGCGGCGAGGCAATGGAGCGCCTCGTGGCGGAGCTGTTCACGGCGGTGGCGGTCCACACCGGGGGCGCCCCTCCGCACGACGATCGCACCGTGCTCGCAGCCCGGCGCCTCGCCGGGTGACGCCCGTCACCGACATGGCGCTGGCCCGCGCCTACATTCAACTCGACCGTCTTCTCCTTCCTCCGGCGCCCCGCCCTCGGGGCGCCAGTTTCTTGTCCGCCGCCGGGCGCCGCCGGCGTCGGGCCGTCTATCCGGGCGGGGGGCCCGCGGCCGTTCCACCCCACCGCCCGGCCGCTCTTGCCCCCCGGTGCCCCATAGGCGCTAACTTTAGTGTTGACATTGGCGAGCGGGTGAATATGCTGTGGGTATGGAAGAATGCGCTCTCGTACAGGAAGAATGGCGATGGGTTGAAGGTCTCCTGCCTGACGACCTT
>SCRJ01000114.1 GCA_004298115.1 Acidobacteriota bacterium
GCCCCGGACGCCCCGCGACCCGACCGGTTGTGCGCGCCGGCGCCGCAGCGGACAATGGCCCCGGCCGACACCGGGCCAACGCGAGCGACTTGGCGCCTCGGGTCCGGACCGGCCGCGGCCCCACCTGCGTGACAGGCGGCGGCGACGGGGAGGCAACCGTGGCGGACCGAGGAGCGACGGTGCTGCTCGTGATCGACATCCAGAACTTCTACTTCGAGGGCGGGCGCCTCGCGCTCGCCGGGCCGGGCGAGGCGAGCCGCAATGCGCGCCGGCTCCTCGACCGCTTCCGCGAGCACGGTTGGCCGGTCATCCACGTGCAGCACCTTCCGGAAGGCGTGGACGCGCCGTGCCCCGACTCGGGCGATCCGGCCACCAGGGTCCGCCCCGACGTCCTCCCGCTCCCCGGCGAGCTCGTGGTCGTCAAGCACCACGCCAACGCGTTTCGCGGCACCGGCCTGCAGGGCGCGCTCGGCGAATTTGGCGCGGTACGGCTCGTCATTTGCGGGATGCAGACCCACATGTGCGTCGAGGCTGCCGCGCGCGCCGGGGCCGACCTCGGCTTCGCGGTGACGGTCGTCCACGACGCGTGTGCGACCAGGGCGGTCGGGTTCGGCGGCGTCGAGGCGTCGGCGCCCCACGTCCACGCGACGGCGCTCGCGGCGATCGCCAACATGTACGGCCGCGTCGTCTCGACCGAGGAGCTGCTCGCCGAGATGCCCTGACCTCGGCGCGGGCGGCCACCGGGGCCGCCCCTTCGTAGGCATTGAAGTGGCGGTGCCGTGTTTGGGCGGGGCCTCACCCCGCCCGCCACGGGCGATGACCCTGCGAGCGTGATGACCGGACGGGCCGTCGCGTCAGTCGATCTCGAACGCGACGAACTTCAGCGCTCCGCCGCGCTCGATCTGCACCACGACCGGATCGCCGTCCTTCAAGCCGGCGACCGCCTTGCGCAGCTCGTCGAGCGAGGTCACGGTCGTCCAGTTCACCGCGTGGATGACGTCCCCCGGCTGGAACCGGTCGGCCGGCGGCGAGGCGTCCGCCGACATCGCCGCCACCAGGACGCCGCTCGCCTTGCGCAGCGGCGGCAGCGCCGCGGCGAGCTTCGCGTCGACGTCGATCCCGAGGATGTCGAGCTGCGGCACGAGGTTCTTCTCTGGCCGCACCATGTCCATCAGGGTGTCCGGGTCTTCGGGGCGCTCGACGACGGGCACCTTCAAGCTCATCTTGGCGCCGCCCCGCAGGATGTCGAGCGCGACGGTGGCACCGGTCGGGTGGTGGTAGAGGTTGATGCCGAACTCACGCACGTTTCCGACGACCTCGCCGTCGGTGCTGACGATCACGTCGCCGATCTGGATCCCCGCCTTGCCCGCCGGCCCGTCCGGGTCGATGTCCGACACGATGACGCCCCACGCCTGCGGCAGGCCGAGGGCAGCCGCCATCGTCGGGCTCACGGTCTGCACCTGCACCCCGATCACGCCCCGGTGCACGCGCCCCTTGGCGCGCAGCTGGTCCACGATGTAGCGGACGGTGTTGCTCGGGATCGCGAGTCCGACCCCCTCGCTGCCCCCCGACCGGGTGATGATCATGGTGTTGATGCCGACGACGCGGCCGCGAACGTCCACCAGCGGTCCGCCCGAGTTGCCGGGGTTGATCGGGGCGTCCGTCTGCACGTACGCGAGCATGTCGTCGGGCTGGAGCTGGCGGGCCACGGCGCTGACGACTCCCATGGTGACCGTGTTGCCCAGGCCGAGGGGCGAGCCGAACGCGAGAACGAGTTCGCCCTGTCTCAGCTTGTCCGAGTCGCCGAATTGCAGCGCCGCCAGGCCGTGCGCCTGGATCTTGAGCAGCGCCAGGTCGGTGGCCGTATCGATGCCGACGACCTCCGCGTCGCGCTTGACGCCCTGAGGCCGGATGACCGAAGGCTCGTTCGGGTCCCGGTCGGGCAGCGCGGGCAACAGCACCTGGATCCGCCGCGCCCGCGACACGACGTGCGCGTTGGTCACGATGTAGCCGTCCGGGTCGAGCACGGTGCCGGACGCGGTGCCTTGCTGTTTGGTGAGGACGTCGGATTGGCCGTCGCTGAGCCCGTAGCCGCTGACGAAGATCTGCACCACCGACGGGGCCACCCGCTGGGCGACCCGCTCGAACGAGGCGCTCATCGCCCGCAGCGCGTCGCCGCCCTTCGGCGTCTGTGGCTCGGCGGCCACACCCCAGGCCACGACGGACGGCGCGAGAATGATCGTACCGATCGAACAGAAACGCTTTCCCCACATGAAGATGACCTCGCTTTCGCTCGGGCTGCGGCAACGGCCGCGCGCGCCGGAGCCCGGCACCTCAAGTCGTTGACGCAGCGGACACTCCCCAGGATACACGGGGACTCGCGGCCACGGCCGTTCCCCTCCGACGGACGATGAATTGGCAGGAGAGCCACCAAAGAGCGGCGGGGACCCGGAGGCCCCCGCCGTCGCTCGAACCGCGGTTGCGGTTTACTTCGTGTCGGCCGTCGCCGGTGCCGCCGTCAGGCCGCGCTTGACGAGCAGCGGCTGCACGCTCGGTTCGTGACCGCGGAAGCGGACGTACGCCTCCATGGCGTCGCCGGTCCCGGCCCGCTCCAGGATGTTGTTCCGGAACGAGCGTGCCGTCGCCTGGTCGAAGATCCCGCGCTCGGCGAACGCCTGGAACGCGTCGGCGACCAGCACCTCGGCCCAGATGTAGCTGTAGTAGCCGGCCGAGTAGCCGCCGCCCGGCCCGAAGATGTGGCTGAAGTACGGGCTGCGGTAACGGACCACGATCTCCGGCATCATGTGGATCCTCGCCATCGCCGCGTTCTCGAACGCGGTGGCGTCGCGCGGCGTGGCGTCGGCGACCGTGTGCCAGTCCATGTCGAGGTAGGACGCCGCCAGGTACTCGACGGTGGCGAACCCCTGGTTGAACTTGCGCGCCCGGTCCACCTTGGCGACGAGCTCGGCCGGGATCACCTCCCCGGTCTTCCATTGCTTCGCGTAGACCTTGAGCACCTCGGGCTCGAGCACCCAGTTCTCCATGATCTGCGACGGCAGCTCGACGAAGTCGCGCGGCACGCGCGCGGCGCCGTGGTAGTGGACGCGGGAGAGGAGCGAGTGCAGGCCGTGCCCGAACTCGTGGAAGAGCGTCTCCGCCTCCTCGAGCGAGAGCAGCGCCGGGGCGTCGCCCGCCGGGCGCGAGAAGTTGCAGACGTTGACCACGATCGGACGGACGTCCTTGCCGTCCTTGAACCACTGCCCGCGGTAGCGGCCGCTCCACGCCCCGCCGCGCTTGCCCGGTCGCGGGTGGTAGTCGGTCATGAACACACCGAGGAACGAGCCGTCGGCGTCCTTGACCTCGAACGTGCGCACCTCGGGGTGGTACTTGGGGATGTCGGTGCGCTCGACGAAGGTGATGCCGTAGAGCTTGTTGGCGACGTAGAACGCGCCGTCACGGACGTTCTCGAGCTTGAAGTAGGGGCGCAGCGCCTCCTCGTCGAAGTCGTAGCGCGCCTTCTTCACCTTCTCGGAGTAGTAGCGCCAATCCCACGGCTCGAGCTTGAACTCCTTGCCGTCGGCCGCGATCGCCGCCCGCAGGTCGGCCGCCTCCCGCCCGGCGACGGCGAGCGCCGGCGTCCACAGCTGGTCGAGCAGCCCGTAGACCTTGTCCGGCGTCTTCGCCATGTTGCGGTCGAGGACGAAGTTCGCCCAGGTCGCGAAGCCGAGGAGCTTCGCCTTCTCGAAGCGCAGCGCCGCGAGCTTGGCCAGGACCGCCTTGTTGTCGCTGGCGTCGCCGTGGTCGCAGCGCGTGGTGTAAGCGGTGAGGATCTGGCGCCGCAGCTCGCGGTTGTCGGCGTACTGCAGGAACGGCCAGATGCTCGGCGCTTGCAAGGTGAACACCCACTTGCCGTCGAGCTTCGCCGCCTTGGCGGCTGCTGCGGCGGCGCTCACGACGCCGGGCGGCAGGCCCGCGAGGTCGGCCGGCTTGTCGATCACCAGGCGGTAGGCGTTGGTCTCACGCAGCACGTTGTCGCCGAACTTGAGGCCCTCGAGCGACAGCTCCTTGTTGATCGCGCGCAACCGCTCCTGTCCGGCGGGGCCGAGGTTCGCACCGCCGCGCACGAACTCTTGGTACGTATCGTCCACCAGCTTCTTCTGCTCCCCGGTCAGACCGAGCGTTCCGCGCTTCTCCCACACCGCCTTGACCCGTGCGAACAGCACCGGGTCGAGGTTGATGTCATCGCCCAGGGCGGCGAGCAGCGGCGCCGCCTCCTTGGCGACCGCCTGCAGCTCCGGGCTGCTCTCGGCCGAGAGCTGGCCGTAGAAGACGGCATCGACCCGGTCGAGGAACTCGCCGGCGCCGTCGAGCGCCGCGACCGTGTTGGCGAACGTCGGCGGCTGGGGGTTCTTCGCGATCGTGACGACCTCCGCGCGCTCGCGGGCGATCCCTTCCTTGATGGCGGGCAGGTAGTGCTCAACCCGGATCTCGCCGAACGGCGGGACGCCGAACGGCGTCGTCCACTCGGCGAAGAAGGGGTTGGCGGCCGCGGCGGGTGCGGCAGCGGTCGCGGCCTGCGGGACGGGTTGGGTTGCCGGTTGCGCCGCCACGGCGGGCAGTGCCGCGGCAGCCAGGACAGCCAGGACGAGCCACTTGCGCATGGGTGTGACCTCCTCGAACGTTGGTTTCCACTCCGCTGTGGTGAGAAAGCCACATCGGACACGGAGTACTTCCTGGCTCATTGTACGCAATACGGCACTGACTGTTTTGTCGCAGGATCGCGTCGCATCCGCAACGCTTCGGCGCGCCCCCCGGCGCGGACGGCCCCGCCACGCGCCGGAGTGCGAGACAATGCGCGGATGGGCGTGCTCGGCCTGTTCGGACTCTTCGTCGCGGCCGTCGTCGCCGGCATCGTCAACTCGGTCGCCGGCGGCGGCAGCTTGATCTCCTTCCCCTCGCTGGTGGCGTTCGGCGAGCCCGCGATCCTCGCCAACGCCACCAACACCGCGGCGCTCTGGCCGGGAACGCTCTCGAGCGCCGTCGCCTACCGCCGCGACACCCCGCTCCACGGCGACCTGCTGCTGACGCTGCTGCTGCCGAGCATGGTCGGCGGGCTGCTCGGCGCGTTCGTTCTCGTCATCACGCCCCCGGCGCTGTTCGACGAGGTCGTGCCGTGGCTCGTGCTGTTCGCGACCGCGCTGTTCGCGCTGCGCGACCGGATCTCGCGCTGGACCGGCGTGGCGGCGCACACGGAGGAGCGCGTCACCACCGGAGGCAAGGTGTGGGGGTTTCTCTTCCAGCTCTTCGTCGCGACCTACGGCGGCTACTTCGGCGCCGGCATCGGCATTCTGATGCTCGGCTCGCTCTCCGTGATGGGGCTGCGCGACATCCACCGCATGAACGCCCTCAAGGCGATCCTCGGCACGCTCGTCAACGTGATCGCGTTCGTCTTCTTCGCGATCAAGGGACTGGTCGTCTGGCACCTGGCCGCGCTGATGGCGGTGGGCGCGATCCTCGGCGGCTGGGCGGGCGCACGCGCCGCCAAGCGGGTCGACCAGCGTTACATCCGAGGGTTCGTGATCGTCGTCGGCCTCGCCGTCTCGGCGTGGCTCTTCGTCAAGTAGATCCGGCCTGAACGCGTCAGCCGCGCGCCGTCGCGAGCGCCGCGAGGACCTCGGTGAGGTCGTTGATCCCCTTCTCCGCAGCCACCTCCCGTAGCGTCCCCCACACCGGCTCGCCGCACTGGATGCAGACGATGCCGAAGCGGCGCAGGATCGCCGACGCCTCCGGCAGGCCCCGCAGGAGCTCCTCGATCGTGATGTCGGGCTCGATCGCCTCCACGCCGCACCTCCCTTCGCGGCCCCGATTGTGGCAGAGACGGTGTCCGGCGGACACCGGCGTGGTCCTAGGGCAGGCTGACGACCGTCGCGACGACCGTGGCGCGGGCTCCGGCGCGCTCGACGACCAGCGTGCGCGTGGCTCCCGGCTTCCCGCGCAGGGCCGCCACGACCCGACCCATCGTCGCGTGCGCCACCTCGAACCCGTCCACGCTCACCAGGGCGTCGCCCGGCTCGACCCCGGCGACGGCGGCGCGCCCGTCCTTCGCCGCGACCCCGGCCACCGTGTACCCCCCGCCGACCTCCGGCCGCAGCGTCAGCCCGACGGTGTCGAAGTCGCCGGCGGGGAGCGCCGACCTTTCGTCCCAGTACGTCATCCCCCGCGCGAAGTCCACCTCGAGCCGGACCCCCTGGAGGGCGTTCGCACCGATGAAGCCCGCGACCGGGACGACCGTCTTGCCGGAGTACCAGTCGAACAGGTCCTGGTCGACGCCGAGGACACCGACGCCCGCGAGCCGCACCGCCCCGACCTCGAGCATCGGGATCCGCACCAGGTCGCCCCCGACCTCGAACGGGAAGCCGAAGAAGTTCGCGGACCCGACCGCGCCGGTCGCCCGCGGCCATTCGGGGTGGCGGGAACGCCACGCGGCGGTGAGCCGGCGCGAGACCCAGGTCCCGGCCGAGCCGTTGTCGATCGCCAGCTCGACGGTTTCGCCCGCAATCGTCGCGGCGACCTGGACGAGACCGGTCGCGGCGTTGACGCGGCACGGCACCGCGACGCCGCGCGGTCGCCGCGCGCCGGCCGTCGCGTACGTCAGCCTCCGCGCCGGGTAGTCGAACACGACGCGGCCGTGGCGCAGGGCGCTGGCCGGCAGGTTGGCCTCGGCCGGGACGCCGGGCATCACGCGCGGGCCGGGCCGGATGCGCGTCGTGACACCGTCGGTCGCCAACGACACGCCGCCCAGGCGCATCGGCGGCGCCGGTGCGGGGACCGTCCCCGCGTCCGGGCCGCCTCCGGTGCCTGCGCCCGGCAGGTTGAGGCCGAGGTCGCGCGCGAGGGTCTCGGCGAGGAAAAGGACCGGGTTGCCGGTGTCCACCCAGGCGTGGGCCGCCCGGATCGTCCCGTCGCGCCGCACGAACTCGACGTCGACGATCATCCGGTTGTGGTCCAGCGCGAACGGCACGGTGACGGAACGCGCCGGGTCGGGCGGCCTCCGATCGGAGCCCGCGGCTCCTGATGGGCCCGCCACCAGGACGGAGCCGGCGATGAGCCACGGCGTTACCAGACCGGGGACTGCTCCCGCTCCGGGTGTGCGGCGCACGGAACGCCTCCCTCCCCCCACTCTACGAGTCGGCGCGCGCGCAGGTTGCCCCGGGCTCGTTCACGACAGGCCGCCCCGGAGGGGCGTCCTGATCGCCGGAAACCAACGACCACAGGGCGTGTTCTGCCAGCTCGGCCCGCGCCGGGGCCGCGTTCGGTGCCGGCAATGCTCCTGATCGGCGGCTCGCGTCGGTCACCGGCGGTGCAATCGAGAACCCGCGGCGATCCGCGAGATGCTGGTCCTCGCGGCGCGCCGCGGCATCGCCGCGAAGACCGAGGTGGTACCGGTGGCGACCGCCGCTGCCGCACTCGAAAGGACCCGGCGGAACCTGGCCCGCTACCGCGTGGTCCTGGCAAGCCGAGCGCCGCGGCAGGAGCCCGGCCGCGGCGACGGTGAGAACGTCGGCCGTGGTCGGGAGCGCAGGCCGAGGCGAGGTGGTGACCGTGCAGACGACCCGGCGATCCCCGGGGTACGCACTGACCCGCGACACCTTCCCTCACGGTCGCGGCCCTCGCATGTTCGGCGCTCCGGACACGATGTTCATGAGAACGTACATTCCGCCGCAGACTGGCATTCGAGAACGTCGTGTGTCCTGGCAACGGACTTGCAAGAGGGAAGGCAGGTTCGCTCCTCTGCCCAGGCGCGAAACCGGCCAGGGGGTTGTCCAGCCGAGCCCCACGAGCGGTCGCCAAAAATCGAGAAGACAAGAGTTGAGTTCCGCGCGGTCGGCCGTCGCTACTGACGGAGCATGGACCATCTCCATTCGCCGCCCCAGTTCTCGGCTGTCGGAACGACCCTGCGCGGACGATCCCAACGATTCGCACGGAGACTCCTGGAGGAGCGTCGCCGCTTCCGTGCGCATCCAGATCCGCGCCGGACGGCGCGGGGGAGGCCAAGGATGAGAAGCATCGTGAAAGTGTTCGTGGCTATCGCGGTCATTGCCATGGCCGGGGCAACGGCCCTGGCGCAAAACCCGACCAGCACGCTGATCGGCCGGGCCACCGACGGAAAGGACGCCCTGCCGGGCGTGACCGTCAGCGTCAGCTCGCCCTCCTTGCAGGGCATTCGAACCGCCGCCACCGAAGTGACCGGCGACTACTTGTTCGCCTATCTCCCACCGGGCGACTACAAGATCCGCTTCGAGCTGCAAGGGTTTCAGACCCTCGAGACCACGGTGAGGCTCTCCGCCGCCCAGACCGCCACCGTGAACGCGACGATGCCGGTGACGAAGGTGGCGGAGGAGGTCACGGTGGTCGGCGCGCAGGAGACGATCTCGTCCTCGCAGCAGGTCGCGACGACGATCGACCAGAACCTGCTGAACACCCTCCCGGCGTTCAACCGCAACCTCGTCACCGCCGCGTCGCTGGCGCCGGGCGTGACCAGCACCGGTCCGCGGGCCGCGCTCGTGATCTCCGGCGCGTCGTCGTACGAGAACATCTACATGGTCAACGGCGTGGTGATCCAGGACAACATCCGCAACACGCCGAGCCCGCTGTTCATCGAGGATGCCGTGCAGGAGACCACGACGCAGACCGCCGCGATCTCCGCCGAGTACGGCCGCTTCGCCGGCGGCGTCGTGAACACCCTGACCAAGTCGGGCGGCAACGAGCTGCACGCCACGTTCCGCGACACCCTGACGAGCGACAAGTGGGCCGCCAAGACGCCGAAGACCACCTCGCGAGCGGACAACATCAACCAGATCTACGAGGCGACCGTCGGCGGCTGGATCGCCAAGGACCACCTCTGGTACTTCGCGGCCGGGCGGAGCCGCACGCTCAAGAACGAGCTGCAGACGTGGGCCACCAACATCGCGTTCCCCCAGACCGACACCGAGAAGCGCTACGAGGGCAAGCTCACCTACTCGATCAACCCCAACCACCGCCTGATCGGCTCTTACCTGAAGGTGGACTCCAAGATCGAGAACCGGCTCGCCAACCCCACCGTGATGGACCTTGCCGGCATCGACCGGAACCCGCAGTTCCCGTACGACCTGAAGGCCCTCAACTACACCGGCGTGCTCACGAACAACTTCTTCGTCGAGGGGCAGTACTCGAAGAAGACGATGTCGTTCGTCGGCTCCGGGAGCCAGTACACCGACCTCATCAAGGGCACGACCGTGCGCGACAACGTCAACGGATGGTTCTCCAACACGTCCCCGTTCTGCGGCGTCTGCGGCCCGGAGAACCGGGACAACGAGGACTGGCTGGTCAAGGGCTCGTGGTTCGCGGCCTCGAGCGGTCTCGGCTCGCACGACATCGTGTTCGGGTACGACAGCTTCAGGGACTCGATCCTGTCGAACAACCACCAGTCCGGCTCCGACTGGACGTTCTGGCCAAACGAATATCTCACGGACGCGGCCGGGAACTACGTGCTCGACCCCACCCTCCACCAACCGATCCTCATCGTCACCGGTGACGGCAACTCGGATTTCACCTACTACAAGATCCTCAACCTCTCCAAAGGGACGGACTTCCGCACGAACTCGACGTTCGTGAACGACCGCTGGCGTCTGAACAGCCACCTGTCGTTCAACCTCGGCGCCCGCTACGACAAGAACGACGGCAAGGATGCCAACGGCAACGTCGTGGCCAAGGACAGCAGGGTGAGCCCGCGCCTCGGCGTCGTCTACGACCTCAACGCGGACGGCAGCTGGCTGCTCAACGGCAACTACGCCCACTACGTCACCGCGGTGGCCGGCAGCATCGCGAGCCAGGGCGCCGGCGACCCGTCGCGCTTCGGCTACTTCTACGAAGGTCCGGACCTCAACACCGACTGCGACCCCGCCAACCCGGGCGCCTGCCTCAACGCCCATCAGGTCCTCGAGCAGGTGTTCGCCTGGCTGTTCGCCAACGGCACCAACGCCAACGGGACTCCGGCCGGCCGGGAGATCGGCTACGGGGCGATCGCCGGCCTCTCGCGGATCGTGGCCCCTGGCCTGAAGTCGCCGTACGCCGAGGAGGTCTCTCTCGGCGT
Source organism: Acidobacteriota bacterium (assembly GCA_004298115.1). Taxonomy (GTDB): domain Bacteria; phylum Acidobacteriota; class Thermoanaerobaculia; order Thermoanaerobaculales; family Thermoanaerobaculaceae; genus RBG-13-68-16. The sequence goes on from SCRJ01000114.1 coordinate 10,133, forward strand.
GACCAAGCGGTTGGGTGACCGCGGCCTCGTGCGTCTCGACTTCGTCAAGCGGCAGTACAAGGACATGTACGCGATGAAGATCGACATGACGACCGGCCGCGTCACCGACGAGTTCGGCAACGTGAGCGACATCCAGCTCATCGTCAACGACCACACCATGGAGAAGAAGTACGACGGCGCGACCGTACAGTTCGCCTACCGCTTGCGCGACACCCTCAACGTCGGCGGCAACTACACCTGGTCGCACCTCTACGGCAACTACGAGGGCGAGAACGTGGGTTCGGGCCCGATCTGGGACACGCAGAACACCTACCTCTACCCTGAGTACTCGCAGGCCTCGTGGCACAACCCCAAGGGCGACCTTTCCGGCGACCAGCGCCACACCGGACGCGTCTGGGCGGCGTGGGACGTCGTCAACTCGCGGCGCAACACGCTCAACGTGAGCGTCATGCAGAGCTACTTCTCGGGCCAGCCGTACGGCGCCAACGGAAGCGTCTACTCCTACCCGTACGTGACGAACCCCGGTTACGCGAACCGGCCGACCACCGTGGGGTACTGGTTCACGGCGCGCGACGCGTACCACACCGACAACATCACGCGCACCGACCTGGCGCTCAACTATTCGTTCAAGGTGAAAGCGCTCGGGGCGGGAATCGAGTTCTACGTCCACCCACAGCTGATGAACGTGTTCAACGAGCACGGCGTGACGGCCGTCGACACGACCGTCAAGACCCGCGCGACCGGCTCCAGCTGGCTGCTCTTCAACCCGTTCACGGCGACCCCGGTGGAGTGCCCGCAGGGCGCGCCTGCAGCCGACTGTAAGTCGATGGGCGCGAACTGGCAGAAGGGGCCGTCGTTCGGCCAGCCGCTCTCGGCGGCGAGCTACCAGCTGCCGCGCACGTTCCAGGTCTCGTTCGGAGTGCGCTTCTAGCGACGGCCACAGTGAGTTTGCAGCTTCCGACGCCCCGGCGGGCAACCGCCGGGGCGTTCTCTTTCTGGACCCCTCCGGTTCTCCACCGCGTGCGGAGCGCGCGCGCCACGAGAGCGGGGCGTGGCGCCGGCCGAGCGTCGAGCGACCTCGCCACGACCCCCAGAACCAGCCGTCCCTGTCCGGCGCTTCGTACACGAGATTCATGAGACCGTACGTTTTCGGGCGGGTTGACGAATGAGACCTTTGCCTGCGCTGGCAGAGAATTTGCTTGTGATCCGGTCAGGTCCGCTCCACTGCCCTGGCGCGAGTCCCAGGGAGGGGGTTGTCCAGTCAAGCACCCCGAGCCAACGCCGGGGATCCAACAACAAACTGATTTCGCATCGCCGGGCGGTGGTCCGATTGTCGCGGGGACCGAGCAGTCGTGGGCCGTCGCTTCCCTGCTCGCGTGCGCGTGGATGGACCTACGACGAGAGCGCTGGGGCGGCGAACGGCGGACCGCGACGGGGTCGCCCGCCGTCGCCTGCGTGCGGGCTCGTCACGCCGAACGCCGCTTCACCTCTCGCTTCGGAGAAGGAAGGAGGTGGCCAAGACCTCAGGCCGTACCGTTGGTGACCGGAACCAATTGCTGCAATCGTGACAGACAACCTAAAGGAGAGCGTATGAAGTGCGTCAGGTTTGCGTTTCTGGTACTCGCCGCAACGTTCGTCGCCGCGGGGGCGTTCGCCCAGGCGACCGGGACCATTGAGGGCAGGATCACCGACGAGACCAAGGCGGTCCTGCCGGGCGTCAACATCGAAGTGAGCGGGCCGGGGCTGGCGGAAGCGAAGGTCGTCGCCAGCAACGAGCAAGGACGGTTCCGGGTGGAGATGCTGCCCCCGGGCACCTACGCCGTGAAGTTCACGCTGCCCGGGTTCACGGCCCAGGAGCGGACCGACATCGCCGTCGGCGCCGGCCGCGTCGTGACGTTGCAGGTGCAGATGCGCAGCGCGTACAAGGAAGAGGTGTCGGTGACCGGGTCGTTGATCCCGCGCCCGACCCTGGAGGCGATGAGCCCGGTCACCACCATGGACGTCGAGCAGCTCACCTATCAGGGGAACACCCGGCTCGAGGACCTCCTCACCAACCTGCCGCAGGTCTTCAGCGCGCAGAACGCCTCGGTCTCCAACGGCGCCTCCGGCACCGCCACGGTCAACCTGCGCAACCTGGGCGACGTCCGCACCCTGGTCCTGATCGACGGCAAGCGGATGCCGGCGGGCGACCGCTACGCCCTCTCGCCCGACCTC
>SCRJ01000115.1 GCA_004298115.1 Acidobacteriota bacterium
ACGGCACAACTGATTCTTCTGGTCATCGGGTTGTCGGTGTTCGGGTTGTTGTTTGCGGTCTACCTGGCGCGGTGGGTGTTGAAGTTCTCGACCGGCAGCCCGGCGATGCGGCGGATTTCGGACGCGATCAAGGAGGGGGCGGAGGCGTTCCTGCGCCGGCAGAACCGGACGATCCTGCTGCTGGCGGTGGTGTTTGCGGCGGTGTTGTTCCTGGGGTACGGGGTGGTGCGCAGCCACCGGGAGTTCGACCCGGTGGGGAGCTCGCTGCAGCTCGCTTCGTGGATCACCCTGTCGTTCGTGCTCGGCGCGCTGTGCTCGGTGTTCGCCGGGTACGTCGGCATGTGGGTGTCGATCCGGAGCAACATCCGGACGGCGACGGCGGCGCTGTCGAGCTTGAACGACGCGCTGCGGATCGCGTTGCGCGGCGGGGCGGTGTCGGGCCTGTTCGTCGTGGCGATGAGCCTGCTCGGGGTGGGCGGTCTGTTCGCCATCGTCAACGCGTTCGGCAACGTCGAGCCGACGAAGATCCCGCTCTTGATCGTGGGGTACGGGTTCGGGGCGTCGTTCGTGGCGCTGTTCGCGCAGCTCGGGGGCGGCATCTACACCAAGGCGGCGGACGTCGGCGCCGACCTGGTGGGCAAGGTCGAGGCGGGGATTCCGGAGGACGACCCGAGAAACCCGGCCGTCATCGCGGACCTCGTCGGGGACAACGTCGGGGACTGCGCGGGGCGCGGCGCCGACCTGTTCGAGTCGACCGCTGCTGAGAACATCGGCGCGATGATCCTGGGGGCGTCGCTGGCGGCCGCGGCGGAGAAGGCGAACTTCGGGTTTTCGGCGGGGATCATCGGGGTGATGATGTTCCCGCTGATCGCGCGCGCGTTCGGGATCATCGCCTCGATCGTCGGCATCATGATGGTCCACATGGACAAGGAGGAGAAGCTCGACCCGATGCAGGCGCTCAACCGGGGGTACTACTTCGCGGTCGTGCTGGCGATGGCGGCGTTCGGCGGGGCGACGTACTGGCTGCTCAACTCGCCGGCGGCGCCGGACGCGTGGTGGCACTTCTTCCTGTGCGGCATCGTCGGCGTGCTCACCTCGGTGGCGTTCGTGTACATCACGCAGTACTACACGGAGTACCGCTACCGGCCGGTGCAGTCGATCGCGGAGGCGTCCAAGACGGGCCCGGCGACCAACATCATCGCGGGCGTCGGCGTCGGCCTGGAGTGCGTGTGGATGCCGGCCTTGGTCATGGGCGCGGCGCTTTTGATCTCGTACTTCCTCGGCAAGTCGGCGTTCCCGGTCGCGTCGGGGATGAACGGCGGGCTGTTCGGCACCGCGGTCGCGACCATGGGCATGCTGGCGACGGCGGCATACATCCTGGCGATGGACACCTTCGGGCCGATCACGGACAACGCGGGCGGCATCGTCGAGATGTCGGAGCAGCCGGAAGAGGTGCGGCGCAAGACCGACCGGCTGGACGCGGTGGGCAACACCACCAAGGCGCTGACCAAGGGGTACGCGGTGGGGTCGGCGGCGCTGGCGGCGTTCCTGCTGTTCCAGGCGTACATGGACGAGGTGGCGCAGTACGCGGGCCACCCGATGCACACGGTCAACCTCGCCAACCCGGTCGTGTTCGTCGGCGGGCTGCTCGGCGCGGCGCTGGTGTTCCTGTTCTCGTCGATGGCGATCCGGGCGGTGGGCAAGGCGGCGCAGGCGATCATCGAGGAGGTCCGCCGGCAGTACGCCAAGTTGCCTCGGATCAACGACATCATCCAGTTCCCCGCGGACTTCAAGCCGGACTACGGCACCTGCGTGGACATCGTCACCCGCTCGGCGCTGCGCAAGATGGTGGCGCCCGGCCTGCTCGTCGTCCTCACCCCGATCGTGGTCGGCGTGACCTTCAAGGTCTTCATCACGCCGCAGGACACGCTGATCTCGGCCGAGGCCGTCGCCGGCCTGCTCATGGTCGGCACGATCGTCGGCATCCTCATGGCGCTGTTCCTCAACAACGGCGGCGGCGCCTGGGACAACGCCAAGAAGTACATCGAAAGCGGGGCGCACGGCGGCAAGTACCTCACCGGGCCCGACGGCAAGAAGATGAAGAACCCGACGCACGGCGCCGCCGTCGTCGGCGACACCGTCGGCGACCCCTTCAAGGACACCGCCGGCCCCTCGCTGCACGTGCTGATCAAGCTGCTCTCCACCATCACCCTCGTCCTCGCCCCGCTGTTCATCTGACGACGGCTCGCGCCGGACAACAACGACCCCGCCGGTATCCGGCGGGGTCTTCGTTTGGCGGGTGCGCCCGCCGCGGCGGGCCGGCCGGTCAGAAACCCCGGGGCGAACCGTCGGCGATCGCGCCGCTCCCGGCGGCTTGCTCGGCCTGACGCCGCTTCTCGCGGAAGTGCGCGAACACCATGTACACGCCGGCGAGCACGAGCAGCCCGGGCCACCAGTCTTCCAGGAAGGAGAAATCCACGGGGTAGAACTGGTTGTACAGGAGGAAGACGCCGGCCACGAGGAGGAAGACGCCGAACCCGAGGCGGCTGCCCCGCGCCGGGGTCGCGCCCGCGGCGGGGTACGCCGGCTCGGCGACGATCCCGAGGTTGAGCGCCTGCGCCTGGCGGTAGGCGTCGACGAAGGCGAAGAGCACGACGCCGGCGACGAGGATGCCGAGGGTGGAGTGCTCGCTCAGCCAGATCGCGAAGACGAACGAGATGAAGATGGCGAACGCGCGCTGGTAGAGGCCGAGGTAGAGGTGGCCGAGGCCGGGAAAGCACGAGAGCACAACCGCGAGTCCGGGGGAGCGCCGGATCGTGGCTGGGATCGCCGGAGGCGCGGCCGGCGGGAGCGGCGGCGCGATCGGGGGCAATCCGGTTGCGACCGGGGCTGCACTCGCCTGTGCCTGTTGGTAGGTTTCCTGTTCGTTCATGACCGTCCTCCCTTTTCACCTTTAACAACGTGCTCGCCGGCCTTCGGGTTCGGGCGCGCGCCCCCGAAGAGGGAACGCGCTCCGTTCCAGACCTCGGCGGCGCGGTCGCGCGCCCAGCCCTCGGCGGCGACGACCGAGCCCTTGAGGCGTTCGGAGTAACTCGAGACCCGGTTCTCCACCGCGGCGCGGGCGTACACGGCCGCCTGGTCCATCCGCTCGCTCGACGCCCGCGCGACCTGCGCCGGGTTGGAGACGAGGAAGACCGTGAGCGCCGCGAGCAGGTACGCCGCGGCGGTCGCCAGCCGCAGGTCGAAGAACCGTGCCCGTTGCCGGCGCAGCTCGATGTGCCGGCGCGGCGGCAGCGCGAGCGCCGCCCGCAGCCGACCGCCGGCCCGGGTCGCGGCGCCGACCTCCCGCAGCGTGGCGAACGCCTCCCACGCGACCCGGCAGGACGGGCAGGTGCGCATGTGCTCCATGAGAAGACCCCGGTCGGATTCGGCGACCTCGCCGTCGAGCGCGGCGGCGAGCGCGTCGAGCGCCTCCTCGCACGCCGGCGCCAGGCGCGGCATCTGCTTGAGGCGCCGCACCAGCGCCTCCGGCGCCCGCACCGCGCGCAGAACGCTCTCGCCCTCGGCGAGACCGCGCGCCCGTTCCACCGCGACCTGGCACGCCTGGCAGCCGGCCAGGTGCTCGGCCAGGTCCGCCGGGAGGGCGCCGGCGAGGGCCGCGTCGAGGCGGTCGCGGAGGGCGTCGCAGCGGGTCACGACTCGGCTCCCGCGGGCGCGACCCGCAGCCGGGGGGTGATCTGCATGGCCACCACGGCGGCGAGCTCGCGTCTCGCCCGGTTCAAACGCGACTTGACCGTCCCGATCGGCAGCTCGAGCTCCGCGGCGAGCTCGTCGTAGCTCCAATCGGCGAAGTCGCGCAGCATGATCAGTTGCGCCAGCTCCTCGGGCAGGCGTTCGAGCGCGGCCTTGGCCAGCTCCAGCCGCTGATGCCTGACGGCGCGGGTGTGCGGATCCTCGCCGCCGGGCAGGGTCTCGAGGAATTCCGGGTCCACCCAGGTCGCCTTGCGCTGTTCGCGGGACCGGCGGTAGGCGTCGACGAAAAGGTTGCGGGCGACTCGGTACGCCCACGCGCGGAACGACGAGGTTTCCGCGACGTACCGGTGGAGGTTCTGCCAGAGCTTGAGGAACACTTCCTGGGTGAGTTCCTCCGCCTCGCCCCGGTGGCGGGTGAAGGAGACGGCCATGCGGAAGATGTCGTCGGCGGTCGCGTCCACGAGCGCTTCCCACGCCCGCTCATCGCCTGACCGGCAACGCTCCACGACGCTTTCGAGTGCCTCGTCTCTCATCGCCCTGTCCAACGTAAAGCCGGGCCGTCCGGTTCTCGGAGGTCCCGCCCCAACCCCGTACGGTAGCAGAAGCCGCCGCGGCGGACGACCGGGAAGCGGGCGGCCTCCGCCGCTGTTGTGCATCATGTCACAATAGGGGCCATGGGGAGGGCCGGATGACGAACGCGGTCGCGACGATGGAGCAGCAGGTGCGGGAGGTTCTCGAGGAACTGCGGCCGGCGCTGCAGATGGACGGCGGCGACGTCGAGCTGATCGGCGTCGACGGGGGCGTGGTCACGGTGCGGCTGCTCGGCGCGTGCGGAGGTTGCCCGATGGCCACGATGACCCTCGTCGGGTTCGTCGAGGAGCGCCTCAAGCAGCGCGTTCCCGAGGTCCGCGAGGTCGTCAGCGCGTGAACCCCGGGGTCTGGACGCGGCCGGCGGCGCAACCGGCGCGGCACGCCGGCAGCTTGCGTCAATCTGAGCCAGAATCGATAATGCGTCTAATACCGGAAGGGGAGGTTCTATGCGAAAACTCAGCGTCCTTGCCGTCCTGATTCTCCTGGTGGCGGGGGTTCCCTCGTATGCCGGCGTCTACTACACCGCCAAGACGACCGCGGATGGCGGGCGCGGCGCCGCAGCCCAGGACGCCACGGTTCAGGCGTGGGTGAGCGGCGACAGCGCCAAGGTGGTCTTCGAGAGTAGCGGCAACCCAATGATGAGCAAGGGAATGTACATGGTCACCAAGGACGGCGGCAAGGTCGTCTACATGGTGAACCCCGAGGAGAAGTCGTACTTCAAGTGGGACATGGACTCGTTGATGGGGATGGCCGGCGGCATGATGAAGATGATGAACATGACCTACACCGATCCCAAGGTCGAGAAGATCGCGGAGGAGCCGGACGGGCTCGTCGCCGGGGTGCCGACGATCCACTACAAGTTTCACACCAGCTACACGCTGTCGATGAGCATGATGATGATGAAGAAGAAGATGCACGTCGTCAAGGACGAAGAGATCTGGGCGGCGCCGAAACTCGTCGAGGCCGGGCTCGGGATCTGGCTGCGCAAGACCCCGCCGAAGACCAACAACGAGCAGCTCGACGCCCTGATCAAGGCGGAGATGGGCAAGGTCGAGGGGTTCCCGCTGAAGACGCGGATGGTCCAGACGTCGACCGACGAGAAGGGCAAGGTCGAGACCACCACCACGACGATGGAGGTCACCGACCTGCGGATGCAGGTCGTGCCGGCTTCGACGTTCGAGATTCCTCCCGGGTACAAGGAAACCTCGATGATGGGCGGCGAGAAGGGCGAGAAGGGCGAGGAGACCAACCCGTTCCTCAAGATGATGGGACAGGGCAAGAAGAACCCGAACTAGCGACGAGCCGTGTCGGATGACTTGAGGCCCCCGCGCCGGCCGGCGCGGGGGCCTTGCCGTCGGCGGGTTTCAGCCGCGCCGGGGAATCGGCCGTACAATGCCGGTCGCGCTGCAGCGGGGGTGGGTGATGGTGGCGAGGAAATTGGCGTTGGCGTTCGCGGCGGCCGTGATCGCGGGGATGGCGGTTGCCGGAGGGCCGCTCGACGTGTTGCCGCCGGCGGCGCACGAGCCGGGGGTGGCGACCGTCGACGAGGTGCTCGGGTTCGCGTCGGGCCAGCAGATCACCGACCCCGAACAGGTCGTCACGTACGCCCGGGCGCTCGCGGCGTCCGCGCCCTCGCGCGTGCGCCTCATCGAGTACGGACGCTCCCGGGAAGGGCGCCCGCTGGTGCTGCTCGTGATCGCCTCCCCGGAGAACCTCGCGCGATGGGACGGCGTACAGGCGGGCCTGGCCGAGCTCGGCGACCCGAGATCGCTGGCCCCGGCGAAGGCGGCGAAGCTGATCCGCGACCTGCCGGCGGTGGTCTGGATCCAGTGTTCGGTGCACGGCGACGAGGTCTCCGGCGCCGATGCCGGCCTCGCGCTGGCCTACCACCTCGCGTCGGGGAGCGGACCGGAGGTCGGAAGGATCCTGGCCAACACGGTGGTGATCGTCGACCCGGTCGAGAACCCCGACGGGCGGGCGCGCTTCGTGGCGTCGAACCGGCAAGCGTCCGGGCCTGCGCCGGACCCGGAGCCCGCGAGCGCGGAGCACGTCCAGCCGTGGCCCGGCGGCCGGGTCTCGCACGACCTCTTCGACCTCAACCGCGACTGGTTCGCGCTCAGCGAGCCGGAGAGCGCGGCGCGCGTCGCGGCGATGCTGCGCTACCACCCGATCGTGGCGGCGGACCTGCACGAGATGGGTGCCGAGATGGGGTACTACTTCGCCCCGCCGGCGGTCCCCCGCCATCCTCTGCTCGAGGGGGAGGCGGACGCGCTGCTCGACCTGCTCGGCCGCGGCAACGCGGCCGCGTTCGACGCGCACGGCTTCCGCTACTGGACGCGCGAGGTCTTCGACGCGTTCTACCCCGGCTACGGCGACTCGTGGCCGGGGCTGACCGGCGCGGTCGGGATGACGTTCGAGCAGGCTTCGAGCCGCGGCCTGGTGACGCGCCTCAAGGACGGGAGCGAGCTCACCTACGCCGACTGCGTGGCGCACCACCTGCTCGCGGCGTTCACCACGTGCCTCACGACCGCGGACAACCGGGAGCGCTTCCTGCACGGCTGGTTCGCCTTCCGGCAGACCGCCGTGGCCGAGGGGGAGCGCGGCCCGGCGCGTGCCTACGTCCTCGGCGACGGTGCCGACGCCGCCGCGGCCGGCGAGCTCGGCGAGCTGCTGGCGCAGCAGGGGATCGAGGCGTTCCGCGTGACCGCGGCCAAGCCCGGGGCGCCGGTCGGGAGCGTCGTCGTGCCGCTCGCCCAACCGCTCGGCCGCCTGGCGCGGATCCTGCTCGACCGTGGCGCGTCGATGGGCAAGGCGTTCGAGCAGGAGCAGACGCGCCGTGACGCCAAACGCCTGCCCGACGAGGTCTACGACATCACCGCCTGGTCGCTGCCGCTGCTGTGGAACGTGCCGGCCAAGACCTTGCAGGCCGTCCCGCAGGGGACCGGGCTCGAGCGGGTGAAACCGGGCGACCGGCGGCCGGGCACCGTGACCGGCGAGGGCAGGGTCGCGTTCCTGCTGCCGTGGACCGGCGAGGCGGCGGTCAGGGCGCTGGCGGAGTTGTGGCGCCAGGGCGTCAAGGCGGCGGTGGCGGGCAAGGCGTTCACGGTCGAGGGGCGTGCGTTCGGGCCGGGCACCGTGATCGTACGGCGGGCCGGCAACGAGGCCGGCCTGCGCCGGCGGCTCGAGGCGGTTGCACACACCACCGGCGCGGATTTCGTCGGCGCGGAAACCGGCTATGCCGAGCGCGGCATCGACCTGGGGTCGACCAGCGTCGTGGCGCTCAAGGCGCCGCGCGTGGCGGTCGCGTGGGACGCCCCGACGTCGGCACTCTCCGCGGGGGGCCTGCGCTGGGCGTTCGAGCGTGCGTTTCACTACCCGGTGAGCGCCGTGCGGACCGCGACCCTGGCGCACGCCGACCTGTCCCGGTTCGACGTCATCGTGCTCCCGGACTCGTGGGAGCGGGAAGGCTCGTACGCCGGCGTGCTCGGCGAGGAGGGCGTCAAGCGGCTGGTGGCGTGGGTCGACGAGGGCGGCACGGTCGTGGGGGTCGGCGGCGGCGCGGCGTTCTTGACCGGCGAGAAGGTCGGGCTGCTCGCATCCAAGCTCGAGAAGCGCCTCGGCTCCGAGGCGGTCCGCGAAAAGGCGAAGCCGGACAAGGGCGACCAAGCGCCCGCGGACGGGGACCGGACGTTCAACTACGACAACGCGGTCAAGCCCGCGGAGGAGGAGCCGCCGCTGGTCCCGGGTGCCATCCTTCGGGTCGAGCTCGACCCCGACAACCTCCTCTCCGCCGGCTTCCCCGGCGGTCAGGTGGACGTGCTGGTCGATTCGCGGAGGGTGTTCACGCCCCTCAAGCTCGACCGCGGCAGCAACGTCGGCGTCTACGCCGGCCCCGAGGATCTCGTGCAGGCCGGGTTCGTGCTCCCGGTCTCGCGCGATCAACTCCCGCACAAGGCGTTCCTCATGGCGGAACCGCGGCAGCGCGGCCGGGTGGTGGCGTTCGCGGAGGATCCGGTCTCGCGCGGCCTCACGCGCGCCGAGATGCTGATCCTCGCCAACGCGGTGTTCTTCCGGCCCGAACGCTGATCGCTTTTCCCCGGTGCGCGACCGGCTGCTACCATATCGCCCGTGGAGACCGAACCGTGAGTGACTGGTGGTGGGTTGCGTTCGCGGGGGTCGTGGGCCTCCTGCTCGGGCTCGACCTCTTCGTGTTCCATCGCCACTCGACCCGCGACGGGACGCGCCGGGCGCTGGCGTGGAGCGCGTTCTGGATCGGCCTGGGGCTGGCGTTCTCCCTCGTCGTCGGCGTCGCGCGCGGCCACGACGCGGCGCTCACCTACCTCACCGCGTACCTGATCGAGCAGTCGCTCTCGGTGGACAACCTGTTCGTGTTCGTCGCGCTGTTCTCCTACTTCTCGGTCGCGCCGGAGCACCACCACCGGGTGCTGTTCTGGGGGATCCTCGGCGTGATCGTCACCCGCGGAGCGTTCATCTTCGCCGGCGTCGCGCTGATCGCCCGCTTCGAGTGGGTCGTGTACGTCCTCGGCGCAATCCTGATCGCCACCGCCGCGAAGCTCGGCCTGTCGGGGGACGAGGAGGTGCACCCGGAGAAGAACCTGGTGGTGCGCTTCGCGAGCCGCGTGCTGCCGATGGTGAAGCGCTTCCACGGCGACAAGTTCGTCGTGCGGACCGAGCGCGGGTGGCGGTTCACGCCGCTGTTGCTCGTGCTGCTGGCGATCGAGAGCACGGACGTGATGTTCGCGGTCGACTCCGTGCCGGCCGTGCTCGCGATCTCGCGCGACTCGTTCGTCGTGTACACGTCGAACGTCTTCGCCATCCTCGGCCTGCGCGCGCTCTACTTCGCGCTGGCGGGGGCGCTGCGCTCGCTGCGCTTTCTGCGCCCCGCGCTCGCCGTGATCCTCGGGCTCGTCGGCGTCAAGATGCTCCTCGCCGAGGTCGTGGCCGTCCCCACCGAGCTGTCGCTGGGAGTGATCGCCCTGATCCTCGCCACGGCCACCGCGGCGTCGCTCCTCCTGCCGGAGCGCGGCGGCGCGTCGCGGCGGGCCTAGGCCCGGGCGGATCGCCCGCGAGTGCGAGCGGCCGGGCCGCGGCGGCCGGCCGGGAGGGTCCGCAGCGGCCGCGGCGGAAGCGGGGGACAATGGATCGGGTTCCCCCAACGGGAGGCGGCGATGACCGGAAAGCCGGCGCGAGGCGAGGTGCGGATCGAGCACGACACCCTGGGGACGATGGAGGTCCCGGCGGCGGCACTGTACGGGGCGCAGACGGCGCGGGCGGCGGCGAACTTCCCCGTGAGCGGCTGGCCGCTCCCGGCCGGCTTTCTCGCCGCGCTGGCGCGGATCAAGGCGGCGTTCGCGCGCGCCAACGGCGAGCGCGGTCTGCTGCCGCCCGAGATCGCGCGGGCGGTGGCGGCCGCCGCCGAGGAAGTCGCGGGCGGGGCGCACCGCGAGCAGTTCCCGATCGACGTGTTCCAGACCGGCTCGGGGACCTCGAGCAACATGAACATGAACGAGGTCGTGGCGCACCTCGCCAACGTCGCCCTCGGCGGCGACCCCGCCGCGCACCGGCCGGTGCACCCCAACGACCACGTCAACCTCGGCCAGTCCTCCAACGACGCGGTGCCGGCCGCGTTGCGCATCGCCGCGGCGGTGGCCTGGCGCGAGCGCGTGCGGCCGGCCGCCGCCGGCGTCGCCGCCGCGTTGCGGCGGCTTTCGGTCGCCCACCGCGCGACCGTGACGCTGGGGCGGACCCACCTCATGGACGCGGTGCCGACGACGTACGGGCGGGTCTTCGGCGCCTGGGCCGACCGCCTGCAGTCGGCGTGCGACCGGGGCGACGAGAGCGCGCGCCACCTGCTGCGGCTCCCCCTGGGCGGCACCGCGGTCGGGACGGGCATCAACTCCGATCCCGGCGTCGTGGGCCGCGCCGTCGAGCTGCTCTCGCAGGCGACGGGACTCGCCTTGACGCTCGAGCCGAACCCGGCGGTCGCGATCTCCGCCCAGGACGCTCCGATCGCCTTCGCGGACGCCCTCGCCGGTCTCGGCCGCGTCCTCTTTCCGGTCGCCAACGACCTCCGCCTGCGCGCGTCGGGCCCGTTCGGGGGACTCGGGGAGTTGGTCCTGCCGGCGGTGCAGCCGGGCTCTTCGATCATGCCGGGCAAGGTAAACCCGGTGATCCCCGAGGCCGTGGCGCAGGTGGCGCTCGAGGTGGAAGGCCTCGCCGCCGCCTGCCGCGCCAGTGCGGCGTTGCACCAGCTCGACCTCTCGCACGCCAACCCGCTCCTCGCCTGGAACCTCGACACCATGGCGCGGCTGCTGGCGAACGCCTGCGATCTCCTGGTGGCGCGCTGCCTCGACGGAATGACGGTGGACCGCGAGCGCGCCCGGCGCCTCGCCGCGGCGAGCCCGGCGCTCGCCACCGCGCTGGCCGCCCGCATCGGCTACGAGCGCGCGGCCGAGGTCGCCAAGGCCGCACAGAAGGCGGGGGAGAGCGTGTTCGACGCGGCACGGCGGCTCGGCGTCCTGCCCGAGGCCGGGTTGGCCGAGGCACTGGACCTCGAGCGCATGGCCGGCGTCGAGGCGTGATCGCGGTCAGTCGACCGCCTCGCTTGCTCCTCCTCGGCCGCACCGCCCTCCGGGCGTGACAAAATCGCGCTCGTGATCCGTCCATCAAGACGTGAGCGACGAACCCGGGGCGGTGGAGTTCTCGTGCGCGGTGGCTACGCTGCCGCCGGTCGAGGCCGCAAGGGGAGCTGAGCTGGAAACCGACCTTTCCGCAGCCGCGTCGCTCGCCGCCGCGTTCGCCGCGTTGGCGGTGGGGGACCTCGACGCGATCGGGCCGATCTACGACGCCTGCGCGGCGGACCTGTTCGGCCTCGCCCTGTGGCGGACCGGTTCGCGCGAGGACGCGGCGGACGTCGTGCAGGAGGTGTTCGTCCGGCTGGCCAGCGCGCCCTCGGCCCTCGGGCGCGTCCGCAACCCGCGGGCGTACCTGCTGGCGATGGGCCACAGCGCGGCGGTGGACGTGTTGCGCCGCCGCAAGCGCACGGTCGAGGCCGACGACGCCGTCCTGGAGCCGGTGCGACCCGACCCGGTGACGGCCGCCGACGCCGCGAGGGCGTCACGGCTGGTGTCGGGCCTGCCGGCGGCGCAGCGCGAGGCGGTCTACCTGCGCCACTTCGCCGGGCTCTCGTTCGCCGAGATCGGCGGCGTGACGGGCGTGCCGACGTTCACCGCGGCGAGCCGCTACCGCCTCGGGATCGGCCGGCTGCGGAAGTTGATGGGGGTGGTGCGATGAACGACGAGCTGTTTTCCGGAATGAAGCCCGCGGCGGCGCCGGCCGGGCTTCGGGACCGGGCGCTGCGGGCCGCACGAACGGCGGCTGGCCGGCGCGCGGGCAAGGAGCGCGCGGGCGTGCGCTTCACGCGGTTCGACCTGGCGTGGGCGGCGGCGCTGCTGCTCCTGCTCGCCTGCCACATCCTGATCTCAATAGGCGGACGCTCGGACCAGATCGGGGCGACGAATGGGCAGGGTGGCGTCGCTGAGATGCGGCGGGACGCCGCAGACCGCGAGCTGGCGCGGGAGGTGGGCATCAATGTCGCTCTGCTGGCGGGGGTCCGAGTCCCGGCCGAAGGCCGCCCATGAGTTGCGCAAGCTGCTTGACGAGCCCGGGGTTGAGGGTCTCTGAGAAGCCGATGAAGATCAGGGTGTTGCAGGGCTGAAGGGAGGGCGGTGGTGGCGATTTCCAAAGCGTTGCGCTTGACGGTGCGGACAGCAGGAGTCGTGCTTGTCGTCGTGCTGGCGGGATTTCTGGCGCTTCGCATCTACGGCAACCGCCGGCTCGCCGCGGCCGAGCGCGAGTTCACGGCGAAGGTCGGGCCGATGGCGGGCAACCCGTATGCATCAGCCAAGGTCCCCGACGACGAGAACGCCGCAATCCTGCTGCGCGCCGGCGCCGAGGCGGTGGTCCTCCCTGGGGGCGACAAACCGCTCGCTGGAGACCTCACCATGATCGAGGCGAAGCGGTGGAACGCGCAGCAGGTCACCGAAATCAGGCGCATCCTTGCTGCCAACGCACCGGCTCTGGAACTGCTGCACCGCGCGGCGCCCATGACGAGATCAAGCTTCGGCTTGGTCGATTCCGTGAACGAGGCCGAGGAACTCGACATGACGAGCACGAGGCTCGGCTTGGCCGGTCCCGTCAAAGAAACCGAAAAGTTCAAGGCGAAGATGCCCATTCTCAAGTTGCTCTGGGGGCAGCGTCTGCTCCTGCTGGACGCGCGGCTGGCCTTGCACAACGGGGACTGGCAGCGTTTCCTGACCGATGCCGTTTCGATGTCGACGATGGCGGTCGCCCTCGAGCGCGAGAGCCCGTTGGTCGCGGTGCTCATTGGGATCGCCGCCGAGAAGATCCTCCTCACTGTGACCAGCGAAGCGACGGCCCGGCCGGACGTGTCGCTCGAGACCCTGCGAAGCCTCCAAAGTCTACTTCCCGAAACCGACCTGCGCGCCACCTGGAGACGGGCCTTGCTGGTCAGTGCGGTCGGCACTGACCGGCGGGTTGCCGCGGTCAGGGCGGACCCGAAAAGGATGGGGGAGGAGGGATTCGGTGTGAAAGGGCGGCTTCTCGAGCTCCTGTTCGGCGGTATCTTCGCTGCGCAACAGCGGGAGCTCTACTCCGACCTCGTGGGTGTCGTGGACCAGCCGCTCGGCTCCAATCCGCGCTGGGCCGACCGAGGCAAGGCTCGACCGAAGAGCATGTTCAGCGTGTTCGAATCGGTCATGTTCCCGGAACTGGCAGGCTCGGGCGGGCGCGTTCAGAGCACGATGTCGCTGCGGAACCTCGCCGATGTGGCGCTGAAGGTCAGGATCGAGGGGCTGCGGACGGGCGCCTACCCGCCGACGCTTGCCGCCTACCCGGAAGCGATGCGTCCGGATCCGTTCGCCGCCAAGCCCCTTTCGTACGTGCTCCGGCCCGACGGTTCCGCGGTGATCGCGGTGCGCGACTTCGTCGTGCTCTGGAAGCGGGTCTCCGTCGGGCCGGTTGCGCAACCCTTCAGTTGGGAGCTGCCGGCGCCGGGGACGGCGGTCGCGACGAAGTAGCGCGGCGCAGGCGTCGAGGCGTCCCGCGGGGGTTCCGGAGCGGCCGGAACCCCCGTATCATGACCGCAAGGACGGTTTGCCCTCATGTTCATTCCGATCGGGCTCGATCAGACGTCGGTCCGGCGCCTGCCGTGGGTGAGCATCGGCATCATCGCCGCCAACCTGGCGGTGTTCCTCGCCATGAGCGTCTCGGTCCGGGAGGTCGCCGAGGAAGCGGGGCAACGCGGCCGCGAGGTGATGCAGTACTGGAGCAAGCACCCGTACCTCACCCTTCCGAAGTCCGTGGCGCCCGGCATGTCCGAGGCCGACCGCGAGCACCTGCGGCTGCTGGCCGAAGCGATGAGCGGGATTTCCGGCCGGCCGGCGGCGAGCCCCGAGGAGCGCGCCGAGGAGCAGCACGAGCTCGACGGCCTGGTGCAGCGTTTCCGCGACGCGGCGGCGCAGCACCCGTACATGTCGTGGGGGTTGATCCCCTCCGACCCGAAACCGCTCGCGTTCCTCACCTGCATGTTCGTACACGCGGGGTGGCTGCACCTGCTCGGGAACATGCTCTTCTTCTACCTCACCGGGCCGTTCCTCGAGGACGCGTGGGGCCGGCCGTTGTTCGCCGCGTTCTACCTCGCCTCGGGTGTCGTGGCGAGCCTCGTGTTCATCGCCGCGTTCCCGAGTTCGAACGCGCCGCTGGTCGGGGCGTCGGGCGCGGTCGCGGGCCTGATGGGCGCGTTCCTGGTGCGTTTCGTGCGCCGCAAGGTTCGCTTCTTCTATTTCTACTTCATCGTTATCTTCCGCACCGGCACCGTGGACCTGCCGGCGTGGCTCGTGCTGCCGCTCTGGTTCTGCGAGCAACTCCTCTTCGCCAGCCTCAGCAAGGACAGCGGCGTGGCCTACCGCGCCCACGTCGGCGGCTTCGCGTTCGGTTTCGTCGCCGCCCTCGCCATCAAGGCGCTGCGGATCGAGGAGCGCTTCATCGCCCCCAAGATCGAGCAGGAGATCTCGGTGAGCCAACACCCCGCGCTCGACGAGGGGATGGACCTCCTGCTGCGGGGCGAGACGGCCGCGGCGCGCGCCGCGTTCGCCACGGTGCTGGCGGTCGAGCCGCGCAACGCCGACGCCCACCTCGGGATGTGGCAGAGTCATTGCGTCGAGGAGAGCCCCGAGGCCGGCGCCGCTCACCTCGTCCAGGCGATCGAGGAGGAGGTCCGCCGCGGGGACCTGGCGCTCGCGCTCGACCACTGGCGCGAACTGTCGGCCACCGCCCGCCAGAGCGGGCCCGCGGCCCTGCGCTGGCGCCTGGCGTGCGCCCTGGAGGGCACGAACCGCGAGGCCGCCGTGGAGATCTTCAACAGCCTCGCCAGCGACCCTGCCGCCGGCATCCTGGTCGAGAAGGCCGCCCGGCGCCTCGACCTGCTCGGCGAGCCAGTCCGGCCTCGCTCAGCGGCCGCCGTGGCGCCGGCTCCGGCCGCCGCGAGTCCCGGTTCGCCGCCGGGCGGGCCGCCCGCTGTGGTCCCCATCGTCGCGCCCGCGGTGTCGGCGTCCGCCATATACGCGCCGCCGCCGCCATCGTTCTGGGAGCCGCCGCCAGAGCCCGAGCCGCCGCCGGACGCGGCGCCCGAGGTCCCGGAGATCGAGAGCTGCACCGTGGACGGGTTGCAGGAGGACGGTCTCCTCCTGCGCGGCCCCCAGGGCGCCTCCGAGCTGCTGCCGTTCGACGACGTGGAAGCCGTCTCGGTGGCCGGCATCTCGGCCTCCCCGCGGCCGTTCCTCGTTCTCGATCTCCTGCTGCGGCCAGGACCTGGCCGGACGCAGCGGGTCGAACGCCTGCTCAGCACCACGCTCGACCCGCGCGGGCTGCTCGGCCGCCCGGACCTCTCGGGCCTCGAGGCGTTCCGGCAGCTCGTGGGGGCGATCGCCGCGGGCGGAGTCGCCACGGTGGCGCCTGCGGCGGTGCTCGCGCCGGGCGCACCCTTCCCCATGTTCCCGAGCCTCGAGGCGTACGAGCGCGACGCGCTCACCCCCCTGCTCCAGGCGCCGTAACCGCGCCGTGAAGGCTTTCACAACTGGCATGAATCGGGGTATGATAAGCGCGTCGTGAAAGTTTTCTCGCGGAAAGGCCGGCAGCCTTCCGGGGGGGATGCCACGAGGCCGCAACTCCGAATCGAAGCCTCATTGACGCACGCGCCTGTGCCCCGGCGGGCCGCGTCGTCGGGACCGCCGGGCCTATCGGTCCGGAACGTGCGGTGAAAGGGGAACGTATGGCGAAACTCAAGGAGAAGCTGGGCGCCAAGATCCAGGAGCACCGCCCGCGGACGCAGAAGCTGCTCAAAGAGCACGGCAACGTCAAGATCGGCGAGGTGACGATCGCCCAGGCCATCGGCGGCGCGCGCGGCGTCCGTTGCCTCGTGACCGACATCTCCTACCTCGATCCGTTCGAGGGGATCCGGTTCCGCGGCAAGACGATCCCCGAGACGTTCGCGGCCCTTCCGAAGGGACCCGGCGACTACCCGCTGGTCGAGTCGTTCTGGTGGTTCCTGCTCACCGGCGAGATCCCGACCGCGGCCGAAGTCGACGAGGTCGTGAAGGACTTCCAGGCCCGCCGCGCCGTGCCCGAGTACGTCGGCCAGGTGCTGCGCGCGATGCCGCGCGACTCGCACCCGATGGTGATGTTCTCGACGGCGATCCTCGCGATGCAGCGCGAGTCGGAGTACGTCAAGCGCTACAACCAGGGGATGAAGAAGGACGAATACTGGGATCCGACCTACGAGGACGCCACCAACCTGCTGGCCAAACTGCCCTCGATCGCGGCGATGATCTACCGCCTGAAGTACAAGGGCGACGCTCAGATCGCCGCGGACCCGAAGCTCGACTTCGGCGGCAACTTCGCCCACCAGATGGGGATCCCGAAGCCGTACGACGACGTGGCGCGGATGTACTTCATGCTGCACTCCGACCACGAGTCCGGCAACGTGTCGGCGCACACGACGCACCTCGTCGCCTCGGCGCTCTCCGACGCCTACTACGCGCTTTCCGCCGGGATCAACGGCCTCGCCGGCCCGTTGCACGGCCTCGCCAACCAGGAAGTGCTCAGCTGGATCATGAAGTTCCAGGAGAAGCTGGGCGGCAAGGACCCGAACGAGGAGAACGTCAAGCAGGCGCTGTGGGACACCCTCAAGGCCGGACAGGTCATCCCGGGGTACGGGCACGCCGTGCTGCGCAAGACCGACCCGCGCTACGTCGCGCAGATGGAGTTCTGCCAGAAGCACCTGCCGAACGACCCGCTGTTCAAGGTCGTCAACACGATCTACAAGGTGGCGCCGGGCGTCCTCACCGAGCACGGCAAGACCAAGAACCCGTGGCCGAACGTGGACGCGCAGTCGGGCGTGATCCAGTGGTACTACGGCCTCAAGGAGTGGGACTTCTACACGGTGCTGTTCGGCGTCGGGCGCGCGATCGGCGTGCTGGCGAACATCACCTGGGACCGTGCCCTCGGCTACCCGATCGAGCGGCCGAAGTCCGTGACCACGAAGATGCTCGAGGACGTGGCCTCGGCGGCGATCAAGGCCGACGACCTCGGCTCCGACTAAGGGCAGGTGTCCGGGCTCCGGGGTCAGGGGTCCGGAACGACAACGACGAAGCTGCAAGCGCCCGGGGCAACCCGGGCGCTCTGTTTTTCCAGGCGGACCGCCGGTCCCGGTTGGAGCGCGGCGAACTATGATGGCGCGGGCGTGCCGGGTGCGCCGCGCTCGTCCGGGAAATGCCGGCCGGGCGTGCGCCTGATGCAGCGGCGGCCCCGCGACGGAGGCGTGCATGCGCAAGGGAATCCTGCTTCTTCTCGTCCTCGGGGCCGGCGTCTCGGCACGGGTCGCGCCCGGGTGCACCAACATCATCGTGACCAAGGGCGCCTCGGCCGAGGGCTCCGTGATCATCAGCTACTCGGTGGACGGCGAGTACTACCCGACGCTGCGCGCCACGCCGGCGGCCGACCATGCCGCCGGCGACGTCTTCGAGGTCCAGGGCCGCGACGGTCAGGTCGGGTTGCGTATCCCCCAGCCGCCCCACACCTACGCGACGGTCGGGATCATGAACGAGCATCGGCTCGCGATCGGCGAGACGACGTTCGACGGCCGCCCCGAGCTGCAGAACAAGCGCGGCGGCCTGCGCTACTGGACGCTGATGCAGCTCGCGCTGCAGCGCGCCCGCACCGCGCGCGAGGCGATCAAGGTGATGACCGACCTCGTCGCGACGTACGGCTACGCCTCCACCGGCGAGACGTTCTCGATCGGCGACGCGAACGAGGCGTGGCTCCTCGAAATGATCGGCCCCGGGGACGGGGGCACGGGCGCGATCTGGGTCGCGGTGCGGGTGCCCGACGGGACGGTCGCGGCGCACGCCAACAAGTCGCGGATCGGGACGTTCCCGCTGCACGACCCGGAGAACTGCGTTTACTCCTCCAACGTCATCGCGTTCGCGATCGAGAAGGGCTACTACGACCCGAAGACCGGCGGCCCGTTCCGCTTCTGCGACGCCTACTGCCCGGCGACGGCGGCCACGCTGCGCTACACCGAGATGCGGGTGTGGTCGGTCTTCCGCCGCGCGGCGCCGTCGCTCGACCTCGCCCCCGACTACGCCCGCGGCGTCGCCGGCGCGAAGCCGTACCCGCTGGCGATCAAGGCCGACCGCAAGCTCTCGGTGCAGGACGTGATCGCCCTGATGCGCGACCACTACGAGGGGACGCCGTACGACATGACGAAGGGCGTCGACGCCGGGCCGTACGGCTCGCCGCTGCGGGCGCGTCCGATCGCGTTCACCCAGGGCGCCCGGGCGTACGCCTGGGAGCGGCCGATCTCGACGCAGCAGACCGCGTGCTCGTTCGTCGCCGACCTGCGCTCGGGGCTGCCCGACCCGGTGGGGGGCGTGCTCTGGTACGGGCTCGACGACACCTACACGAGCTGCTACTTCCCCCTCTACGCCGGGATCGCGGCGGTGCCGGCGTCGTACGCCCGCGGCAGCCTGCAGACGTTCTCCTGGGACTCGACGTGGTGGGTGTTCAACCTGGTGGCCAATTACGCGCAGCTGAAGTTCTCGTACATGGTCAAGGACATCCAGGCCGTGCAGGAGGAGCTGGAGGGGAACTTCTTCGCCCTGCAGCCGGCGGTCGAGACCACCGCCGCGGCGATGGCGAAGAGCGACCCGGAGCGCGCCCGGCGCTTCCTCACCGACTACTGCGTGGCGGCCGGCGAGCAGGTCGACCGGCGCTGGCGCGAGCTGGCGGAGAGGCTGTTCGCCAAGTACAACGACGGCTACGTCCAGGACGCGAAGGGGAACGCGCAGGAGGTGGGCTATCCCGACGCCTGGCTGCGCGACGTCGTCACGCTCCGCCCCGACCAGTTCACGCTGCCCCCCGACGGCAGCGCGACGAGCCCGGCCGCGTACTGACGCGGGCCTGCGCGCCGCTGTCGGGAGGGCGCCGCCGTCGGCCCGACCGCCGCCCCCGCGGCGCGGCTCACCGCCGGCCCGCGATGTAGTCGCGCAGGCGGTCGCGCAGGCCGGACGCGGCGGTTCTGACGGTGGCGTTGGTCGCATGCGCGGCCAGGTCCTCGGCGATGACGAGCGCCGCCGAGAACTCCTTGCGGTTGGCCAGGGCGACGGCCTGGTTATAGCGCTCGGCCTCGCGCTGCGCGTCCGCCTCGCGCTTCTGCGCCCTCGCCCGGTACGAGTCGGGGCCGGGCGCGACCTGCTCGATCACCTCGGCCTCGCCCCGGCGCCCGGGCGCCGCGGACGTGATGCGGTCGCGCAAGCTGACGGCTTCGGCGCGCAACGACGGGTCGGTGAGCGTCGGGAGGAGCTTCTCGACCGCGGCCAGGGCGGCCGGGGCGTCGCCGTGGTTGTAGAGGTCGATCGCCGCCGTGAAGTCGCTCGTGTCCCGGAGCCGCTTGAGGGCGTCGCGGATCCACCTCTTCCTGGCGGGGTCGTTGGTCGTGGCAAGAGCGGCCTCGAAGCCCTTGGCCGCATCGCCGCTACGCCCCTGCGCCGCGGCCAGGCTGGCGGTCGCCAGCGCGACCGTCGAACGCAGCTCGGGCACCTGCGCGCGGACCTTCGGGTCCGGGGAGTTCGCGACGAAACGCTGCACGACCGCGTCAGCGCGCGCGGGCTCGCCGGAGCGCGCCAGGAGCTGCGCCAAGGTCGCCGCCGCATCGGCACGGGCGGGCGCGAGGTCGAGCGCCCGCTCGAGGGCACGGATCCCCGGGGCGACGTCCTCCCCGGACGAGAGCAGGTACGTGGTGCCCAGACCGATGAGCGCGGGCACGCTCGCGGGCTCGAGGGTGAGGGCAGCCTGTGCGAGCTCGCGCGCCCGGACCACCTGGGGCAGGGTTCGGCCGACACTGCCCGCCGTGAGCGCCTCGGCCTGGCGAAGGAGGGCGTCCTGCTCGAGCACGAGTGGCAGCGCCTGCGCAGGCCTCGCCCCCGCCGCCTCCCGGAACAGGGCGGCGGCTTCCCGGTCGTTCCCCGATCTTGCCTGGAGGGCGGCCAGGATGGCGGTGGCGAGCGGCGAGGTCGGGGCGAGACGCCGCGCCTCGTCGAGCAGCGGCCGGCACGCCTGCGGGTCGCACCTCGGGCAGTCGAAGATCGGCTGCGCCAGACGCGCGAGGATGTCGGCCCGGGGGAGCGGGCGGGGTTCCCCGGGCTCGGCGACCGCGAGCTTGGCGATCGGGAGGCCCATGGCGCTCATCCGGCTGCGCTGCGTGTAGCCGTAGAGCTCCTTGTTGAGATCTTCGCTGCTCTCGCCGAACGCCGCGCGGCACGCCGCCTCCCGTCCCTCGCCGGTCTGGAGGAGGGCCAGGTAGCGGCCGAGCATGGCGCGGCCGTCCGGCTT
The DNA here is from genome assembly GCA_004298115.1 of Acidobacteriota bacterium. Lineage (GTDB taxonomy): Bacteria > Acidobacteriota > Thermoanaerobaculia > Thermoanaerobaculales > Thermoanaerobaculaceae > RBG-13-68-16. The sequence continues at coordinate 20,335 of SCRJ01000115.1, forward strand.
CCCGAGCAACAGGTAGTGCGTGAGCAGCCACGCCTGGGCGTAGAACGCCGGTCGCCGGGCGGGGACGTTGTACTCCGGGGAGTCGTAGGTGACGTCGAGCACGGTGGCGAGCGGCAGCAGCCCTTGCCGGCGCAGGAGGGCGAGGTGCCCCTCGTCGGGTCGACCGATACGAACGTCCTTGCCCACCACCGAGAAGGAGCCCCAGAAGTCGGCCAACCCCTCGTTGAGCCACACCGGGACATAGGACAAGCCGTCGCGCACGAGCGCGTGCGTCAGCTCGTGGCACGCCACGGCGCGGGCCTCCTCGGAGCGGTCGCCGGAGACCAGCAGGTAGTCGCCGTACTGGCCGGGAAGGAAGAGTCCGGCGAGACCGGAACAGGAGCGGCCCGCGGCGGCGGCGCAGTAGTCCTCGAACTCGGCGTCCGATGCGAAGAGGTAGACCTGCGTCGGCAGGTACGATCGGGCCGCCAGCGGGACCACCTGCGCCATCGCCGCCACCATGCGCTCGAGGTCGACGGCGACCTCGCGGGCCTTGCCCGGACGGGCGTCCGAGTTGACGAGGAAGTGCGGCGTCTCGACCGCCACCCAGGCGCGGCGCAAGGGCGGAACGTCGAGCGCCGCCGCCGGCCCGGCGACGAGGAGCACGCCCAGCAGCAACGTGAGGGACGCCGCGCCCTCGCTACGCGCCAATCGGCGCCCCGGCCCCCGCGTTGGCGCGGCCGAGGGCGAACGCCGCGTGGTTCAGATCGAGGAACTTCTTGGGGACGCGCTGGGCGATGCACGCCCACCACGCCTCTTCCGGGAGGGGGAGCAGGCAGGAGACGGCGCCGAGGAGGACGACGTTGGCCGCCTTGACGTTGCCGGCGTCCTGGGCGAGCGCCTCGCCGGGCACCATCACGAGGCGTGCGTCGAGGGCGGCGAAGACCCGGGCGAGGTGCTCGTCGCCGGGATACGCGGAGCTGCCGGAGGAAACGGTCACCGGCACGATCGCCATGTCGTTGACCACGGCGGTGCCGCCCCGGCGCAACAGGTGCGCGAACCGCAGCGCCTCCATCTTCTCGAAGGAGAGGAGGACGTCGGCTTCGCCGAGGCCGACCAACGGCGAGAACACCCTCTCGCTGTCCCAGCGGACGTGGGAGGCGACGCTGCCGCCGCGCTGGGCCATCCCGTGCACCTCGGACTTCTTGACGTCGAAGCCGGCGGCGAGCCCGACCTCGGCGAGGATGTTGCTCGCGAGCAGCGTGCCCTGGCCGCCGACACCGACGAGGACGAACGAGAACTTGCTCCGGCTGGACATGGCTCACTTCCCTCCGTCGAGCGGGGCGGGGCAACTCGCGCCGGTGTGCTCCTGCGCCTCGCGAACCTGATCGCGCGTGAGGATCGCGTCGTGCGGGCAGAGCTGGGCGCACACCTCGCACCCCGTGCACTGGTCGGGGTCGACGAGCGCGAGCGGCTTGCCCGACTTCGCGTCCACCTCGTCGCTCTTGAGGATCGCGGGGCAGCCGATGCGGAAGCAGATGCCGCAACCGGTGCACGCCGCCTCGACGACCTCGAGCGCCACCCAGCGCTTGCGGATCTCGGGCAGGAGCGCGCACTCGCGCCTCGCCACCAGCACCGCCGGCCGGTCGTGCGCCATCAGCTCCTTGTACGCCGCCTCGAGCCCGGCGACGTCGTACGAGTCCACGGTGGCGACGTCGTGGATGCCGAGCGCGCGAACGAGCGGCTCGAGGTCGATGCGCCCGACCTCCTGGTGTTGCAGCGTGAGGCCGGTGCCCGGGTTCGACTGGTGGCCCGTCATCGCGGTCGTGCGGTTGTCGAGGATGATCGTGAGCACGTTGGATCGGTTGTAAGCGACGTTGGCGAGGGCGGGGAGGCCGGTGTGGTAGAAGGTGGAGTCCCCGATCACCGCCACCATGCGCTCGCCGATCCCGGCCTTGGCCGCTCCGTGCGCGACCCCGATCCCGGCGCCCATGCAGCCGCAGGAGTGGATCGCGGACAGCGGCGGCAGCAGTCCGAGCGTGTAGCAGCCGATGTCCCCGGCGACCGGGACCTTCTTCTTGGACAGGAGCTGGAAGACGCCGCGGTGCGGGCAGCCCGCGCACAGGACCGGCGGGCGGGACGGCAGCTCGGGGAGGTCGAGGGCGGCGGCGGCGACCGGCGGCCGGTCCACCGCCAGGCCGGCCGCGGCGGCGGCGCGGCGGACCACGGTCGGGTCGAGTTCGCCGCAGAGGGGGAAGATCGACTTGCCCTCGCAGGCGATGCCGAGGAGGCGGATCTCCTGCTCCAGGACGGGGTCGAGCTCCTCCAGGACGACCAGCCGTTTCACCCCGGCGGCGAAGGTGCGGATGAGTTCGACCGGGACCGGGTAGACCATGCCCAGCTTGAGCACCGAGGCGTCCGGCAGGACCTCGCGCGCGTACTGGTAGGCGATGCCGGCGGTGACGACGCCGACGCTGCGGTCGCGCCACTCGATGCGGTTGAGGGGCGAGGTCTCGGCCCAGGCCGCGACGTCGAGCACGCGCTGCTCGACGAGCGGGTGCCGGGCGCGGGCGTTGGCCGGGATCATCACGTACTTGGCCGCGTCGCGCGGGAACTTCTTGCGCCGCGGCTCGACGTCCTTCCGCTCGCCGAGCTCGACGGGGGTCGAGGAGTGATTGGTGCGCGTCGTCGTGCGCAGCAGCACCGGCGTGTCGAACTTCTCCGAGAGGTCGAACGCCGCGATCGTGAAGTCCTTGCTCTCCTGCGAATCGGCGGGCTCCAGGCAGGGGACGCGCGCGAACTGGGCGAAGCGGCGGTTGTCCTGCTCGTTCTGCGACGAGTGCATCCCGGGGTCGTCCGCCGACACGATCACGAGCCCGGCTTCGGCGCCGGTGAACGAGGCGTAGAAGAAGGAGTCCGCCGCAACGTTGAGGCCGACGTGCTTCATCGTCGCGAGGGCGCGGCGGCCCGCGTACGCGGCGCCGACGGCCACGTCCACGGCCACCTTCTCGTTGGTGGACCATTCGCAGTAGACGTGCGGGAAGCGCGACAGCTCCTCGAGGATCTCGGTGGACGGGGTGCCGGGGTACGCGGCGGCGAGGTGTACGCCGGCCTCCCAGGCGCCGCGCGCGATCGCTTCGTTTCCAGAGAGCATTCGCTTCATGCCATCTCCTCCTCGGGGGTCCGTCACGGGGCCTGGTCCCGGTGCGCCGCCGCCGTGCCGATTCTACCCGGCGGCGGGGCGAGCCGCGGCGGCCGCAAAAAAACGGGGGCGACGTGCGGCGTCGCCCCCGGTGCTCTGGAGAAAATAACCCCCCGGCGGGGCGGTGGGAACCGAATGTCGGATGACTTGGGGGGGAGATCCAACGGCGGTACCCTGCGGGGCGCCCCACCGGGGAAGTTCTGTTGTCAATCTCAAAACCGCCCGCCGCGTCCTATTTGTCGCGGCAACGCAACGTGAAGACGTTCACAAGGGCAAGCTAGCACCGAATTCTTGAGAATGCAAGCCCCACAGCGATGAGCCTCGCCGCTGCCTTGTCGCCCGCGGGAGGGCGGCATACAATGCCCGAAAGGAGAAGGGCATGCCGCGCACGTACGAAGGAATGCTCGACGCCAAAGGGTTCCGCTTCGGCCTCGTCGTGAGCCGGTTCAACGACTTGCTCACCGGCCGCCTGGTGGAGGGCGCCCTCGATTGCCTCCTCCGCCACGGCGCCAGCGACGACGACGTCACGGTGGTCAAGGTGCCGGGGTCGTGGGAGTTACCGCTCGTCGCCGGGCGTCTCGCGGGCGCCGGCAAGGTGGACGCCGTGATCGGCCTCGGCGTGCTGATCCGCGGGGCCACGCCGCACTTCGACGTCATCGCCGCCGAGACCGCCAAGGGCCTGGCGCAGGTCGGTCTCGCGGGCGGGATCCCGGTGTCGTTCGGCGTGCTGACTTGCGACACCCTCGAGCAGGCGCTCGAGCGCTCCGGGTCGAAGGCCGGGAACAAGGGGTGGCAGGCGGCTCTTGCCGCGATCGAGATGGTCCAGCTCTACCGCCGGCTCGGGGAGTGACGGATGGGGGTACGGCGGCGGGGCCGCGAGCTGGCGCTCCAGATGCTGTATCAGCACGAGATCGCGGGGACGGACGTGGACGCCATCGTGGCGTCGTTCGACGAGCTCGCCCAGGCCCCCCCCGCCACCCGCGACTTCGCCGTCAGCCTCGCGCGCGGCGTGATCGGGAAGTTGCCCGACCTGGACTCGCGCCTCGTCGACCAGGCCGACAACTGGCGGCTGGAGCGCATGGCCGCCGTCGACCGCAACATCCTCCGGCTCGCCCTCTACGAGCTCCTGTTCGCGGGCGAGACGCCGCCCGCCGTGGTGATCGACGAGGCGGTGGAGATCGCCAAGCGGTTCGGAAGCGAGCGGTCGAGCCAGTTCGTCAACGGCGTCCTCGACGGTTTCCTCCACCGCGGGAAGGCGGCGGGAGGGGCGTGATGCGGTTCGCGGCCGGCGTGGTGGCGTTGACCTTGTTTGCCGCCGCCGGGGCGCGCGGCGACGAAGCCAGGATCGCGCTCCCGACGGCCCTGGCGGCCAGGGTCGAGACGGGCCGGCGGTGCGGCCTCGAGGTCGGCCTCGAGCCGCTGCCCGACGGTGTGCTGGTCACGGTCAGTCGGACCGTCCACCCCTTCGCCGTCGCCCCCGCGTATCCGCTGCCGCACGCCGCGGCGTGCGGCGATGCCGAGGCGCTCGCCGTCCCCGCGTCGTTCCGGCTCCCGCCCGAGCTGCGCTGGCTGGCGGGACGGCCGGGGTCCGCCGCGGCGCGCCTCGTTTCGGTCGTGACGTACGTCTCGCAGGCGGTGGCGCTCGACGACCGCGACGGCGGCGCCCAGGATGCCGCGTCCGTCCTCGCCCGCGGCCGGGGCCGATGCTCGGGGCGGGCCAACGCGGCGGTCGGGCTGCTGCGCGGGAT
>SCRJ01000116.1 GCA_004298115.1 Acidobacteriota bacterium
CGCGACCGGCCTGGCGTCGCGAACGAGCGCTCGGCCCACGTTGTAGACGGTCAACGACAGCGTCCGGCCCGACCCGGCCTGCGACACGAGCACGGGTGGATTCGCCGCCGCCAGGCTGCCCGACGCCACCACCACCAGAGCCAAACCCAACCGCTTCGTCATGCTGACCTCCTCACCCGCCTGGGCGCCGGCGACCGCGGCGCCGGACGACCCCCGCTCCCGTTCGGCAGAGTGAACCTCGTTTCGCGATCGTACGCGGAAGTATAGCGAGAGGGATATGCTGTAAACGCATTTTCTAAATGCTGTAATGACATTTCCAGTATCACCTTCGTACACGTGTACGGGACGCGGCGGGGCCGCGTCGGGAGGCACGCATGGGTTCGGGTCCCGGCAATCAGGCCGTCAGGGTCGGGGGCATCGAAGTGCTCGCCACCGGTCTCCTCCTCCTGTTGCTGCTTTCCGTGCTGCTCCCGTGAGCGCCTGCTAGACTTCCAACCCGGCGCAACCGCGCTGCGGGAGGGTGCCATGGCGGAACCAACCACCACGACGATGGTGTGGCAGTCGGGGATGCGCTTCGAGGCGCGCTCGGCGAGCGGCCACACGCTCACCGTGGACTCGCCCGGGCGTCCCGGGCACGCCGGCGCCGGCCCGATGGAGCTGCTGCTGATCGGCGTCGCCGGCTGCACCGCGATGGACGTCGTCGCGATCCTCGAGAAGATGCGCGAGAAGCTGGCCGGCCTCGAGGTCGAGGTCACCGGCGAGCGGGCCGCCGCGAACCCGAAGTACTACACCGCGATCACCCTCACCTATCGGCTCCGCGGCCAGGGCCTCGACCGCAGCAAGGTGGAGCGCGCCGTCGAGCTCTCGCACTCGACCTACTGTTCCGCCCTCGCGTCCCTCCGCCCGGACTGCGTGGTGCGCACCGCGATCGAGATCTCCGCAGGCTAACCCGCCGGCTTGACCAGTTGCGACGGACGCACCAGGCGGACCTCCTCGCCGATGCGCGGCAGCTCCCGCTCGAGGACCTCGATCGTGAGCGGGTGCACGTGCCCGATCGCGAGCGCCGACCCCAGGGAGCGCGCCCGCGCCGCCGCGGAATCGAGCGCCCGCCGGATCGCTTCCGGTTCGCTCACGACATCGAGGAAGACGTCGCGGTGCAGCGCCGGCACGCCGCTGGCGCGGGCCGTCTGCTCGGCGACGGTGTCCGCGGTCGTCCGCGAGTCGAGGAAGTACAAGCCGCGCGGGCGCAGGACGTCCATCACCGCGCGCATCGCGGCGGCGTCCGCGGTCGCGCGCGAACCCATGTGGTTGTTGACCCCGCGCGCGCCGCTCACGACCGCCAGCGCCCGCTCCACCCGCGCCCTGATCTCGGCCGGGGGCAGCCCGACCTCGACCGCGCCCTCGCCCGGACCCGGCCCGCGGTCCCCGACCGGCTCCATCGGCATGTGCAGCAGCAGCTCGCGACCCTGCGCCCCGAGACCGCGCGCGACCTCGGCCGAGCGGGCGGCGTTTGGCAGCACCGCAACCGCCACCGTCAGGGGCAGCCGCTCGACCTCGCGCACCACCTCGATCGACGACCCCGCATCGTCGAGCACGATCGCGAGGCGCGCGCCGCGGACCGCCTGGCGCCCCGCTTCCGCTCTGGGTCTCGGGGCCGCCGGCGGTTCCTCCCGCAGCACCACGACCCGCCACCGCGTCCCGGCGACCTCCCCCTCGAGGCGCGCCAGACCGTACCCGCCCTTTTCGAGCAGTGGCATCGGGTCGACTCTCCCGCCGAGGTTGTGCGCGGTCGCCTCGAGGTCGAGCACGAACCGCTCCACCTGGAACCGCCGCGGCGCGTGGACCGTCACGAGCGCGAGCGGCCCCGCCGCGTCACGGGTGCTCTCCTCGGTGACCCGCTCGGGGCCACAGCCGAACCGCGCCGCCACCTCGCGGACCACGGCCGCGGCCGCGACGGCCCGCCGGGCCGGCCGCGGCTTCCCGGCGCGCCACGCCAGGTAGACGACGGCGCTTACCGCCAGCAGCACGAGGGCGATGGCGACGAGACCCCGCCCACCGCCCCGGCCGCCCGCGGGCCGGCTACGCGGCCTGGCCGACCGCGGCGCGGCCACCGGCCAGCTCCAGCGCGCGCTCCAACACGGCGTCGCCGCCCTTGCGCGGCCGCACCCGCTCGTCCGGCTTGAGGCCCGCCCCCAGGATCGGTTTGCCGTCCGGCGCGAGGCCCCAGGCCGACGCGAGCCACACCTCGCCGCCGGCGCCCTTGAGGGCGCGACGCCGCCCGGTGTCGCCGTAGCTCTCCGTACCCACCAGCGTGGCGCCGCGGGACTTCAACGCGCTCGCCAGCAGCTCGGCCGGCCCGGCGGTCGTGGCGTCGAGGCAGACGATGACCTTCCACGCTCGCGGCTGGCCCTGCGCCTTGAGGATCTCGTCCTTGCCGCCGTTCGCGCCGATCTTGACCTCGATCGCCCCGCCCGCGAGCTGCGCCGCCACCCGGGCCGCCCCCTCGGCGGTGCCGAGGGCGACGCCGCGCAGATCGACGACCACGGCGTGCGCGGCCGCGCTCGAACGCAACGCCTCGCCCAGCTCCGAGGCGGCGGCCGCGTCGACGACCGGCACCTTCACGATGGCCGTCGCGTCCTTCACCTCGACCGACGGCGTGCCGGCGGCGAGCGGCGCCGGCGCGAGCGTCACCGGGCGCTTGCCCTCGAGCTGGCGGTCGATGACGTCCAGGGTCACGCTGGCGCCCTGGCGCTCGGCGGCGTCGAGCAGCGTCAGGGCGCGCCACAGCGGACGGGCGCGCACCGGCTCCGCACCGACCCGCTCGACCAGCTCCCCCGGCACGATCCCCGCCTTCGCCGCGGGGGATCCGGCCACCACCTGGACGACGAACGGGTACGACGACCGCTCCCCGAGCACCAGACCGAACGCCGGCAGCGCGCGGGCGCGGACTTTGGCGTACTGGGCCGCGACGTCCTCCGGCACCCAGAGCCCCCCCGGATCGGCGGCCTGCACGAGGCCGTTCATCGCGCCGAGTTCCAGCTTCTCGACCGGGACCTCCTCGACGTACGAGGAGCGGACCAGCGACACCACCTGTCCGAACATCCCCACCAGCCGGTAGAGGCTCCGGCCCGGCCCCCCGACCGAACCGGACGCGAGTGCGACCACCACGACGACCATCACCAGCGAAACTGCAAGGAAGAGCCACCGATGCCTCACTGACGCCTCACTTCCCCGCCGGCTTGAGCCAGGTCAACGGATCCTGAGCGCTTTGCCCGACGCGTATTTCCACGTAAACGCTTGCGACCCCCTGTTCGTTCCGCCCCGCCACACCCAGGGGTTCCCCGGTTCCGACGCGCTGCCCGGCGCGGACGAACATACTAGCAAGACCGCCGTAGAGCGAGTAGACGTCACCGCCGTGATGGACGATCACGACGTTGCCGTAGCCCTTGAAGAACTGCGCGTACGAGACCTTGCCGGCGGCGACGGCGACGACCCTCTCCCCCGGCTGCGCGGCCAGGACGACGCCGTGCGTGAGGGTGACGGTCCCGTACTGCGGGTCGCGGTGCGGTCCGAACCGCTGCAGCACGCGGGTGGACGCCACCGGCCAGCGCAGCCCGCCGCGGAGCAACCGCACGTCCGGCCCCGCGCCGCCTTCCTGTTGCACCACCGTGCCCCACAGGCGCTCCATCCGCTCCTGGGCTTCCTGCGCCCCCGCCAGCGCCACCGCGTCCCGCCGCCGCTCCACCTCGAGAGAGGCGAGTTGCGCCTCGACGCGCCGCCGCGTCTCGTCGAGATCACGGCGGCGGTCGTCGAGGCGGGCGGCCGTCGCCGCCAGCGCTTCCCGCCGCGCCGACATCTCCGACAGCGCCGCCTCCCGCCGCGCCATCAGGGCGGCGGCTTCATCGCGCCGCCGCTGTTCCTCGCGAACGAGGGCGAGGGCCACGGTCACTCGCGCCGGGATGTCCTGCCCCGACCCGAGGGCGTGCACCACCAGCGGCGCCAGGCCGGCGCGGCCGAGCACGGCCAGCAGCGAGATCTGCAGGCGCAGCCTCTCCATCGCCGCCTCGAGCTCGACCTGGGAGGCCTTGGCGTCCGCCGCCGCCGCCGCAACGGTCTGCGCCGCCTCCCGCTGCTCCGCCTCGGCCTCGCGCACCCGCACCGCCGCGATTTGGAGTTCGAGCTCGAGCCGCTCGCGTTGCCGGCCGAGCCCCGCCTGAGCCGCGGTGACCTGGCGCAAATGCTGCTCCAGCGCCCGGACCTCGTTGCGGGCGTCCGCGAGCTCCTTCGGGACGACGCTCTCCTGCGCGGCCGCGACCGCGCCGACCGCCGCCAACGCGGCCGCGACCAGGATCAATCCCTTGCGCCCCACCGGGCCCCTTCTCCGATCGCCTCGCCGGCGAGGACGTGGAACCGCCGGCGCAAGGGGTGGAGGTCGGGCGTCCGTCCACTCGGGTGCAGGCGGTTTCCCAGCAGGACGTACACGGCGCGGCTCCCGGGATCGGACCACACGGAGACGCCCGTGAACCCGGTGTGGCCGAACGCGCTCGGCGGCAGCGCCGGACCCGCCGAGCAGCCCGGGCTCGAGGCGAGCTGCCAGCCCACTCCCCGCGCCTGGCCGAGGCCCTCGGTGCGGCAGCGGGTCGCGAGCTCGGCTTCCGCGGCGTCCAGGAGCTCGCCCCCGCCCGGGAGGTACTCCGCCGCCAGCCGCGCGACGGCCGCGGCGGTGCCGAACAGGCCCGCGTTTCCGGCCGCGCCGCCGAGGCCGCGGGCGTTTCCGTCGTCGCAGGGCGCGGTGCCGGCGAGCGCGGGCGGCGCCGCCGCGGCGACCCCGCGCGCCGCCAGCAACCCCTCCTCCACGTACCAGCGCCGTTCCCCCGGCGCCACGCTCGCGGCGGCGGGCGGCGCGAACCCCAGCTCGTCCGCCAGTCCCAGCGGCTCCGCCACGAGCTCGGCGAACAGCGCGCCGAGATCGGCGCCGCCGGCCCGCTCGAGGGCGATGCCGAGAACGATGAAGCCGAGGCAGGAGTACTCGACTCGGGCGCCGGCCGCCGCGACCGGCCGTACCTGCCGCAACGTTTCGAGGTAGGCATCGCGGCCGCAGCCGCCGGCGTACAGCGGCGCCCACGCCGGGAACCCCGCGGTGTGGGTCGCACATTGCGCGACCGTCACCCCGCCCCACGGCGGGCCCGCGAGCTCGGGCACGAGGTCGGCCACCGGCTGGCCGAGGTCGAGGCCGTCGCGGCGGGCCAGGAGGAGCAACGTCGCGGTCGCGAGCGGCTTGGTCAGCGATGCCAGGTCGAAGCGGAGGTCGGCCGCCTCGGCGCCGTCCGCCTGGCTCCCGCCCGCGGACCAGCACATCCCCGCGCCGCCCTCGCGCGCGGCGAGGCCCACCCACCGCCGCGCGAGGCCGGCCTCCACCGCACGGCCCAACAGCCCGGCCACCGCGTCGGATCCGGAGGCGCCGCCGTTCACGCCCTCACCCTACCCGGAACCCGTCGGGGTGTCCACCGCGCGGCCGCGAGGTGTTACGCTGCCAGGATGGAGAGCACGGCGCGACGTCTCGCCAGGGCCGTCGAGGCCCTGCTCGGCACCTCGTACTCGCGGGCCAAGCGGGAGGTGCTGGTCGGCCACGTCCTGGTCAACGGGGCCGTGGTGACCGACCCCGGCGCGCTCGTCGGGCCGGCCGACGAGGTCGCCCATGCCCCCGCTTTGCCTCGCCGCGAGCGCGCGCCCAAGACGCCGCCGATCGAGCTGCTGTTCGCCGACGACGCGCTCGTCGTCGTCAACAAGCCCGCCGGGCTGCTCGTCCACCCCACGATCGAGGGCGAACAGGACACGGTGCTCGCCCGCGCCGCGGCCGAGCTGCAGCGGCGCAGCGGACGCCACCGGCGCCTTCTCGTCGTGCACCGGCTCGACCGCGACACGTCCGGGGTGATGGTGCTGGCCGTGACCCATGCGGCGGCCGAGCACCTGCACCGCCAGTTCCGCTTCCACACCGTGGAACGTTTCTACCTCGCGCTGGCGCGCGGCGACCTCGTGCGCGAGGAGTTGGTGGAGCGCAGCATCGGCAGGCCCAGGCCCGGCGCCCGGCGCGCGGCGCTCGCACCGGGAACCGGCGGGCGCGCCGCGCGCACCGTGCTGCGGCCGCTCGAGCGACTGGGCCTGGCGACCCTGGTCGAGGCCGAGCTCGGCACCGGGCGCACCCACCAGGTCCGCGTCCACCTCGCCTTCCTCGGCCATCCCGTGCTCGGCGACCCCGTGTACGGGGACCCCGACACCGACCCGTTCTCGATCGGGCGGCTCGCCCTCCACGCCGCGGTTCTGGGCCTCGTCCACCCCCAGACCGGCGAACGACTCCACTTCCGGCAGCCCCCGCCGGCCGACTTCAGCGCGCTGCTGACGCAGCTCCGCCGCCGCCACCGCGCCGCGCCGCACGCCCCCGCACCGGCGCCGGCGCCGCGAGGTCGATCAGCAGGCGCAACGGCCAAGTCGAGGCCTCGCCCGCGTAGGCCACGCCCACGCGCGGCCGACGGCGCACCCACGCCGGCCGGCAAGCGAAGGAGTCCGCGGCCAGCCAGACCTCGCCGCCGTCCGTGAGGTCGGCGCCGTCGAGCGTCCGGTCGATGGCCAGACCTTGGCAGAGCTTCGCGGGTCCGTCGAGCCTGCCGGCGCGATACGCCGCGATCACGCTCCCGCCCGCCACCGCCACCGCGCCGCGCAGGAGCACGGCCTCGGGCACGCCCGCCGCGCGCGTCACGACGTTGGCGCAGAAGTGCATGCCGTACGTGAAGTAGACGTAGAGGCGTCCGCCCTCTCCCCACATCGTCTCGTTGCGCGGCGTTCTCCGGCCCCCGTAGGTGTGGGCCGCAGGGTCGCGGACGCCGAGGTAGGCTTCGACCTCGGTGATCCTGACCGCGACGGTTCCTTCCGGCAAACGGCGGAGGAGCAGCTTGCCCAGGAGATCGCGGGCGACCACGCGGGTCGGGCGCTGGTAGAATCGCGCTCCCAGCGGCTCGAGTTCCGCCAATTCCGGGCCGGAGAGAGGCGTTGCCATGATCGCTCGCACGGTTTGCGTCACCGGAGGCGCAGGTTTCATCGGGTCCCACGTGGCCGACGCGCTGCTCGCGCAGGGCCACCGCGTCGTGATTGTCGACGACCTCTCCTCCGGGCGCAAGGAGAACATCCCGGCCGCGGCCGAGTTCCACCTCCTCGACATCCGGTCCCCGGAGGCCGCGGCGCTCATCGCCGACGCGGGGGTCGAGGTGCTGGTCCACCACGCCGCGCAGATGGACGTCCGCCGCTCGGTGGCCGACCCCGTCAACGACGCCAGCATCAACGTCCTCGGCACCCTGAACCTCCTCGAAGCCGGGAGGAAAGCCGCACTCCGGCAGGTCGTCTTCGCGTCCACCGGCGGCGCGATGTACGGCGAGCAGGAGCGTTTCCCGGCCGAGGAGACGCACCCGGCCCGGCCGCTCTCGCCGTACGGCGTCGCCAAGCTCGCGGTCGAGCGCTACCTCTGGTTCTTCCACCGCGAGCACGGGCTCGACGCCGTGGCGCTGCGCTACGCCAACGTGTACGGCCCGCGGCAAAACCCGCACGGCGAGGCGGGCGTCGTGGCGATCTTCCTCGACCGCCTGCTCTCGGGGCGCGAGGCGACGATCAACGGCGACGGGCTCCAGACCCGCGACTACGTCTTCGTCGCCGACGTCGTCGCCGCCAACGTGGCCGCCGTTTCCCGCAAGGGGTTCGCGATCTACAACGTCGGCACCGGGCGCGAGAGCACGGTGGTCGACCTCTACCGTCTGCTCGCCGAGGCTGTGGGCGTCCGGCGCCCCGCCGCCCACGGGCCGGGCAAGCCCGGGGAGCAACGCCGGTCGGCGATCACCTCCGACCTGCTCGCCCGCGAACTCGGCGTCCGGCCCGAGGTGACCCTGGAAGACGGCCTGGGCCGCACCGCCGCCTGGTTTGCGGCGCGCGCCGAGCGCGGCGACCGAGCGCGAGACTAGGGCTCCCGGCGGCCGCGAAAGCGGTCCATCTGCCGCCGCGCCCGCTTCTCCGGGCGCCCGCTCCCGCGGGCCGGCGCGGGCGGCGGAGCGAAGCGCTCGAGACGGCGCAGCGCGACCTCCTCGGGGGTCGGCGGCGGGGTGACGTCCTCGTAGAGTTCGCGGGCGCGGGCCCTGGCGACGTGCGTGTCGCGCACCTCCCGCACCACAAGCTCGCGGGTCACCCCCGGCGCGAGGGCGATGTGGATCCGGTCCCCGGCCTGCACGGTACGGTGCGCCTTGGCGCGCGCTCCAGCGATCTCGACCTTGCCCCCGTCGCACAGCTCCTTCGCTTGCGACCTGGTCCGCGCGATGCACGCGACATCGAGCCACACGTCGAGGCGAACGCGATCGGACACCCCGTGATTGTAACCGCTCCCGGCGAGCCGCTAAGATGAGCGAATGTCGATCGTCTTGGCCGGCGCGGTACTGGCGGCCGTCGTCGGCGCGACTCTGGCCGGGGGCGCCGTGCCTCTCCGCCTGGAACGGCACGCGCGGATCTTCCTCTCGTTCTCGGCCGGGACGCTCGTCGCGCTCGCCCTGCTCGAGCTCATCCCGGAGGGGGTCGAGGCCATGGCCGGCGGGGTCCGCGTCGCGCTGCTCGTCGTGCTCGCCGCGTTCCTCGCCACGCTGCTGCTGGACAAGCTGCACGTGCTTCACCCGCACGCCCACGCGATGGACGCCGAGTGTCCAACCGTGGAGCACGAGCACCCGCCGCTGGCGATGCACGGCGCGTTCGGCCTCCTGATCCACTCCGCCGTCGACGGCCTGGCGCTCGCGGCATCGCTGCGCGAGTCGCCCGCGACGGCGCTCGCGGTCGGCCTCGCGCTCTCGGCGCACAAGTTCGCCGACGGGCTCACCACCGTCTCCCTCGTCCTCGCCCACCATCACCGGCGCCGCGCGGCGATCCGCCTCTTGCTCGGCAACGTGGCGTTCCTGGCGACCGGTTTCGGCGTCGGCCTCGCGGTCGCCCTCGACGAGCACCAACTCGGGGGCCTGCTCCTCGTGATGGCCGGGTTCTTCCTCTACCTCGGCGCGAGCGACCTCATCCCCGCCGTGACCACGCCGATCTGCCGCAAGCGCGACGTCTTCGCCACCGCCTGCGGCATGGCCGCGATCGCCCTCCTCGCCACCTTCGCCCACTGAGGACGCGCCGTACGGGTGCGCGGCGGCGGCGGCCCGGGCCGCGACCCTCGCGGCCCGGCAGCGGCGGCCCCGGCGGCGCCGCCCGCGGCGCTACTCCGCGGCGCCGTCGCTGGCTTCGTACTCCACCGTCACCTGCGTCAGGTCGCCGATGGCGACCGCCGTCACCGTCACCGTGCGCTTCCCGTCGTCGCCCTTGGCGTGCAGGCTGCCCATGCCGCCGGCGCTCGTCCTCTCGACCGCGAAGCCGGAGCCCTTGAGCTCGCTCTCGTAATGGTCAAGGACCGTCGCGGGGGCCTCGCCGGTCTGGAACGAGGCCGTGCCCTTGAGTCCGTCCACGGTCTTCTCCCTGGTGGAAGCCATCACCTTGGCGCCCGGGTACGCCGGCACCCACGCCGGCATCGCCTCGGCCGCGGCGTTGCCGAACGTCATCGACCCCTTGTCCGACTTGATGCGGAGGCCCTCCTTCCCCTTCTCGCCGCTCCCCTCGAAGGTCACCTCCTCGCCCTTCTCGTTCTTGAACTTCAGGCGGCCGTTCTTGATGTCCGCCGCGTTCATGGTGATCTCCTCACCGGTCTTCTTGTTCCGGATCGTGACCGTGCCGCTCTCGTCGTCGCTCGAGACGACCTCGAGGTCCGGGTTGGCCGCCACGGCGAGCCTGGCGGCGAACACGGCCGGGTTCTTCTTGGCGCTCTCGGCGTACCCCTTCAGCTTGTGCACGCCCCAGTACCCGGCCACCGCGACGACGATCGCGACGATGACCAGGAGACCGCCGCACCCGCCCAGGATCCAGATCAGCGGGCTGACGCCCTTCTTCTGCGGCGCCGGTGCCGTGGGTTGGGCCGGGGCTGCCGCCGCCGGCGCGGGACTCTGTGGTGTGTTGCTTGCCATGCTCTATTCCTCCCTGTCGAGCTGCGACGTTGTCGACTGCGACCACGGTTTCGGGTGTCTGGCTCGATGATACAGCGTCTCCGCCGCCGGCGCCAGTCAGTTGCAACTTGGCCTCGGACTCAGGACAATGGCGGCGGACGTTGCGCACGGGAGGCGACGATGAACGACAAGGTCTACAAGAAGATCGAGGTGGTCGGGTGCTCGGGGGCAAGCGTCGAGGAAGCCGTCGCGCTGGCGGTGGCCAAGGCGTCGCAGTCGGTGCGCGGCCTCTCGTGGTTCGAGGTCAAGGAGATCCGGGGCTCCGTCCGCGACGGCAAGCCGGTCGAGTGGCAGGTCACCCTGGACCTCGGCTTCAAGCTCGATTGAGGGCGAACAGGTCGGCGATCACACCGTACGCCGTCGCCGCCAGGTCCGGCCGCTCCTCGGCGACGGTGAACGTGCCCAGGATGTCGGTGACGAAGCGGATCATCGATCCCGTCCCCTCGACCTGCGCCAACGCGTCGCCGAGCGGCAGCTCGAGCGCCCGGACGCGGCCGCGCACCGACCCTCCCGCGCGCTCGAGCTCGCACACCATTTTGATCCGGCGCCCCCGCGCCCCCGCCGCAGCGATGCGGTCGGCGGTGACCGCCGCCACGCTCTCGCGCTCCACCTGTTCCGGCGTCAGCTCCGCCCCCATGAGCGCGTTCGCCAGCACCGCCAGCTTGACGGCCGCGTCCCACCCCTCGATGTCGGCGGCGGGATCGGCTTCGACCACACCCGCCCGCTGCGCCGCGGCGACCGCCTCGTCGATGCTCGCACCGCGCTCCATCTCGCCGAGGATCACGTTGGTCGTCGAGTTGAGCACCCCCTCGATGCGCGCGATCGTGTTGCCTTGCAGGCCGTGGCGAGCGAGCGAGAAGACGGGCGCACCATCCATCACGGTCGCCTCGTACAGCAGCGCGCCGCCGCGCCGCGCGGCCAACTCGGTCAGCTCCCCCCAGGCCCAGGCGAGCGGACCCTTGTTCGCCGAGACCACGTGGCGGCCGCGCTCGAGCGCCCCGCGGACGTGCGCGATCGCCGGCTCGCCCCGCGCCGCGACGGCGAGCGGCGACAGCTCCACGAGCACGTCGTAGTCGAGAACGGCGACGGCCCGCGCCGTGTCGAGCGCCGCGAACTCCGGGCACTCCGGCCCGAACCGCCCGCGCGTCGCGAACGACGTGAGCGCGGCGGCGAGGTCGATCCCGCGGCCGTCCGCGAGAGCGCCGTGCGAGCCCGTCGTGATCCCGACCACCGCGACGTCGAGGTCCGCGAGGCCGGGGTACGAGGCGCGCCGCGCGAGGATCCCGGCCAGGGTCCGGCCGACGTTGCCGAACCCGGCGAGCAACAGCCGCGTCGGACCGGCGTGCGCCGTCACCGCTCCGCCAACTCCGCCACGCCGGCGAGCAGGCGCTCGACCTCCGCGCGCGTGTTGTACATCGAGATCCCGGCGCGCAGCACGCCGCCTCCGTCCGCCAGGCCGAGCGCCTCGATCGCGCGCGCCGCGTAGAAGTCCCCGTCCCAGACGAGCACCCCTTTCTGCCCGAGCGCCGCCGCGGCCGCCTCGGGCCGCACGCCCGCGATCGTGACGGAAACGGTCGGGGCGCGCCGCGGCGAGGAGAAGTCCGGCCCCCACGCCGCGACGCCCGGCAGTCGCGTGACGTTGTCCCAGTACAGCGACGCCAGCGCGTGCTCGTGCGCGCCGATCGCGGTCATCGCACAGACGAGCCGCTCGCGCAGCGTGGCGCCCTCGCCCCACGAGGCGATGTACTCGACCGCCGCTTTGACCCCGGCGATCGCGGCGTGGTTCAGGGTCCCGGTCTCGATCCGGTACGGCGCCGAATTCTCCTGTGTGCGCAACTTGTCGGTCCCGAGGCCGTCGAGGGCGCCCGGCCGCGCGTACAGGATGCCGACGTGCGGCCCGTAGAACTTGTACGCCGAGCACAGCAAAAAGTCCGGGTCGAGCCCCGCGACGTCGAGGGGGAAGTGGGGCGCGTAGTGCACCGCATCCACGACCAGCCGCGCGCCGACGGAGCGCGCGAGCTCCCGGGCGAGGGGCACGTCGTTGACCGTGCCCAGGGCGTTCGACGAGTACCCGATGGCGACGAGGCGCGTCCTCGCGGTGACCTTGCGCCGCATGTCGGCGGGGTCGAGACGGCCGTCGGGGAGCAGCGACACCTCGCGCACCACGACGCCGCGCTCGCGCAACCCGAGCCACGGCCCGCGGTTCGCCTCGTGGTCCAGCTCGGTGATCACGACCTCGTCCCCGGCCTTCATCTCGCGGCCGAGGGCGTGCGCGAGCGCGAAGGCGAGCGTCGTCATGTTGGCGCCGAACGACACCTCCCGCCACGACGGCGCGCCGAGGAACGCCGCGACGGCCGCGCGCGCCGACTGCAGCATCTCGTCGGACTCGCGCGACGTCACGAACGCGCCGTGGGTGTTCGCGTTGCACGTGCGGTAGTACGCCGCGACGGCGGCGATCACGCGCTCCGGCACCTGCGACCCGGCCGGGCCGTCGAGGTACGCGAGCGGCACGCCGTTCGCGGTGCGCGCCAGCGCGGGGAAGTCCAAGCGGCACCGCTCGACCTGATTCTCCGAGAACAGCATCGTCCCTCCCGTGTCCCGCCGCGCTCGCGACCCCGGCCCATCCCGCGACGGGTCGCCAGGATACCGCCGCCGGCGCCTTGCACGCACCGGACCGCCGGACTAAAGTCGATCCCCACGGAGGACGCCTCGCCATGCCCCCCCGAACCGACGTCGCGCGTTTTCGCACCAACCGGCAGGAGGAGATCGACAGCGCGGCCATCTACGCCGCGATCGCGAAGCTCGAGGCGAACGAGAAGCTCGCGGAAGTCTACCGCCGCCTCGCCGCATCGGAGGAGGCGCACGTCGCATTCTGGGAGGGGAAGCTCCGCGACGCAGGCGCGCGGGTGCCGGCGCGACGGCCGAGCGCCCGCTCGCGCGTCATCGTCTGGCTGTCGCGCCGCTTCGGCACACAGTCGGTGATCCCGATGCTGGCGATGAAGGAACAGGCCGGACGGAACGACTACGACGTCCAGGCCGACGCCCTCGCCGCCAACCTCCCCGCGGTCGAGAACTCGCACGCGCGGCTGCTCGCCACCATCTCGCACGCCCGCGGCTCCGGGATGGAGGGGGGGTTGCTCGCGCGTCTCGAGGGCCGGCACCGTGCCGTCGGGGGCAACGCGCTGCGCGCCGCCGTGCTCGGCGCCAACGACGGCCTCGTCTCCGTGCTCAGCCTCGTGATGGGCGTGGCCGGTGCGCACTCGTCCAACAAGGCGATCCTCGTGGCCGGGCTGGCCGGCACGCTCGCCGGCGCGTGCGCGATGGCGATGGGCGAATGGCTCTCGGTGCAGAGCGCTCGCGAGCTCGCCCAACGACAGATCGCAATCGAGCGCGACGAGCTGACGGAAGCGCCCGAGGAGGAGGAACAGGAGCTCTCCCTCATCTACCAGGCCAAGGGACTCGGCGGCGAGGAAGCCGACGCTCTGGCGGCGAAATTGATGGCCGACAAGGACAACGTCCTCGACACCCTGACCCGGGAGGAACTCGGCCTCGACCCCGCCGAGCTCGGCGGCTCGGCGTGGGAAGCGGCGATCACCTCGTTCTTCCTCTTCTTCATGGGCGCGGTCGCGCCGGTGGCGCCATTCCTCTTCCTCGCCGGCGCGCCGGCGGTGATCACGAGCCTGGCCGCGAGCGGGGTCGCGCTCTTCGCGACGGGCGCCGTGATCACGTTGATGACGGGCCGCGGCGTCCTCTTCTCCGGCACCCGTCAGCTCCTCATCGGGATGGCCGCGGCCGGGGTCACGTTCGGCATCGGCCGCCTGATCGGCGTCTCCGTCGGCTGACCTGCGCCCCTTGACGGCGTCCGCACCGAGCCACTAGGCTCGCGGCGCGACAAGGGGACTGGAGGCGGTCATGAAGGGTCTGATCGCGGTCGTTGCGATCGCAGTCGCGGCGCTGCTTGCGTACAATTACGTCCACACCGGGAAGCTCGCGCTGATCCCGTCGTCGCTGTCGCGCGACGAGCAGGCGCTGCAGCGGATCGAGGAGCGTTTCAACGCGGCGCGGCGGCAGTTCGAGGCGGCCGGCCGCGCGGCCGGCGTCTCCGGGGCCGACACCACGGCGGACGCCGACGCGGCCCGGCGCGACATCGACCAGGCCGAGAACGACCTCGCCGCGCTGCGCACCCATCTCGGCGGCGCGCTGCAGGCGAAGGCCGACCAGCTCAGGAGCGAAATCGAGGCGTTCCGGGACGAGATGCGGTGACCGGGCCGCCATGACCTCCGTCGCGCTGATCGTCGCGGCGGTCCTCCTCGGCAACGCGGCGCGCGCCCGCCGCGCGGTGTGGACCGGCCGCCGCACGGCGCTGGCCTGGGCCGGCGCGGCCGCGCTGCTGGTGCTTGCGGCCGCGCTGTCGCCCGGACGGTACGAGCTGAGGAAGTTCGCGGCGCTGTGCCTGATGCCGGCCGGCCTGGCGTGGTTGGGCCTGCTCGCCTTCGCCTGCCGCCTGCACCGGCGCCGGCTCCGGGGGCCCGCCGCGGCCGCCGCGGCGCTCTGGCTGCTCGTGACGGTGGCGGGCAACGCCTGGGTGGGGAGCGCGTTGATCGCCTGGCTCCAGCGCCCGTACGCGCGGATCGACCCTCTCGCCCAGGGCTCGTTCGACGCCGTGGCCGTGCTCGGGGGCGGCGTCGAGGTCCACGGCGACGGCCGTCCCGACCTCACCGCCGCGGGCGAGCGGGTCGTCCTGGCGGCGCTCCTGTGGAGGGCCGGGCGGGCGACGCGCCTGGTGACCTCGGGCCCGTACGAGCCGATCTCGGGCGGACGGATGACGAGCAACGCCGCGGCGACGGCCGTCCTCTGGAAAGAGCTGGGCGTGCCGCCTGCGGACATCGTGCTTCTCGAAGGCCCGCGCACGACGACCGACGAGGTCGCGGCGCTGGCGCGGCTCGTCGCCGACCGCGGCTGGCGACGCGTGGGCCTGGTGACTTCCGCCTGGCACCTGCGTCGGGCGATGCGCCTGTGCGCCCGACGCGGCCTCGAGGTCACGCCGCTCCCCGCCGAGGCCCTGAGCTCGCCGGGCCCGCAGCTCCGGTGGTTGGTGCCCCAGGAGGTCGGCTTCTGGCGCGTGCAGCACGCCTGCTGGGAGTTGCTCGGCAGCCTGGCGGGCCGGTGAGGGAGCGTGACGAGGCGGCGCCGGCCGTCGCCGTTTCTGCGTGCGTGGTGGACCGGTTTCCTGGATGGTGACCGTGGACGAAGACACCCGAAATCAGACATCGACCACCCGGCCGGGCTCGCCGACGGCGGTTTCGCCCGTCTGGCTCGCCGTCGCGCTGGTCCTGGCGGCGGCCGTCGTGGGCGTGGTGCTCCTCCGCCTCAGACCCCCTGCGCCCCTCCCGATCGACGCTCCCCCCGGGGCGTTCTCCGCCGCCCGGGCCGCGGTCGTGTTGCGAGAGTTGGCCGGCGACGGCGCGCCCCATCCCGTGGGCTCGGCGGCCCACGCCGCGGTGCGGTCGCGCCTCGTCGCCCGGCTGGAAGCGCTCGGGCTCCCGGTTGCGGTGCGCTCGTCGTTCGTCTGCTCCGGCCACGCGCCGGTCTGCGGCACGGTCGAGAACGTGATCGCACGGCTGCCGGGCGCGCCGGGCGGACCCGCGGTCGTGCTGGTCGCCCACTACGACTCCGTCGCGGCCGGGGCGGGGATCGCCGACGACCTGGCGAGCGTGGCGGCGCTCGTCGAGGTCGCGCGCGCCCTCACGAGCGGCGCGGCGGGGCGCAACCCGGTCGTCCTCCTCTTCGACGACGGTGAAGAACCCGGTCTGCTCGGCGCCGAGGCGTTCGTCGCCGACGAAGAGTCGGCACGCGAGGTCGGGGCGGTGGTCAACCTCGAGGCTCGCGGCACCGGCGGGGAAAGCATCATGTTCGAGACCAGCGACGAGAACGCGTGGCTGGTGGACGCGTACGCGCGCTCGGTACGGCGCCCGGCCGCTCTCTCGGTGACGTACGAGGCGTACAAGCGCCTGCCCAACGACACCGACCTCACGGTCTTCAAGCGCGCCGGAATGGCGGGGATGAACTTCGCCTTCATCGACGAGGTCTCGCACTACCACACGCCGCTGGACGACCTCGCCCACCTCGACCTCGGCAGCCTGCAGCACCAGGGGGAGAACGCTCTCGCGATGGCGCGGGCCCTGGCGGGCGCCGATCTCGCGCACCCGAGGCCCGGGCGGTCGTGCTACCAGGACCTGCTCGGCTTCGCGTTGCTGCGGTGGCCCGCCGGGCTCACCGTCTTCCTCGCCGCCGGGCCGTTCGTGATCGTGCTGCTCGCGACGTGGGCCGCCGTCCGCCGGCGCACGACGACGGCGGGCGCGGTGCTCTGGGGGTTGGGCGGGTTTGCCGGGATCGCCGCCGCGGTCGCGGCCGCGGGCCTCGCCCTGACGCGGGCCGTCGAGATCCTGGCTCGGGCCGCCGATCCCTGGCTCGCGCATCCCCTCCCGACGCAACTCTCGCTCTGGGCGGGAGCGCTGGCGGCCGGCGGTGCGGCCGCGAGCCTCGCGGCGCGACGCGCCGGCTTCCGCGGGCTGCTCGCCGGGACGTGGCTGGCGTGGAGCGGGCTCGCGGTCGGCGTGGCGGTCGTCGCCCCCGGCGCCGCCACGATGTTCGTCATCCCCGCTCTGGCCGCCGCCGTCGCGCTCGGCCTGGCCGAGTCGCTTCCCGCCGGCGCGACGGGCGGCCCGTTCGCGGCGGCGGCTGCGGCGCTCGTCCCGGTGGCGGCCGTGGCGTGGATGCCGCTCGGCTTTCTCCTCGAATCGACGTTCGGGCTCGCGGGCGGGTTCGCGGTCACCCTCCCGCTGGCGATGGTGATCACCGCCGTGGCGCCGCTGCTCGCGTTGGGACCGCGGTGGCGCCGGGCGCGCGCGTGGGTCCTCGGCGCCCTCGGGTGCGGCGCGGCGCTCGCGGCCGGGGCGG
>SCRJ01000117.1 GCA_004298115.1 Acidobacteriota bacterium
GTGCGCTGCCGGCTCTGGATCCGCCCCGACACCCCCGACCTCGACCTCGCCGTGCGCCTCACCGATGTCTACCCGGACGGTCGCTCGATGCTGGTGACCGACGGCATCCAACGGGCCCGCATGCGCTGCGGCGACAGCGAGGAGTGTTTCCTGACTCCCGGTGTGCCCACCGAAATCGTCGTCGACATGTGGTCGACCGCGATCGTCTTCAACGCCGGGCACCGGATCAGGATCGACGTGGCAGGCTCCAACGCGCCGCGCTTCGAGGTCAACCCGAACGACGGCGGCGACCTCAACCACCCCTCGGCCGGGACGGTGGCCCGCCCTGTCCTGCTCCTCGGCCCGGCGGCCCCGTCGCGGCTCGAGCTGCCGGTCCTGCGCGGCTCCGAGTTTCCCCGGCGGCGGCTGGCGGCCGCTCGGGGAGGGGTGGCCGCCGGCGGAGGGCAAAACCGTTGAGCGCACGGCTCGTACAAGAGACACGTCCGGGTGCGTCCGGCACGGGAACGGGCGGGAACCTGGGCGGCGCGGCGCCCGCCGGCCGGATGCGGGGGGGCGCTGAGGAGGCGATGTGAAGCGAAAGCGACTGATCGGGCTCGTGGGGCTGGCGATGCTCGTCGCCGTCGTCGCCGCGCTGGCGCTGAGGGGCCGCCGGCCGGAGTGGACGACCTCCTCACCCCAGGCGCTGTCCGAGTTCAGGCAGGGGCTGGAGGCGCTCGACAAGGTCTACCGCGCCGAGTCCACCGCCGATTTCGCCAAGGCCGTGGAGCTCGATCCCAAGTTCTTGGCAGCGAAGTACTTCCTCCTTCGATCTCTGGCGACGCCGAGCAGCGATCCGCAGGCGGCGAAGCTGTACGCCGAGCTGGAGGCCGCCGACCTCGCGAACCTCACCG
This sequence comes from Acidobacteriota bacterium, assembly GCA_004298115.1. Taxonomy (GTDB): domain Bacteria; phylum Acidobacteriota; class Thermoanaerobaculia; order Thermoanaerobaculales; family Thermoanaerobaculaceae; genus RBG-13-68-16. Next base: position 891 of record SCRJ01000117.1, read on the forward strand.
CCCGTGAGCGCTTCCTCATCCGCTACGCGCTGGCGGCGCACGCCAAGGACGCGGTCAAGGCCGAGCAGATCCTGCAAGCGTATGCGGTGGAGAGGCCCGACGACCCCTACGCGCTCGACGCCCTGGCGACGGATGCGACCGCCCGCCAGGACTGGCCTCAGGCCCGCCGCTTGCTCACCCGCCTGATCGAGGTCGCCCCGAACCGCGTCTCGGCGTACAACCAACTCGGCTACCTGGCGATGGGGCAGGGGCAGTTCGCGGAAGCCGAGAAGATGTTCGAGACCTACCGGTACATCGCCCCCGATCAGGCCAACCCCCACGACTCCCTCGGCGAGCTCGACATCTTGACCGGCCGGTACGCCGATGCCAGGAAGGAACTCGACGAGGCGCTCCGCATCAGGCCCGACTTCTGCGCGTCGAGCGGCCACCTGGTGAGCCTCGCGTTGCTCGAGGGGAAGATGGACGAGGCGCGGCAGGCGCTCGCCCAGGCCGAAGGCGCCGGCGGCTGCCCCGCCTACATGGACCAGATGATGAAGTGCGCGATCGCCGTCTGGACCCCGTTCTCGGCCGGCGACTGGAACGGCGTCTGGCAGGCCAGGCAGGGCGCGTGCGCCGACGACGACAAGGGCGACAGCGCGTTCATGGTCTGGGCGGCGCTGCGGACCGGCCACACGTCCGAGGCGGACGCGTTGATCGCGAAGGCGGGCGAACAGCTCGCGAAGCTGCCGCCGGCGTCGCCCGGACGGCGCTACCTCGAGGCCGAGGTGGCGCACCTCGAAGGCGCCCGTTTCCTCGTCGAGGGCGAGCCGGCGAAGGCGGCCGAGCGCTTCCGCTTCGCCGACCAGGCGATGTCGTACCGCGAGCTCGGTCCGGGGCTGTTCAAGCTCATCAACCGCTTCGTCCTCGCGCAGGCGCTCTCCGCCACCGGGGCGCGCGACGAGGCGGCGGCGGTGCTCGCCGAGGCGCGCGCGGTCAACGCCAAGTTCATCGACCGTCTCGGCGCGCTGCTCGCCCCGGGGGCCGCCCGCTGAGGGCGCGTCACTGCGGGACGATCGCCGGCACGTACGTCGGGTCGCCGGTGATGTTGTCGGTCACCGAGGCGTAGGCGAGGAACTTCGCGCCGGCGGTGGTGGTGCGGACGACGACGTAGCCGTCGTCGACGCGGCTCGAGGTCACCTGCTCGAACGCCTTGTCGATCTGGATGAACTCGAACGACAGCAGGTCGTATCCCTTACGGCCGAGGTACGTGCCGTCTCCGAGGCGGAAATCGGCCTCCACCCGGATCGGCGCCGGGCTCAGGTTGACGAAGCCGATGTTGGTGCGGAAGCCGGATGCGAGGGACGGGTCGTGCGCGAGGCCGATGAGACGGGCGTCCTGGCCCGAGGCGATCGCCTGGGCGCGCGGAATCGCGGGCACGAACTGGCCGAACGTTCCGCTCGGGAGCTGGTTGTACGTCCTGCTGTTCACGATGATCTGGCCGTCGATCGGGGTCACGCGGATCGCCGCCGCACCCTTGGAGATGCCGAACACGGTCATCAGGAGGTCCGGGTACCGCGCGCTCCTGCCGGGGTCGAGGCTGAACGGCGCCTCCGACGCCGGGTTCGAGTTGTCCTGGTCGCGGACGAGGAGCGCGATCAGGTATCGGGCGCGCGTGTTGCCGGGGTTTTGGACCTCGAGGTCGGTCCTCCAGTCGACGCCCTTGAACCCGACCAGGTGGGCGCCGGTCCCGACGAACAGCTCCTTGTCGCCGGTACCCGCCGTGACCGTCACCGCGACGCTGCCGGTCACGGCCTTGCCGCCGGCGGTGCCGGTCGCCGTCACCGTGAACACACCCGCACCGGCGTAGGCGTGCTGGATCTCGCCGCAGCCGCCGAACAGCAGGCAGGCCGAGCTGAACTCGATCGTCCCGGTGCCGCCGTCCCCGAACGCGAACGCCACCGAGTCGCCCGCCGCGGCGACCTTCGGGACGATGCGGAACGCGACGGCGACGCCGGCCGGAGCGGGGTTGACGTCCGGCGTGATCGTGAGGAGGTCGGCGGCCGACCAGGACGCAAACGTCACGAAGACAACGGCCGCGGTGCGCGCAAACGACCGCACAATCGGGCGACGCATGCCATCCTCCCGCCGGGGGGTTGCAACCTCCGGGCTGGACGGAGAGGAACCCCGCGGCCGAACGCGGACCAGTATAGGGAGTCGCCGGCGGCGGCGACGGGCCGGGTGGATTTTGAGCAACCGGTGTGTGATCCCGGTCACATCACGAGTCTCGCGGTGGCGGTCGGGGCGCCGGGCGGACGTTTCCTGCCGCTCCGGTATCCTGGGCCGGGCCGCCCGGGGGACGTTCTGTGACCGTCCCCCGCCGACGGCCGTTGCGCCGCGGTGCGGGGCGGCGAGGGAGGCGCGTGCGATGGCGGACACCGGCGGCGGCCGTCGGCCGGCCCCTGGGCAAGGGGTCGCGGCCAGGTGCACCGGTCTGGTGAAGCGCTACGAGGACGTCACGGCCGTCGCGGGCCTCGACCTCGCGGTCGCGCCGGGGGAGTGCTTCGGCCTGCTCGGCCCTAACGGGGCGGGCAAGACCACGACGATGGAGGTCCTGGAGGGTCTGACCCGTCCCGACGAAGGCGTCGTCGAAGTGCTCGGCTGCAGATGGGGGTCGGGGCGCGACCACGAGCTGCGCGAGCGCCTTGGCGTCCAACTGCAAGAGACGCAGCTCGGCGAGAAGCTCACCGTCGAGGAGACACTGCGGCTGTTCGCCAGCTTCTTCACGCGCTCCCGGCCGGTCGGCGAGGTCATCGCGACGGTCGAGCTCGAAGAGAAACGGCGGGCACGCGTCGGCAAGCTCTCCGGGGGGCAGAAGCAGCGCCTGGCCTTGGCCTGCGCGCTGGTCAGCGATCCCGACCTCCTGTTCCTGGACGAACCGACCACCGGTCTCGACCCGCAGGCGCGCCTGCGGGTGTGGGACGTGGTGGAGAGGTTTCGCGCCCGCGGCGGCACGGTGCTGCTGACCACGCACTCGATGGAGGAGGCCACGCGCCTCTGCGACCGGGTGGCGATCATGGACCACGGCCGGATCTTGACGCTCGGCCGCCCTGACGCGCTCGTGGCGGCGCTGGGCGCCGACCAGATCGTCGAGTTCCGCGCGCAGGGGGAGGTGGCCCGCGAACGGCTCGCAGGCCTGCCCGGGGTGGGTGGGGCGATCCGGGCCGGCGACGCCTGGCAGCTCAGCGTGCGCCGGATCGACGAGGCGCTTCCCGCACTTCTGGCCGAACTCGAGCGCTCCGGCGTGGCGCTCGAGAGCCTCGCCACTCACCAGGCGACGCTCGAGGACGTGTTCGTCAGCTTGACGGGGCGGGCGCTGCGCGATGCGTGAGCGCCCCGCGGCCCGCCCCCACCCTCTCGTCGAGCTCACCCGGGCCCGCCTCCTGGAGTTCGTGCGCGAGCCCGAGGCGGTGTTCTGGGTGTTCGTCTTTCCGGTGCTGCTCGCGCTGGCCCTCGGCATCGCCTTCAGGACCAAACCGCCGGACCGGCTGCGGGCCGTGGTCGTCGGTGGGACACCCGCGGCGGCGCGGGTCGCGGTGCTGCTGGCCGGCGCCCCCGACCTCGAGGTGACGGTCCTCGATCCCGCCGCCGCCGCGCGGGCGTTGCGCACGAGCCGGGCGGACGTCCTGGTGGACGCCGGTCCGGAGCGGCAGGACGCTCCCCTGGCCGTCACCTACCGCTACGACCTCACCCGCGCGGAGGGGAGAGCGGCCCGGCTCGCGGTGGACGACGCTCTCGAGCGCGCGCTCGGGCGCCGCGACCGACTCGCGGCGCGCGAAGAACCGGTGACGGCGCCCGGCACCCGGTACATCGACTTCCTGATCCCGGGGCTCGTCGGTCTCAACCTCATGGGGAGCGGGATGTGGGGCCTCGGGTTCGCCGTCGTCCAGGCGCGCACCCGCAAGCTGCTCAAACGCTTCGCCGCCACGCCGATGCGCCGCTCCCACTACCTGCTGTCGTTCATCTTCTCCCGTCTCGTCGGGCTGGTGCTCGAGGTGGCCGTCGTGGTCGGGTTCGGCTGGGTCCTGTTCGGTGTCGCCGTGCGGGGCTCGGTCTTCGCGCTCGCGGCGGTGGCGTTCGTCGGGTCGCTGGCGTTCGCCGGGATCGGCCTGCTGGTGGCGGCGCGCCCGCGCACGGTCGAGGGGGTCTCGGGCTTGATGAACCTGGTGCAACTCCCGATGTGGCTCGCCTCCGGCAGCTTCTTCTCCTACGAGCGCTTCCCCGCCGCGGTGCGGCCGCTCATCCGCGCCCTGCCGCTGACCGCCCTCAACGACGCGCTGCGCGCCGTCATCAACGACGGCGCGCCGCTCGCCGCGACCGCGCATGAGCTGCTGGTCATGGCGCTCTGGGGCGCTCTGAGCTTTGCGCTCGCGCTCAAGCTCTTCCGCTGGCAGTGAAAGAGCGGGACGTAGGGCAGCCCAATGGGAGGAGGGGAAAGGCGGCCGCACGACCCCGGGGCTGCGACGCGCGCGCTCCTGGGGGAGGGCCTTCGTCGTCCCCCTACGGCCTTCCCTCGGCCGGTTTCGCGGGGAGACCGCGGCCGGTGACGAGGTAGACGGCGAAGCTGCCGAGCCAGTGCCCGCCCTCGTAGTGCTCGCCGGTGACCGCCGCCAGGCCGGAGCGGCGGTGGCTCGCGGCGGCGGCGCGCAGCGCGGCGATGCGCGGGTCGCCGGACGGCAAGCCGGCGGCGATCCCCTCCAGCATCCAGGCGCGCGACAGGTTGAGGCCGTCGAGGTGGGCGAGCTTGCCGTCGGCCGGGTCGGTGACCGTCGCGGGCGCGAGCCAGGAGGCGGCGCCGTCGCCCGGCAGCCGCGGCAGGAACGTCCCCAGCCAGGCGGCGAACTCGCGCGCCGGCAGCACGCGGCGCATCAGGTCGGCCTCGGCCAGGCACGGCGAGAGGAAGTCCTGCCCCGAAGGCTCGTACGCCATCGGGCAGTCGCGGTCGGCGAGGTAGTAGTCGCGGCTGCGCCGCTCGACGAGCGCTGCCATCCCGGCGTCGCCGGTCGAGCGCGCCCAGTCGAGGACGAGGCCGAAGGCGAAGGCGGTCTGGGCGTGCTCGCCGATCCGGATCGGGTAGGCGAGCTTCGGCAGCCACGCGGCCAGTCGCGCCGCCGAGGCGCGCTCGAGCGGCGCGAGCGCGCGGGCCAACTCTCTCGCCTGCGGGTCGTCCCACTCGCGCAGCTCGGCGGCGAGCTGGAGCAGCCAGGCGAGGCCGTAGGGGCGCTCGAAGTCGGCGCGACCGGCGCCGTTCATGTATGCGACCTCGCCGGCGATGTGCGCCGGCGTCAAACTCGCGGCGAGCGCCGCCCGCGCCGCCGGCACGAACGGGGCGTCCGGGAACGTGCGCGCGAGCCGGACGAGGAGCCAGTGCCCATGCACCGCGGAGTGCCAGTCGAAACAGCCGCAGAAGGCGGGCGTGAGCTCGCGCGGCGGTTTGACGTCGGCGTCGCTGGCGAGCACGTGTGCGATCTTGTTCGGGTACTCCTTGTGCACGCATGCCAGGGCGAGGTCGGCGAAGCGCTGCGCCGCGGCGGCGTCGAAGGCCCGCGGCTCGGCCGCCGCCACGGGCAGCGAGCCGGCGGCGAAAACGCAGGCGGCGACGGTACGCGTGACCATGTCGGGATGGTAGCACCGGCGCCGGGAGCGGGAGGCTCCGAGGTACACTCCGCGCGGCGGAAGGAGGGTCGGTCATGAGGGTCGCGGTGCTCGGGGGTGGGTTGGTGGGTGGGGTGATCGCGCGGGACCTGGCGCGCGACGGGGAGTTCGAGGTCACGGTGGCCGACCTGTCGGAGGGCACGCTGGACCGTTTCCGCGAGGTGGCCGGGGTCACGCCGCTGCAGGCCGACCTCGCGGACCCCGCGGCGATCCGCCGGGTGGTAGCCGGGCACGACCTCGTGGTCGGCGCGGTCCCCGGCCACATGGGGTTTGCGACGCTGCGCGAGGTGATCGCCGCGGGCGCTCCGGTGGTGGACATCTCGTTCTTCCCGGAGGACGCCCTCTCGCTCGACGCCCTCGCCCGCGAGCGCGGGGTGTGCGCGGTGGTCGACTGCGGCGTGGCGCCGGGGTGCTCCAATTTGATCCTCGGGCGGATGGAGAGCGAGCTCGAGCCGGTCGAGCGCTTCGTCTGCTACGTCGGCGGCCTCCCGGTGGAGCGCACCTGGCCGTGGGAGTACAAGGCGCCGTTCTCGCCCGCCGACGTGATCGAGGAGTACACGCGACCCGCCCGCTACGTCGCGAACGGCGCCGTCGTGACGATGCCCGCGCTCTCGGAGCCGGAGCTCGTCGAGTTCCCCGGCGTGGGCACGCTCGAGGCGTTCAACACCGACGGCCTGCGCTCGCTGCTGGCGACGGTCAAGGCGCCGTTCATGGTCGAGAAGACGATGCGCTACCCGGGCCACATCGAGAAGATCAGGGTCCTGCGCGAGAGCGGGTTCTTCCGGGCGGAGCCGGTGATGGTCGCGGGCGTGCCGGTGCGGCCGCTCGACCTCGCCGCGCGGCTCCTCTTCCCGCTCTGGCAGTTCGCCCCGGGCGAGGAAGACATCACGGCGATGCGGGTGATCGTCGATGGCACGAGCGCAGGGCGCCGGGTGCGCCGCACCTTCGAGATGCTCGACCGCTACGACCCCACGACCGGGACCAGCGCGATGGCGCGGACGACCGGCTACACCTGCGCCGCCGGCGTGCGCCTCATCGCGCGCGGGTTGTGGGGCCGCAAGGGGGTCTCACCCCCCGAGTTCCTCGGCCGCGAGCGCAGTTGCTATGAGTTCATGATGGCGCAGCTCGCCGCGCGCGGCGTCGTGTTTGGCGAGCGCGTCGAGCCGCTCGGGTGAGCGCCGCGACACGGGCGATATAATCGCTGCACACCCCGCGAAGCCTCGTTGCAGGGCAGCCGGCGCGGTCGCGGGGTCGGGAGGACGCGTGGAGTGCCCGGTGTGCCGGGAACCGCTCATCGTTGCGGAGCGTGAGGGGATCGAGCTCGACGTCTGCCCGTGGTGTCACGGGCTCTGGTTCGACGCCGGCGAGCTCGCCCTGCTGGCGGAGAAGCTCGGCCGCACGCTCGCCGCTCCGGAAGGCGCCCCGCCCGAGGCCGCACCGACTTCGGAGAAGCCGCGGCTCTGCCCGCGCTGCGACAAGGCGATGGAGAAGGTGGCGCTCGGCGCCAGGCCGAAGGTGCTGCTCGACCGCTGCGCGAGCCACGGGTTGTGGTTCGACCACGGTGAGCTGGGGTCGCTGGTCGGCCAACTCTCGGCTAGCGGCGGTTCGCATCACGAGGCGGTGACGACGTTCATGGGCGAGACGATCGGCGCCTCCGGCGCGCCGCCGCCCGACGGTGCGGGGGAACCCGCAGGGGAGGTCAAGCGATGATCTTCGGATTCGTGGTCCTGATCGTGATCGTGGTGGCCGTGATCTGGGTGCTGGGCATGTACAACGGCCTGGTCGGCGCCCGCAACGAGGTGAAGAACTCGTGGAGTCAGATCGACGTGCAGCTCAAGCGGCGGCACGACCTGATCCCGAACCTCGTCGAGACCGTCAAGGGGTACATGGGGCACGAGCGCGGGACGCTGGAGGCGGTGACCAACGCGCGCCAGCAGGCGGTCAACGTGACCGGCGGCGTGGAAGACCGCGCCAAGGCGGAGAACGCGCTCTCGCAGACGTTGCGCTCGCTGTTCGCGGTGGCCGAGGCGTACCCGGACCTGAAGGCCAACCAGAACTTCCTGGCGCTCCAGGAAGAGCTGACCTCGACCGAGAACAAGATCTCGTTCGCGCGCCAGTACTACAACGACGCCGTGCTGCGCCTCAACAACCGCATTCAGATGTTCCCGTCGAGCGTCATCGCCGGGATGTTCAACTTCTCGCAGGAGAAGTTCTTCGAGGTGGAGGCGCCCGAGGAGCGGCAGGTGCCGCAGGTGAAGTTCTAGGACGGGCCGCCCGCCATGTGGGAGCTCATCCGCGCCAACCAGCGCCGCGCCGCCACCCTGGTGGTGGCGATGGCGGCGCTGCTGTTCCTGCTCGGCTACGCGCTCGGCGAGGCGCTGGCGCCGGGCGGGGGCGCCGGCGGGCTCGTCATCGCGTTCCTGGTGTGGGTGGTGCTGTCGCTCGTGAGCTACTTCCAGGGCGACACGATCTTCCTGTCCCTGGCCGGCGCCCGCCGCATCGCCAAGGCGGACAACCCGCAGCTGTACAACGTCGTCGAGGAGATGACGATCGCGGCCGGCCTGCCGACGGTGCCCGCCATCTACGTCATGGACCAGGCGGCGCCGAACGCGTTCGCCACCGGGCGGGACGCCCAACACGCGGCCGTGGCCGTCACCGCGGGGCTCCTGGAAACCCTCGACCGCAACGAGCTGCAGGGCGTCATCGCGCACGAGCTGGGCCACGTCAAGAACCGGGACGTGCTGTACATGATGATGGTCGGGATCATGATGGGGGCGATCGTGCTGCTCGCCGACGTCGGGGGTCGCGTGTTCCTCTACGGCGGCGGGCGGCGGCGGACGTCGTCGCGTTCCGGGGGGCAGGGACAGCTCATCGTCGTGATCGCGGCGGTCGTGCTCATGATCCTCGCCCCGATCATCGCGCAGCTCATCTATCTCGCGCTCTCCCGCCGCCGCGAGTACCTTGCGGACGCCTCGTCGGCGCTGTTCACGCGCTACCCCGAGGGCCTGGCGAGCGCCCTCGAGAAGATCGCCCGCACCACGACGCCGCTCGCCACCGCGACGCGGGCCACGGCGCCGATGTACATCGTCAACCCGCTGGGGGCGAGCGCGAAGGGCCTCGCCGACCTGACGAGCACGCACCCGCCGACGTCGGAGCGCATCCGCATCCTGCGCTCGATGGGGGGCGGCGCCGGCCTCGTCCGCTACGACGAGGCGTTCCGCGCGGTGACCGGCAAGAAGGGCGGGGTGGTGCCCCCGTCGGCCCTCGCCGGCGCCGGCCAGGCGCCGGCTGTCGCGCCCGTGGCGGCGCCTCCGTCGGTCCCCGCACCGGCCCAAGCGGCGGTTCCGGTGCCGGTGCCTGCCGCAGGCGGGCGCCTCGAGCGGGTCCGGCAGACCACCGACATGCTCTGGCGGCTCAACCAGTTCGTCTTCATCCCCTGCGCCTGCGGCACGACCCTCAAGGTGCCGCCGGCGTACGTCGGGCGCGAGATCGCGTGCCCGCACTGCGGGGCCGTGCACAAGGTGCAGCCGAGCGCAGCCTGAGCCCGGAGGTGACGCCAATGGCCCGCGGCGCCGGCGCCTCCCGTCCGGGTCACGTCCGCGGGGTCGCGGGCGGGGGCGAATCGGGGCCGGGCGACGGGGGTGGTGGGGTCCCGGGGTGCGGCGGGTGGCCGTGGTGGTCCGGCGGCATCTCGCCCGCACCGTGGGGGGGCGGCATCCACATCCTCGGCATCCTGCCGCCGCGCTCCTTGACCATGCGGTCGAAGCGGGCGCGCTGCTCGTCGGTCAGCAGGCCCCGGATCTCGGCGCGGAGCCGCTCGAAGATCTCGGTCATCTGCGGCATCAGGGGACGCATCACCCGCGCCGACTCCTCGCGGGCCTTCGCCGCGGCCGCGTAGACCTGGCGGCGCTGCGTCTCGGAGAGGTGGAGCTCGCGGTCGAGGCGGTGGACGACGATGCGGGCGAGACCCTCCGGCGAGCTCATCGCCCGCCGCTCGATCCGTACCCGCCAGACGTGCATCGCCGCCGCGCCGCACAGGGCGCCGGTGACGAACACCGCGAGCACGGCGAGGCGAGCGCGCCAGGGGTTCACTTGCCACCTCCGGAGAGGCGGTCCTCGCCGCTGCCGGACAAAAGCATGGCGGCGAGCGGCGCGTCGGTCGCCGCCTCACGGTTGGCGAGCACGACCATCGCGGCGTCGTCCTGCGTGTCCGTGGCGTGCGCCGTCTCGAACGCCGCCCACGCCGACAAGACCGCGAGCAGCACCGCGAGCGCGGGGAGCGTGTGCAGCGCCGCGGCGGCCAAAGGGTGCGGCGCCGGCGACACCCTCGCGGCCGCGACCGCCCTGACTCGGGCCGCGAAGAACGGGGGCAGGGAGGGAAGCTCATCGGGGCGCGCCGCGGCCGCTTCGAGCAGGCGCCGCACCGCCTCGTCCTCCCGCACCGCGCGCGCGGCGCGCGGGGTTGACGGATCGTGCGAGTTCCACATGCGAGTCACCTCCGTCCCGTCCCTGCGACCAGGGCGCGCAGCCGGTTGCGGGCGCGAAACGCCCGCACCTTGACGTTCGCGATCGACCACCCGGTGAGAGCGGCTACCTCGGCGGTCGCCATGCCCTCGAGCACGGTGAGCGTGAGGACGAGGCGGTCCGCCGCCGGCAACCTGGCCAGCACCTGCTCCGCGGCCAGCCGCGCCTCCTCGCGCTCCCAGCGCGCCATGCCGCCGTCGCCGTCGGGCCCCACGTAGCTGGCGATGAACGCCTCGGGGTCGCCGCCGAGTTGGGAGAAGCCCACCTCGGGACGGGCGCGCTGGCGCCTGAGCTGGTCGTAGCAGGCGTTGACCGTGATGCGGGCCAGCCAGTGGGCAAGCGGAACCTCGCCGCGGTACCCGGCCATCCCGCTGTACGCCTTCACGAACACCTCCTGGGCGATCTCCTCGATCGCGTCCGCGCGGCGGAAGAACCGCCCCGCGATGCGGACGACCCGGCCGTGGTGGGCGCGCACGAGTTCCTCGAACGCGTCCTCCTCGCCGGCGAGGACCCGGGAGGCGGTCCGCCGGTCGTCGGCGAGGTGGTCCTTCGCGTCGTCCGCCACCTGCTGTCCGCTCCCCGCCCAGGCGCCCACGGCCACACCGTCACGCTGCACTCGCACCGGCCCCCGCTCCGGGGAGTCCGCCGCGGCGCGAGGTGACGCGATACGAGACGCCGACCGGCCGCCGCCTCCCCACTTCTCGAGACGGCCGCGCCCGCGGGACGGTTACAGCGGCACCCGCGCGGCGGGCGCGGCGGCGCGGAGTGGGGTTTCCCCTACGCGCCACGCTTGCCGAGCTGGTGATCGAGGTAGTAGAGAGCGCCGGGGTGGTCGCCGATCGCCTGCAGGCGCATGACGATCGGATCGAGGACGGCCTCCTCCTCGACCTGCTCCTTGACGAACCACTGCAGGAAGTTGGCGGTGGCGTGGTCCTTCGCGGCGATCGCCTTGTCCATGAGGTCGTTGATCCTCTTGGTGATCGACTTCTCGTGGCCATAGGCGGCCTCGAACGCCGCCAGAACGGACGGCCACTCGCCCTTCGGCTGGTCGATCGCGGTCAGCGTGACCGCGCCCCCCCGTTCGTGCAGGTAGTCGATGAACTTCATCGCGTGGCCCATCTCCTCCTGGGCCTGGGCGCGCATCCACCCGGCCAGCCCGGCGAAGTTCGTCTGCTGGAAGTGGACCGACATCGCGAGGTAGAGGTAGAACGAATACAGTTCGGCGTTGATCTGCCCGTTGAGCGCCTTCTCCATGCCCTTGTTGATCATTGCGCATCTCCCTCCGCCGGTTCGATCGTCCGATCGCCCCCGCCGGCCGGCGGCCGGCGCGAAACGATTGTGCGACTCCCTTGCGAACACGAGCCTACCATCGGTGCACCACCCTGTCCATAACGCGCAGGAAACAAACTCTCCCAGGCGGTGTTCTACGGTGTGATGAGACACGATCCTCACTTCGATCGCGCGGCGGCGTCCGGACCCGACGTGGGCCCCGGCGGCGGGTCGGGCCGGGTGGTCGCATGAGCGCCGGGAAGCCCGCCACGCTCGGGGCGCTCAGGTCGTCCGGCTACACCTGCCGTCCGGTCAAACGGGAGCTGCGCGAGAACCTCATCGCCCGGCTGCGCGCCGGCGGGCCGCTGTTCCCCGGCGTCGTCGGCTACGAGCGCACGGTGATCCCGGGGATCGTCAACGCGCTTCTCGCGCAGCACGACTTCATCCTGCTCGGATTGCGGGGGCAGGCGAAGACGCGCCTCCTGCGCGCGCTCGTGACCCTGCTCGACGACGAGATCCCGGTGGTGGCCGGGAGCGAGCTCAACGACGACCCGTTCCGCCCGACGTCGGCGCGCGCCCTCCGGATCGTCGAGGGCGCCGGCGACGACGCGCCGGTCGAGTGGCTGCCGCGCGAGGCCCGCTACAACGAGAAGCTCGCCACCCCGGACGTCACCATCGCCGACCTCATCGGCGACGTGGACCCGATCAAGGCGGCGACCCGGCGCCTCACCTACGCCGACCCCGAGGTGATCCACTTCGGCATCGTGCCGCGCACCAACCGCGGCATCTTCGCCATCAACGAGCTCCCCGACCTCGCGCCGCGGATCCAGGTCGGCCTCCTCAACATCCTCGAGGAGCGCGACATCCAGGTCAGGGGGTTCCCCGTCCGCATCCCTCTCGACGTCCTGATGGTCTTTTCGGCGAACCCCGAGGATTACACCAACCGCGGCTCGATCATCACGCCGCTCAAGGACCGGATCTCGTCCCAGATCCTGACCCACTACCCGAAGGACGCCGCCACCGCGATGACGATCACGCGGCAGGAAGCGTGGCGCTCGCGGGCAGGGCCGCGGGTCGCCATCCCCGAGGAGGTCGAGCTGCTCGTCGAGGAGATCGCGTTCGCGGCCCGCGAGTCGGACCTCGTGGACCAGAGTTCGGGGGTGAGCGCGCGGGTCGCGATCGCCGCGATGGAGCTGCTGGTCTCCAACCTCGAACGGCGGGCGCTCGCGACCGGCGAAGAACCGGTCTGGCCGCGCCTGGTGGACGTGCACATGCTGCTGCCGGCGATCACCGGCAAGGTCGAGATGGTGTACGAGGGCGAGCAGAAGGGGGCCGAGATCGTGGCCCGCGCGCTCATCGGCGCGGCAGTGAAGAAGCGCTTCGCCGCGCGCTTCCCGGCGCTGGGACGCGACGCCGGCGGCGGGGACGACAAGGGGCCGTACGCCCCGATCGTGGCGTGGTTCGCCGCCGGCAACGAGGTGACGCTCTCCGACGAGCAGCCGTTCGCCGCGTACGAGCGCGAGCTCGGACGGGTCCCCGGCCTGGCGGCGCTCGCCGACGGCCACGGCGAGACTCCCCAGGAGCGCGCCTTCGCCGCGGAGATGATCCTGGAGGGGCTGCACCAGCACACCAAGCTGGCCCGCGAAGACGTGGACAGCGCCGTGAGCTACAGGGAGGCGCTGAAGTTCCAACTCATGCGCCGCTCCGCGCGGCCCGGGGACCGCTCCGATGCCAATTAAACCCGCCGCCGGGTCCCGGGCCGGGGCAGGTTGATCAAAGTCCGACCGGACGGTTTCCCAGGGAGGATCGCAACCGTGTCGTTCACGGACCACCGACCACGGACCACGGACCACGGTCTCTGACATGCGCCACCGCTACACCTACCTCGACCCGGAGCTGATCCGGAGCCTCCTCGCGGCGATCGACCTGCTGCGCCTCTTCAACCAGCTCGTGCTCGCCGCGGCCGGCGACCCCGCCCGGGCGCGCGCGTGGCTGCGGGAGTTGCAGGAGCGCGCCTACATCGACGACGGCGTGAACCTCGACGCCTTCTTCGCGCAGCTCGAGGAGCAGGGGTGGGTGCGCGCCGGCGGCGCGGCCGGGGGCGGGCTCACGGCGGCCGGGGCGCGCCAGCTGCGCCGGAGCGCGTTCGAGGAGGTGTTCGCGAACCTGGGCAAGGCGGGCCCCGGCTACCACTCGATCCACGCGGCGGGCGAGGGGGTGGAGAGCCTTCCCGAGACCCGGCCGTACGCGTTCGGCGACGAGCTCTCCACCATCGACGCGTCGCGCTCGACCCAGAACGCCCTCAGGCGCACCAAGGGCGAGCTCGACCTCGCCGAAGAGGACCTCGAGGTCAGCGAGCGGGAGCACCTCACGTCGTGCGCCACCGTCGTGGCGATCGACATCTCGCACTCGATGGTGCTCTACGGCGAGGACCGCATCACCCCCGCCAAGACCGTGGCCCTGGCCATGACCGAGCTGATCACCTCGAAGTACCCGAACGACTGGCTCGGGGTCCTCGCATTCGGGGACCGCGCCACGCGCATCGACCTCGCGGACATCCCGGCGATCTCGGCGGGCCCGTTCCACACCAACACCTGCGAGGCGCTCGAGGTGGCGCGCGGGATGCTGGCGCGCCGCAGGCACCCGAACAAACAGATCTTTCTGATCACCGACGGCAAGCCCTCGGCGGTCACCGAGGGGCACGCCGTCTACAAGAACCCCTACGGCCTCGACCTCAAGATCGTCAACCGCACGCTCGAGGAAGCCGACCGCTGCCGGCGGCAGAAGGTCGTCATCACCACGTTCATGATCGCCACCGACCCGATGCTGCAGGAGTTCGTCGAGAAGCTCACCAAGGTCAACCGCGGCCGTGCCTACTTCGCGAACCCCTACGACCTGGGGGGGTTCATCCTCGCCGACTACGTCGCGAACCGGCGCCGCCGCGTGCGCTGAATGGGCCGCAGCGGGCGGTGGTGGCCGCCCCGCTCGACCAACCTTTCGGCTATCGTACCCGTAGGAATGGGCGGTATGAGCAGGGGCGGCGAGAGCGGAGGATCGAAACCGCGGGCGAGGCGCCGCACGGTGTACCTCGCGGTGTTCGCGGCGCTGGTGTTGGCCGCCGTCGGCGCGCATCTGGCGGCGCCGGGCGGTGACCTGGCCGGGTTGACGACTTTTTTGGCGTCGCTCTGGGCGCTTCCGGCGGTGTTCGTCGGCCTGCGGAGACTCTGGCGCGCGCTCACCTACCGGGTCGGCGTGCGGCTCTTCATCTCGTACCTGCTCATCGGCCTCACCCCGTTCGCCCTGGCCGCCTGCCTGGCGTTCGTCGTCGGCTACGCTCTCGTCGGCCAGTACGCCGCGACGCGGGTCCGCGGCGAGATGGACAAACTGGGCTCCACGCTGGCCGGGTTGGCCCGCGCCGCCGCGGTCGAGCTGGCGGCCGGGCGACCGGCGGCCGCGCAGCAGACCGTCGAGCAGGGCGGCCAGGCGCTTGCGAACGCGATGCGCCTCGAGTGGGTGCTCGACGCCCCCTCCGGTCGCTCGAGCAGCCCGGGCGCCGCCGCCTTGCCGGTCCCGGGATGGGCCACCGAGGCGGGGTGGCAGGGAGCCGTGTTCGCCGGCCGGTCGGGCTATCTCGCCGCGGTGGCACGGCGCGGCGACGCCGTCGCCGCCGTGCTGCTCCCCCTCGACCTCGCCACCGCCCGCGCGTTCGGGCCCGGCCGCTGGTACGAGGTCCGGTTCGTGACGCAGGAGCGGCCGAGCGGACCGAAGGGCAACTCGGTCACGATCGCCGGCGCGCCGGACGGCGCCGCGGCGGTCACCGTCAACGGCCGGCCCGCGGCCGCGGCCGAGATCGAGCCCGAGTGGCTCTCCGGGAAGTCGAATCCAGGCGCCACCTGGTGGCAGCGGGTTCGGCTCTTCTGGGCCTGGCCCACCACGGACCCGAGGGCGTTCGAGAGCGGCGCCGAGCTCAAGGATGCGATCGTCCTGACCGTGATCAAGCTCGCCCCCCGCGACGCGCTCGCCGAGCTCTTCGCCCCGCAGGAGGGGGTCGGCCGCGAGTTCAAGAGGATGCTGCGCATCGTCGGCATCGTCTTCGGCGCGCTCTACCTGGTCGCCGTCGGCTTCGCCGCGGTGATGATCCTGCGCATCGCGACGGCGGCGGGGCGCCTGACCCGCGGGGCGCGCGCGGTCGCCGCGGGCGACCTCGCCCACCGGATTCCGGTCAAGCGCCGCGACCAACTCGGCGACCTCGCGGTCTCGTTCAACGCCATGACCGAGTCGGTCCACGGCATGCTCAGCGACGTGGCGGAGAAGGAGCGCCTGGCGGGCGAGATGGAGCTCGCGCGCGAGATCCAGGAAAGCCTGCTTCCGCCGAGCGAGCTGACGAGCGGAGCGCTCGCCGTCGTCGCGCACTTCCGGCCGGCCGCGGAGGTGGGCGGGGATTACTTCGACGTCCTAGAACTCGCCCCCGGGCGGATCGTGGCGGCGATTGGGGACGTCGCCGGGCACGGGCTGCCGACCGGCCTGCTGATGGCCATGGTCAAGTCGGCGGTGGCCGCGCTCGCCGGCGAAGGGCGGCGCGGGCGCGACCTGCTCGAGCGCCTCAACCGCTTGCTCCTCGGCCAGTCGTTGCGGCAGCGCATGGTGTCGCTCGCCCTCGCCGAGATCGACGCGGCCGCGGGCCGGCTCGAGATCACGAGCGCCGGGCACCCCCCCGGCGTCCTTTTGGCCTCCGACGGCACCACCGAGGAGATCCTGCTCGGCTCGCTCCCGCTCGGCCACCCGTGGCCCGACTCGCCCCCCAGCCGCACCCTCGCGTTCCCTCCCGGAAGCCGGCTGCTGCTCTACTCCGACGGGCTCGTCGAGGGCCGCAACGCCGGCGGGGAGCCGTTCGGCTACGACGCGCTGCACGCGGTGCTCGCGGAGCACCGCGACGCGTCGCCGCGCGCTCTGGTGGCCGCGGTGCTCGGCGCGTTGGACCGTCACCTGGGCGGGGCGCCGCTCACCGACGACCTCACCATCGTGCTCGTGGAGCACACCAAGACCGCGGGAGCCGGCTAGCGCGCCAGCAGCGGGAGCAGGAGGGCCGCGGCGGCGCCGGCGGCGAGACCGGCGGCGAGGTCGTCCGCCACGATCCCCCAGCCGCCGGGCAGCGCCTCGAGGCGCCGGATCGGCCACGGCTTGACGACGTCGAGCGCCCGGAACAGGAGGAACGCCGCCGCCAGCTCGACGAGCCCCGGCGGCCGGCGCTGCGCCAGCGCGACCACGGCGAGCGCGACCCACTGGCCGGCGACCTCGTCGAGGACGACGGGGCCGGGGTCGACGGCGCCGCGCCTGCGGGCTTCCGCGCCGCACGCCCAGACCGCCACCGGCAGCAACACGGCGAGACCGGCGAGCGCGACGGCGGCGACGGCCGCCGGCCAGAGGGCGGAGGCGCCCCAATAGAGCGCGGCGCCGGCCAGCGAGCCGACCGTCGTTCCGGGGGCAGGCAGCCGGTCCCCGAGCCCTCCGACGGTGGCGAGAACGCGGGCGAGCGCGGTCCTCACCGCTCCTCCCGCAACATCGCGAGCAGGCGACGCGGGAGGTCCTCGAACCCGCCCGAGGACATGCACAGCACGACGTCGCCGGGGAGCAGGAGACGGCGGACCGCCGCCGCGAGGTCGCCTTCCTCGGGGAGCGCAGCAGCCGCGACGCCGCGGCGGCGCAGCGCCGCGACCAGAGCGCCGCGGTCGAGGGCGCGCTCGCCGAGCCGGGCGCGGTGGAAGACCGGCGCCACGAGGGCGACGTCGGCGTTCGCCAGCGCCCCCTCGTACGCCGCCGCGAAGACGGTGCCGCCGGCGGTGAGGGAGCGCGGCTCGAAGGCGGCCACGAGGCGGCGGCCGGGGAAGCGGTGCCTCGCGCCGGCCAGCGTCACCGCGACGGCGGTCGGGTGATGGGCGAAGTCGTCGACCACGGCGATCCCGCTGCCCTCGCCGAGGAGCTCGAGCCGGCGCCGCACGCCCGGAAAGGTCGCCGCCGCCGCCGCGACCGCCGCCGGCTCCATCCCCGCGAGGAGGGCGCAGGTGACGGCCGCCATCAGGTTGTCGAGGTTGTGGCGGCCGACGAGCGGGACCTCGACGTCGAAGGCGCGCCCTTCCCAGGTCAAGGTCGCGCGCAGACGGCCGCCCGCGTGGCCCCAGGCGGCGCACGCGAGAGCAGCCGCGGGATCGAGCCCGTACCAGACGGTGCGGGCGTGTCCCGTGGCCACCGCCCGCGCCCCCTCGTCGCCGGCGTTGGCCACGACCGCGCCGCCGTCGCCGACCAGTGCCGTTCCGGCACGGAACGCTGCCATGATGGCATCGAGATCGGGGTAGATGTCGCCGTGGTCGAACTCCACGTTGCCGACCACGAACAGGTGCGGGGCGTAGTGAAGGAACTTCGGCCCCTTGTCGAAGAACGCGGTGTTGTACTCGTCCCCCTCGACGACGGTCCACCCACCGCGGCCGAGCCGCCACGGCTTGCCGCCGACCGGGACCCCGCCGACCAGGACGGTGGGATCGAGTCCCCCGGCGGTGAAGAGGTGGGCGGCGAGGGCCGTGGTCGTGGTCTTGCCGTGAGTTCCGGCGACCACGACCGCACGTGCCGGCCGGCAGAACCGCTCCCCGAACGCCGCCGCCTGGGAGGTGTAGGGAAGGCCGCGCGCCAGGACGGCTGCGACCTCGACGTTGGCGCGCGGGATGGCGTTGCCGATGATGACCTGGTCGACGCCGGCGGGGATCCCGGCGGGGTCGAAGCCGACGCGCACCGGGATTCCGAGGTCCGCGAGCAGCTCCGAAGTCGGGGGGTAGAGGGCCACGTCGACGCCGGAAACGGCCTCGCCCGCCTCGTGCAGCAGGCCCGCGAGCGCCGCCGTCGCCGTGCCTCCGATCGGCAGCATGTAGTAATGGCAAGGTTTCTGCATGGCGTTAGGCGCGCTCCGGCGCGGGGGTGTACGATACCATCTCCGGCGGACCCGGAATCAGTCGCACACGAGAGGAGATCATGCGATGAACCGTACGATTATGAGCTCGTTCGCAGCGGTTTTGGTGGCGGCGGCGTCGTTCGCGCAGCCGCAGGCGGCGCCCGCCGCGAAGCCCGCCGACGCGGCCGCGGCCAAGGCCGCCGCGACGCCCCAACCGGCGATCGACATCGTCAACAAGATCCAGGACTTCGGCACCGTCCCCAAGGGGGAGAAGATCAAGGCGACGTTCGAGGTGCGCAACACCGGCAAGGCTCCCCTGGAGATCAGCCAGGTGCGCCCGACGTGCGGCTGCACGGTGGCGAACTTCACCCGGACGATCGCTCCCGGCGCCAGCGGCAACATCAACGCCGAGGTGGACACGACCGGGTTTACCGGTCCGATCTCCAAGGCGGTCCTGGTGTTTTCCAACGACCCGACGACCCCCCAGGTCAACCTGGTGATCAAGGCCGACGTGCGCGCCTTCGTCGAGGTGCTGCCGCGGCCGCTCGTGATCTTCACGAACGTGCTCCAGGGCGAGCCGGCGACGCAAAAGCTGGTGCTGGCTTCGGCCGACGGCTCGGACTTCAAGATCGAGAGCGCCGCCGCCACCAGCGGCCCCTATCAGCTCAGCTACCGTGAGCTCCCCGCCAAGGAGCGGATCCCCGACCGCAAGGGCTCGCAGTGGGAGCTCACCGTCACCGTGCCGGCGACGGCCCCGGAGGGGATGCTCAACCAGAAGATCATCGTCAAGACCACGTCGCCCAAGGCGCCCGAGGTGACGATCAACGTGACCGGCGCGGTCCGGCCGGTGGTCCAGGTCATCCCCGGCACGATCGACTTCGGCACCGTGGCCGGCGACGCGCTGATCGGCCACAACGTGCTGATCATCAACAACCGCCAGGGGACCGAGCTGCAGCTCTCCGACGTCAAGATCGACAACCCCAACTTCACGACCGAGGTGATCCCGCTCCAGGCCGGGCAGCGCTTCCAGGTGGCGGTGAGCATGAAGGCCGGGGTGCCCAAGGGGACGCAGAAGGCCACCCTCACGATCGCGACCAACGACCCGCTGCGCAAGTCGATCGAGATCCCGATCACCGCCGTCGTCCAGTAGCCGATCCGCACGAGGATGCAACCCGCGGCGCGCCAGGGTTCCCGGCGCGCCGCGCCTTTTCGTGTCGCGACAAGGCCCTGCCGCGGATCGCCGGCCGCCGCGGCCGGGAGCGGCGGCCGGCCCCCTTGTCTTTGCCCCTGCCCCGCGGTAGGTTGGCGGGCGAAGTTCAACGGGGCGGTGTCGAGGGAAGCCGGTGCGAATCCGGCGCGGCCCCCGCCACTGTAACCGGGGACGGGTCGCCCAGAGATGCCACTGGGCGCGCGGGTCGTTCGCGGCTCGGCGCCTGGGAAGGCGGGCGATTCCGGTCGATCCGGGAGCCAGGAGACCTGCCGCCCCGCAGGGAACGGGAGGGTTCCATGGCTCATCGAGCGGTTCGGCTGCTCGCCGTCGTTCTCGCCGTGTCCGGCGTTGCCCGCGCACAACAACCCCCGGTGTTTCACGATCAGGTCGTGGTGACCGCGACCGGCGACGAGCAGCCGGTCGACGGCGTCGCGGCCGCGTGTACCGTGATCTCGGCGGCGGAGATGCGCGCGCTCGGGATCACCTCGCTCGCCGACGCGCTGCGTTGGGTTCCGGGCGTGACCGTCCTGCGCTCGGGGAGCGAGGGAGGCGTCACCTCGTTGTTCACCCGCGGCACCGCGTCGACGCAGACGCTGGTGATGTGGGACGGGGTCCGCCTCAACTCGCCGTTCTTCGGCGGTTACGACTGGAGCCTGCCGCTCGCGGTCGGCCTCGGTCGGGTCGAGGTCGTGCGCGGCCCGTACTCCGCGCTCTACGGCGCCGATGCGATCGGCGGCGTCGTGCAGCTCGTCCCCGCGCGCGCCGCCGGCAACGCCGCATCCGCGCTGATGGAGGGCGGCGGCGACGGCTGGCGCCGCGGCGAGGTGCAAGCCACGGCCGTCGCCGGGCGCTGGGAGACGGTCGTCGCGGGGGGCGGGCGGGACGGGAGCGGACCGCTCGCCAACGACGATTTCTCGTCGCGGGCAGGGCTCGTGAGCGTGACGGCGAGCCTCGACGACGGCAGCCGCCTCGGCGTGCTCCTGCGCCGCACCACGACCTTCACCCAGATCCCGTTTGCGGGCGCGCGGCTGACGCCGCACCGCTCCACCGCGGCCGCCGAGACGATTGCCGCGCTCCCGCTCCACCTGAGGTTGGCGGGCGGCGGGGAACTCGAGGTGACGGTGTCCAGGGTGGAGCGCGACCAGCGCTACGCGGATCCCGACGACCCGTCGGGGTTCGTGCGCTCGGAAACCGTGGCCGACTCCGACGGCGCGCGCCTCGCCGTGCACGAGCGCTGGGGCGGTCACCGCCTCGTCGCGGGCGGGGAGTGGCGGGCGGATCGCGTGACCGACGGGTCGAGCTACGGCGTGACGCTCGCCGGGCGTCGCCAGACCACGCGGTCGCTGTTCGTGCAGGACAGCTGGTCGCCGGCCAGGCGCCTCGCCGTGCTCGCCGGGGTGCGCTGGGACGCCGCCTCGCCGTGGGGGAGCGAGCTGTCGCCGCGGGTGAGCGTGAGCTGGGAGGGACGGGTCGCGCGGAGCTGGGTGTCGTTCGGCCGGGCGTTCCGCGCCCCCGGCCTCGGGGAGCTGTACTACCCGCTCTCCGGGAACCCCAACCTCGCGCCCGAGCGCTCGCGCTCGGCGGAGGCGGGCGTGGCGGCGCCGCTGGCGGCCGGCCGCTCGGTCGTGCAGCTGGTCGCGTTCTCCAATCGCCAGCGCGACCTCATCGACTTCGACTACGCGTCGTTCCGGTACGTCAACGTCGCCCGCGCCCGCGAGGACGGCGTCGAGGCGTCGTGGATCGCGATGGTCGGGGCGCACGGTCGAGCCACCGCAGCCCTCACCTGGCTCGACGCCCGCGACGGGGCCGGAGCGCCGCTGCTGCGCCGGCCGGCGTGGTCGGGGTCGCTCACCCTCGCCGCGCCGGTCGCGGCCGGCGTCGAAGGCGCCGCGTCCCTGGTCTGGGTGGGCCGGCGCACGGACCTCGATCCGGTCACGTTCGCCCGCGTGCCGCAGGCGGGGTTCGTGACCGCCGACCTGGTCGTGACGGTGCCGCTGCTCGCCGGCGTCGCCGTGCGGGCGCGGGTCGAGAACGTGGCGGACCGCCGCTACGAGGAGGTGCGCGGCTACCCGGCACCGGGCCGCCGCCTGCTCGTCGGGCTGGAGACGTCGCTGCGCTGACCGCGCCGTCCGGACCGCGGATGCGGCCGCCGGATGGCGGTTCGGGCGCGCCGAGATCTCGCCCCGGCGGGCCGCTCGTCAGGACCGTTCCCCGTTCTCGTGGTGTTGTCGCGGCCGGACCGTTGACCTCGGGGGTGCGGCTTTGCTACCGTAAACGCTCGTCGTCCCGGGGGTTTTCCGCCCCTTTGATGTCGTTCGAGGCAATCGAGGGAGGACAGCGTGCTAGCGCTGCCAAATTACTCTCTGCTGCTCGTGATGGCCTGCTTCTGGCTGGTCTTCCTGTTGGTATCGACTCAGCTCGTAGGTCCACTCGGCCGGCTCCTGGAGGAACGGGAGGGACGGATCGAGACGGCGCGCCGGAGCCACGAGCGCGCCCGGACCGACCTCACGGAGGCGATGGCGCGCTGCGACCGCGACGTGGCGAGCGCGGCGGCCGAGGCGCAGAAGGACCGCGCCGCGCTCCGCGCGGCCGGCGAGGCCGCCCGGCGGGCGCACCTCGACCAGGCCCGCACCCAGGTGCAGGCGCGCCTGGCGAGCCTCGGCGTCGAGCTCGACGACGCCTCGCGCGCCGCACGCGCCGTCCTGCGGGAACGTGGCGCCGAGCTGGCGCGCGAGCTGGCGAGCCGCCTTGCCGGCCGGAGCCTCGCGTGACGCGCCGCCTGGCGATGGCGGCGGCGGCGTTCTTCGCCGCGCTCCCGGCGTGGGCGGCGGAGGAAGGCGGTGCGGGGTTCCTCGGACTGCCGACGATCTACTGGAAGCTGGCCAACTTCGCGTTTTTCTTCGGCCTGCTCTTCGTGCTTTTGGCGCGCCCGGCGGCGAAGTTCTTCCGGTCGCGGCGCGAGCAGATCGCGACGCAGCTCGCCGAGGCCGAGCGGGCGCAGCGCGAGGCGGAGCAGCTGCGGACGGAGATGACGCAGCGCCTTGCGGCGCTCTCCGGCGAGGTCAAGGCGCTGCAGGAACGCCTCCACCTCGAGGGCGAGCGCGAGCGCGAGGCGCTCGAGCGCCAGGGCGACGCCGAAGCGGCGCGCCTGACGGCGCAGATCGAGCAGGAAGCCGCGCGGCGGGTGGCGGACGCGCGCCGCCAGCTGGCGGCCGAGGCGGCCTCGGTGGCCGCCGAGCTCGCAGTCGAGCTGCTGCAGCGCGAGCTCAACGCCGAGGACCGCGAGCGGATCTTCCGGGCCACGCTCGAACGCCTCGACGAGCGCCCGGCGGGAGGCGCGCGATGAGCCGCCGGGTGGCGAGGCCGTACGCGGTGGCGCTGTACGAGGTGACGCACCGGGAGGGGATTCCGGCGCTGCGCGAGATCGAAAGGCAGCTCGCTTCGGTCGCCGAGCTGTTCGGGCGCGAGCCCGGGCTCCTCCGCGTCTTCGAGGTCCCCTCGGTGGCGCCGGCCACCAAGCGCGAGCTCGTGGCGACGATCGCCGGCGCCCTCGCCCTGCGTCCGGAGGCGCACCGCATGTTGGTGGCGCTCGCGGCCCACGTCCGGCTGCGCTTCCTGCCGGAGGTCGTGCAGATGTTCCGCGAGCTGGTGGACCGTGCCGAGGGGATCGTGCGCGCTCACGCCGAGCTGCCGGTGGCGCCGCGCCCCGAGCAGGTCGAGGCGCTGCAGCGGGCGCTCGCGCGCCTGTTCGCGTCGCGGGTCGAGCTCGAAACGAAGGTCAGGCCGGAACTCCTGGCCGGGTTCGTCGTGCAGGTGGGGAGCCAGGTGTTCGACGGTTCGCTGGCCGCGCAGGTGCGCCGTTTCGCCGCGGCGGCGGGTCGATAGGGGGATGGGCATGCAGATCAAGGTGGACGAGATCACGGACATCCTGCGGCGGCAGATCCAGGGCCTGGACACCTCCGTGGAGATGGCCGAGGTCGGAACGGTGGTGTCGGTCGGCGACGGGATCGCCCGCGTGTTCGGCCTCGACCGGGTGATGGCCGGCGAGATGGTGGCGTTCCCGCACGACGTGTTCGGCCTCGCCCTCAACCTCGAGGAGGACGGCGTCGGCTGCGTGCTCATGGGCGAGTCGGACATGATCCGCGAGGGCGACGAGGTGCGGCGCACCGGGCGCATCCTGCAGGTCCCGGTCGGACCCGCGCTCGTCGGCCGGGTCGTCAACGCGCTCGGACAGCCGATCGACGGCAAGGGCCCGATCGCGGCGTCCGACACCTACCCGATGGAGCGCCTCGCCCCCGGCGTCGTGCGGCGCCAGCCGGTGAAGGAGCCGATGCAGACCGGGATCAAGGCGATCGACTCGATGATCCCGATCGGGCGCGGGCAGCGCGAGCTCATCATCTCCGACCGCCAGACCGGCAAGACCGCGCTCATCACCGACACGATCATCAACCAGAAGGGGAACGGGACGATCTGCATCTACGTCGCGATCGGGCAGAAGCGCTCGACCGTCGCGCAGGTCGTCAAGACCCTCGAGAACTACGGCGCGATGGAGCACACGATCGTGGTCGCGGCCACCGCGTCGGAGCCCGCCCCGCTGCAGTACCTGGCGCCGTACGCCGGGTGCGCGATGGGCGAGTACTACCTGTACAACGGCGGCGCCGCCGTCGTGTTCTACGACGACCTCTCCAAGCACGCCGCGGCCTACCGCGAGATCTCGCTGCTGCTGCGCCGGCCGCCGGGCCGCGAGGCGTACCCCGGCGACGTGTTCTACCTGCACTCGCGGCTGCTGGAGCGGGCCGCGAAGATGCGCGAGGACCTCGGCGGCGGCTCGCTCACCGCGATCCCGGTGATCGAGACCCAGGCCGGCGACGTGTCGGGGTACATCCCGACGAACGTCATCTCGATCACCGACGGCCAGATCTTCCTCGAGTCGGGGCTGTTCTTCTCCGGCGTCCGCCCGGCCGTCAACGTCGGCATCTCGGTGTCGCGCGTCGGCGGCAACGCTCAGATCAAGGCGATGAAGAAGGTCGCGGGCACGCTGCGCATCGACCTCGCGCAGTACCGCGAGCTGGCGGCGTTCGCCCAGTTCGGCTCCGACCTCGACAAGGCGACGCAGCGCCAGCTGGCGCGCGGCGAGCGCCTGGTCGAGATCCTCAAGCAGGGGCAGTACACGCCGATGGCGGTGGACCTCCAGGTCGCCTCGGTGTTCGCCGGCACGCAGGGGTTCCTCGACACGCTCAAGGTCGAAGCGGTGCTGCCGTTCGAGACCTACCTGCACGAGCACCTGAGGACGCACGCCGCCGCCACGCTCGCGGCAATCACCTCGACCGGCAAGCTGGAAGGGGCCACGGAGGCCGACCTGAGGGCCGGCTGCCAGGCCGCCCTCGACGCCTTCCTGCGCGAGCACCCGGAGGCGGCGGTTGCCTAGCCAGCAAGACCTGCGACGGCGCATCCGCTCGGTCCGCTCGACGCAGCAGCTCACGCGGGCGATGAAGATGGTGTACGCCGCCAAGCTGCGGCGCTCGCAGGCGGCCGTCCTCGAGGCGCGACCGTACGCCGCCGCCCTCGACGAGGTGCTGCGCTCGCTGGCCGGCCGCACCGGCGCCGGGCGCCACCCGCTGCTGGTCGAGCGCCCCGAGAAGAACGTGACGCTCGTGGTGGTCGCGGGGGACAAGGGGCTGTGCGGCGCGTTCAACAGCAACATCCTGCGCGAGGCGCGCGCGCTGCTCGGCGGCGGCCGGTGGGAGACGGTCGACCTCGTGCTCGTCGGCCGGCGGGGGATCGATTTCTTCCGCCGTCGCGGCCTCGGCGCAGTGGCGATCTTCGCCGACCTGATGAAGGGGGTGACCGTCGCGGGCGCGCACGAGGTGGCGCGCCTGCTCGCCGGGCGGTTCGAGAGCGGGAAGACCGACGCCGTCTACCTGCTCTACAACCGCTTCCGCTCGATCATGCGGCAGGAGGTGACCTTGGAGCGGCTGCTTCCGGTCGAGCGAACGCAACGCGCGGCCGCCGGCGGCGTCGCGCCCCTTCTGGAGCCGAGCCCGCAGGCGCTCTTGGGCGCGATCCTGCCGCGGTACGTGGAGTTTCAGGTCCTGCGCTCGCTCCTCGACTCCCAGGCCGCGGAGCACGCGGCGCGCATGACGGCGATGGACTCGGCGTCGAAGAACGCCGCGGAAATGATCGACCGGCTCACCCTGACGTACAACCGGGCGCGGCAGGCATCGATCACCAAGGAACTCATCGAGATCGTATCCGGCGCCCAGGCGCTGGCCGAGAGGTAGGGGCACGACATGGCGGCAAATCCGCAAGGGGTCATTGGGCACGTGGTTCAGGTCATCGGACCGGCGGTGGATGTGGAGTTCCCGGAGGGGCACCTGCCCTCGATCCACAACGCCGTCGAGGTGCACGACACCAGCGAGATGGGCAAGCTCGACGTGGTCCTCGAGGTCGCCCAGCACCTCGGCGAGAACCGGGTGCGCTGCATCGCGATGGAGGCCACCGACGGCATGGTGCGCGGGATGAAGGCGGTCGACACCGGCGGCCCGATCACGGTGCCGGTGGGGCGCGAGACGCTCGGGCGCGTGCTCTCGGTCATCGGCCGCCCGGTCGACGAGAAGGGTCCGTGCGAGACCAAGGAGCGCTGGCCGATCCACCGCGAGTCGCCGTCGTTCGAGGACCAGTCCACCCGGGTCGAGATGTTCGAGACCGGGATCAAGGTCGTGGACCTCCTCGAGCCCTACACCAGGGGCGGCAAGACCGGCCTGTTCGGCGGCGCCGGCGTCGGCAAGACCGTCATCATCCAGGAGCTCATCAACAACGTCGCGATGCAGCACGGCGGCTTCTCGGTGTTCTCCGGCGTGGGCGAGCGCACCCGCGAGGGGAACGACCTCTGGCTCGAGATGCAGGAGTCCGGCGTGATCGACCCCACCGACTGGACCAAGTCGAAGGCGGCGCTGATCTACGGCCAGATGACCGAGCCCCCCGGGGCGCGCCTGCGCGTGGCGCTGTCCGGCCTCACCGTGGCGGAGTACTTCCGCGACGTCGAGGAGCAGGACGTGCTGCTGTTCATCGACAACATCTTCCGGTTCACCCAGGCGGGCTCGGAGGTGTCGGCGCTGCTCGGCCGCATGCCGTCGGCGGTCGGCTACCAGCCGAACCTCGCGACGGAGATGGGCGAGCTGCAGGAGCGGATCACCTCGACCAAGCGCGGCTCGATCACGTCGGTGCAGGCGATCTACGTGCCCGCCGACGACCTCACCGACCCCGCGCCGGCGACCGCGTTCGCCCACCTCGACGCCACCACCGTGCTCTCGCGCCAGATCGTGGACAAGGGGATCTACCCCGCGGTCGACCCGCTCGCGTCCACCTCGCGCATCCTCGACCCCAAGATCGTCGGCGACGAGCACTACGCCGTCGCCCGCAGCGTCCAGAAGATCCTGCAGAAGTACAAGGACCTCCAGGACATCATCGCCATCCTCGGGATCGACGAGCTGTCCGAGGACGACAAGCTGGTCGTCGCGCGGGCGCGCCGGATCGAGCGCTTCCTGTCGCAGCCGTTCCACGTCGCGGAACAGTTCACCGGCCTCAAGGGACGGTACGTGCAGATCGCGGAGACGATCCGCGGCTTCCGCATGATCGCCGAGGGCGAGCTCGACGAGCTGCCCGAGCAGGCGTTCTACATGGTCGGCACCATCGACGAGGCGATCGAGAAGGGCGAGAAGCTCAAGGGCGAGGGCGCCTCGTGAGCGAAGGCCGGCTGCGCCTGCGGGTGATCACCCCGACGAGGGTGGTGGTCGAGGCCCACGCCGAGACCGTCACGCTCCCCGGAGCGCTCGGCGAGCTCGGCATCCTTCCCGGCCACACGGCGCTGCTGACCACGCTGAGGATCGGGCGACTCGCGTACCGCTCGGACGGGCGCGAGCACGTGCTGGCGGTGCAGAACGGCTTCGCCGAGGTGGCGGCCGACGTCGTGACGGTGCTCGCGGACGTCGCCGAGCTGCCGTCGGAGATCGACCTCGAGGCGGCGCGCGCCGACAAGGCGGCGGCCGAGGCGGCGATCAAGACCACCGGGGGCAAGGCGCTCGACCGTCAGCTGTCGCTCCTCGACGCGGCCGTCACCCGCATCGCCGTCGCCTCCCTCCGTTGATCCGCGCCGCGACGAAGACCCCCGAGTCATCGGCTCGTCACGCCGCACGCCGCGGCGAGGAGGGTGGCGGAACGGGATGAGGAAGCGTGGCGCCGCTCCCGACGCGGCGGCCGGCTCGACCCGGCGGCTCGCGGTCGGCCTGCTGGCGGTGGCGGCGCTGGCGGGGTGCATCAGCAGCGGCACCCGGATGGATTACACCTACAACCCGAGCTACGGCGTCGCCAGCCCCGAGTTCCTCCGCTCGTTGGCGGGGCTCAAGAACGGGATGATGGCCGGCAACGCCGTGACCCTCCTGGAGAACGGCGATGGCCTCTTCCCCGACCTGTTGCGGGAGATCGCAGGGGCGCGCGCGAGCGTCAACGTCGAGCTCTACATCTTCAACGACGGCGAGATCGGCCGCCGGATCGCGGGCGCGCTGATCGAGCGGGCGCGGGCCGGCGTCGGGGTGCGGGTCCTGGTCGACGGTTTCGGCGCTCGGCTCGGCGGCCTCGCCGACGAGATGAAGGCGGCCGGCGTCAACTTCCGCATCTACAAGCCGATCCGGATCTACTCGCTCGCCCGCATCGGCCACCGCACCCACCGCAAGATCGTCACGATCGACGGCCGCGTCGGGTATTGCGGCGGCTTCGGTGTCGACGACCGCTGGCGCGGCGACGCCCGCAACGAGCACGAGTGGCGCGACCTCGCCGTGCGGGTGGAGGGCCCCGCCGTCGGCCAGCTGCAGCGCATCTTCATGGAGGACTGGGTCAACACCACCGGCGAGGTCCTCGGCGGCGACGCCCAGTTTCCCGTCGTCGAACCGGCGGGCGACGTCCTCGTCCAGGTGATCTCGAGCTCGCGCAACGACCAGAGCTCGATGCCGAAGCTGATGATGTACATGGCGATCCAGGCGGCGCGGCGGACCATCTGGATCGAGAACGCGTACTTCGTGCCCGACGCCCAGATGCGCCGCGCTCTCGTCCGCGCCGCGCGCCGCGGGGTGGACGTGCGCATCGTCGTGCCGGGGCCGACGATGGACATCCCGGCGATCCGGCGCGCCTCCGCCTACCACTACGGCGAGCTGCTCGACGCCGGCGTCGCGATCTACGAGTACCAGCCGACGATGCTGCACACCAAGACGATGGTGGTCGACGGGGTGTGGACGACCGTCGGTTCGATCAACTTCGACGCCCGCTCGATGCGGAAGAACGCCGAGGCCAACGTCGTCGTCTACGACGCGGGCTTCGCGGCGATCGTCGCCGCCGTCGTGGAGAAGGACATCGCGCGCTCCGAGGCACTCACCAAGCGCGGCTGGGCCAGGCGCGGCGTCTGGGAGCGCGTGCGCGAGGTGGTCGCGTCGTTCTTCTCCGAGATGTACTGACGGGCGCCGCCGCGCCGCCAGGCCGGGATGGCGCCGGCCGCGCCCGCGAGGTACCCTGCGCGGCATGGCCACGGCCGGAGACCGGTTGACCCCGACGCGGGCGCGCGTCCTCTTCGCCGTGGTGGCGATCCTCGCCGTGGCGGGCGGCGCACTGGTCCTTCGCCAGACGCGCGGATCGGTGTGGCGGGAGAAGTACGGGGACCTCGCGTCGATCGGGCGGATCAAGGCGGAGGCGATCGCCGCCTGGCGTGCGGAACGGTGCAACCACGCGGCCGAACTCGCCGAAAGCCCCTTCTTCCGCCGCGCCGCCGCCGGGCTGTTGACCGCGCCCGCGGCGCCGGGGATGCGCGAGGAGATGGTGGTCCGCCTCGACGTGGCGAGGCGGCTTTACAGCGACGCTTCGGTCTTCCTCACCGCGCCCGAGGGGCGCGTGCTCGCCTCGGCGGGCGCGACCCCGGTGGTGGACGCCGCGACGCTCGCCGAGCTGCGCCGCGCCGTGGCGGACGGACGGCCGTTCCTCGGCGACTTCTTCCGGCCTGGCGGCGCGGGGCCGCCGGTGCTGGACGCCGTCGCGGCCGTGGCGGACGGCAACGCCCGCGCCGTCCTCGTCGTGCGCATCGACCCGACGCGCTACCTCGACCCCCTGATCCAGCGCTGGCCGGTGTCGAGCGCGAGCGCGGAGACGCTGCTCGTGCAGCGGCGGGGCGGCGACGTGCTCTTCTTGAACGAGCCGCGCTTCCGGCCCGGGGCCGCCCTCACCCTGCGCCAACCGCTGAGCCGGACGACGCTGCCGGCGGCACAAGCGGTCTTGGGGCGCACCGGTCCGTTCGAAGGTATCGACTACCGCGGCGTCGCGGTCCTCGCCGACCTCCGGCCCGTCCCCGGCTCGCCGTGGTTCATCGTGGCCAAGGTGGACCGTGCGGAGATCCTGGCGGGGCTCCGCCAGGAGACGGTGGCGGTGGTCGCGGCGGTCCTCGGCCTGGTGCTGCTGTCCGGGTTGGGGGTGGGCTATGTCTACAAGGCGCGGGGAAAGCGGGTGTTGCAGCGTCTCCTGGCCGCCGAGCGGCAGACGCTGGAGGCCCACGAGAGGCTCGCCGCCACGCTGCGCGGGATCGGCGACGCGGTCATCGCGACTGATGCCGACGGGCGCGTGCAGGTCATGAACCAGGTGGCGGAAACGCTCACCGGGTGGAGTGAGGCCGAGGCGCTGGGAAAGCCGCTGGATGAGGTCTTTCGGATCGTCAACGAGCGAACGCGCGCCGTCGTGGAGAGCCCCGTCGCGCGAGTGCTGCGCGAGAACCGGGTCGTGGGCCTGGCCAACCACACGCTGCTCCTGGCGAGGGACGGGCGCGAGGTCCCGATCGCCGACAGCGGCGCCCCGATCCTGGACTCGGCGGGCCGCCTCGTCGGGGTCGTCCTCGTCGTCCGCGATCAGACCGAGGAGCGCCGCGCCAACCGGGCGCTCGAGGCGAGCGAGCAGCGCTTCACCCTGTTCATGCGCCATCTCCCCGCGGTCGCCGTGATCCGCGACACCCAGGGCCGTTACGTCTACATGAACGACGCCTGGGAGAGCGCCATGGGCCTGCGCCGGGAGGACTACCTCGGCAAGAGCCCGTTCGACTGCTTCCCGCGCGCGGACGCCGAGCGGCTGGTCGCCGACGACCGCCTCCTGGCCGAGAGCGGCCGCACCGTCGCCATGGAGGTCGAGCTGCACCACGCCTCCGGTCCGCGCTGGTGGCTGGTCAACCGCTTCGCCCTGCGCGGGACGGATGGTCGGCCGACCCACGTCGCGGCGCTGTATGTCGACATCACCGAACGCAAGCGGGCCGAGAAGGCGGTCAAGGAGACCGAGGAGTTGTACCGCGACCTGGTGGAGAACGCCAGCGACTTCATCTGCACCCACGACCTGAGGGGAGTGCTGCTGTCGGTCAACGGCGCGGCCGCGCGGTCCGTCGGGTTCGCCCCGGAGGACCTCGTCGGGCGCGACCTTCGCGACCTGCTGCTCCCCGACGAGCGGCATGCCTTCGACGCGTACGTCGAGGCGATCGCGCGCGACGGGGTCGCCGCGGGCGTCCTGAAGCTCACCACCCGGGCCGGAGTCGCGCGGTTCTGGGAGTACCGCAATACGCTGCGCGTCGAGGGCGTCGCGGAGCCGGTGGTACGCGGCATGGCCCGCGATGTGACCGAGCAGATCTTGGCGAAGCGGGAGCTCAAGGCGAGCCAGGAGAAGTACCGGGCGATCCTCGCGAACATGGAGGAGAGTTACTACGAGGCGGACCTCGCGGGAAACCTGACCTTCTTCAACGATTCCCTCTGCCGGCTGCTGGGGTATTCGCGAGAGCAACTGCTGGGGATGAACGATCGCCAGTTCATGGATCCGGACCAAGCGGACAAGGTGTACCGCGCCTTCAACACCGTCTACCGAACGGGTGAGGCCACCAGAGGGTTGGATTGGGAGGTCATCAGGAGGGACGGATCCAGACGGTTCATCGAAGCCTCCGTCTCGTTGACGAGGGACGGCTCGGACCGGCCCGCGGGCTTCCGTGGCCTCATCCGCGACGTCACCGACCACAAGCGCGCCGAGGAGGAAAGGGCCAAGCTCGAGGAACACCTGCGCCAGGCGCAGAAGCTGGAGTCGATCGGACGGCTGGCCGGGGGCGTCGCCCACGATTTCAACAACATGCTCAACATCATCACGATCTATGCCGAGCTGGCGCTCGGCAAGCTGGGGAAGGGCGATCCGCTGCGCCGCGACCTGGAGGAGATCCTCAAGGCGGCGGGCCGCTCCGCCGACCTGACGCGCCAACTCCTGGCGTTCGCCCGCAAGCAGCAGGTCACCCCGCGCGTGCTCGACCTCAACGCGACGCTCGCCGAAATGGGGAAGATGCTCATCCGCCTCATCGGCGAGGACATCAGCTTCACGTTCAAGCCGAGCGAGGGGTTGTGGCCGGTCAAGATCGATCCCGTCCAGGTGGACCAGATCCTGGCGAACCTCGCGGTCAACGCCCGTGACGCGATGGATGGACCGGGGCGGGTCGTGGTGGAGACGGGCAACGCCACCCTCGACGAGGGCTATCGCGACACGCACGGCTTCGCTCAGGGCGGCGATTACGTCGTGCTCGCGTTCAGCGATACCGGCCGGGGAATGGACGCCGAGACGCGTGCGCAGGCGTTCGAGCCGTTCTTCACGACCAAGGGCCAGCTCGGCACCGGCCTCGGACTCGCCACCGTCTACGGCATCGTCAAGCAGAACGGCGGCCTCATCAACGTCTACAGCGAACCCGGCAGGGGGACCACGTTCAAGATCTACCTGCCGCGCTGGACGGGGGAGGGGCAGCCCGCGCCGACGGCCCGGGAAGCGCTGGGACCGCGCGGCAGCGAGACCGTGCTGATCGCCGAGGACGAGGAGGCGATCCTGCGCCTGGCGGAGCGGATCCTCGCGTCGCACGGGTACCGCGTGCTCACCGCCGCCGCCCCCGGCGACGCGCTCCGGCTCGCCGAGCGGTACGGCGAGCCGATCCACCTCCTGCTCACCGACGTCGTGATGCCCGTCATGAACGGACGGGAACTGTGCGAGCGGCTCCGCACGAGCAGAGCGGCACTGCGGGTCCTCTACATGTCGGGTTACACCGCCGACGTCATCGCCAACCGCGGCATCGTCGAGGACGGGGTGGCGTTCCTGCAGAAGCCGTTCACGATCACGGGGCTGCTCGCCGCCGTCCGCCGCGCCTTGGCGTGATCCCGATTCCCAAAATCGCACCGGCGCCGGCGGGGTCGTGCCGAGGATTTCTGCGGCGCACGCCGCGAGGCCCGGCGCGGTTGCCGGGCCTCGGGCAAATCGGAACGGGCGGCGGGGGAGGAGCGGCTACTGCCCGAGCAATCCCTTCTTCAGGCTTTCGTTGGGCGGGTTCGGACCGAGCCAGATGGCGAAGAGGGCCTCGGCGAACTCCTTCCCCGCGATGACGCCCATCTCCTTGCCCTTGATCTCGACCTTGGTGCCCTGGCCGGGGACGTAGGTCAGCACGGCGACGTCGTCCTTCTTCATGTCGGACCAGAAGCCGTCGAACGTGGCGATCGGGTCCTTGAGCGCGGCCAGCCTGTCGCCGGAGTTGTTCTTGAAGCCATCGTTCCAGCCTTCCAGGAGCTTCTCCTTGCCCACCTCCTTGTAGAGGAAGTGCATGACGAGCTGCTTGGGCTCGTCGGCGGCCAGGATCGCGGCCGGATCGCTCGTCCTGGCGGGAAGGTAGAGCGCCGCCACGTACACCTTGATCCCGATGAAGGCGACCTTCTTGATGCGCACGCCCGTGCCGTTGAGCGTGAGGTTGGCCGTCCCCACCGTCACCTGGTCGGGGAACGCGACGCCCTCGGTCGGCGCGGCGCCGGCGACGGAACCGAGCACGAGGCCCGCGAGAACAAGACACGCGATTCGATGCATGGCATCCTCCTTGACTCCACCTTTGAGCGCTCGCTCTTGAGTTTGATCATACACCGACGGGCGGGAAAGCGGTCGCAGGCCCGGCCGCCGCCGGCCGCGGCGCCGTGACCTCGTTCCGCGCCGTCGCGCTGGCGCGCAGCGGGGGGGCGAGGTAAGCTCTCCGAGATGGCGACTCAACCGATCGGCGCCGCCGCGCGCGTGCCCCTGGAGGCCTGGGAGCCCGTACATCCGGCCGCCGCGGCGTTCGCCGCCGGGGCGGTCGCGACCCCGGCGCGCGAGCCCGCCGCCGCCGGCCGTTCGCGCGAGCTCGCCGGCGCCCTCGGGGCGGCCAACCGGAGGTGGGACAACCCGGTGGACGACGAGCTCGCGCGCTGGCTCGCGGGCGCCGACGCGGTCGTCACCGGGCAGCAACCCGGCCTGCTCGGCGGCCCGTTGCTCACACTCGTCAAGGCGGCCGCCGTGGCGGCGGAGGTCGCCAGGCGGCGGGCGGCGGGACGCGACGCCGTCGGCTTTCTCTGGCTCGCGACCGCCGACGACGACCTCCCCGAGATGGGGTGGGCGCGGGTCGCGGCCGGCGAAGAGCTGGCGGAGCTGCGCGAGCCGGGGTGGGCGCGCGGCGGGATGCTCGGCGGCGCGGCGCCGCTCTCGGGCGAGTGCGCGTCGTTCCTCGACGCCCTGCGGCCACAGCTCTCCGGCGAAAACGCCCGCGCGGCGCTCGACCTCGCGGCGGCGTGCTACGCCCCTGGCGCTCTCCTCGGGGAGGCGACCGCCCGCTTCCTCGCGCGCCTCCTCGTCGGGTGCGGCGTCGTGCTCGTCGACGCCCTCGAGCCCGAGCTCGCGCGCGCGGCGGCGGCCGCGACCGCCGCCGTCCTGGAACGCCTCCCCCGCTGCTGGGACGCGCTCGAAGCGGGCGGCGCCCGCATGCGCGCGCGCGGCTGGTCGCTGCCGCTGCGGATCTCCCCGCACAAGCTGCCGGTGTTCCGCCGCACCGGCGACCGGCGGGAGACGGTGCCGACGAACCGGAGGGCGTGCCCGGCGGCGGTCCTCGCCGAGCACGCCGCCCACCCCGAGCGTTTCCTCCCGAACGCCTGGCTGCGCCCCCTGGTCGCCGACGCCGCGCTCGGCACGGCGGTGTCGTTCCTGGGCGGCGCGGAGCTCGCCTACCACCTGCAGACCGAGGACGTGCGCGCCGTGGTCGGGATCGGCCGCCCGGAATGGCGGCTGCGGCCGCACCTCACCGTCCTCACGGCGGCGGAGCGGCGCCTCGCCCGGCAGCTCGAGGTCGGCCCGGAGCACCTGCTGCGGCCGCTGCCGCCGCCGGCGGCGCTCCCCGGCCGAGTGACGCGGCGGAGGCTCGGCCGCCTGCGCGAGATCATCGCCGAGCGCGTCGGCACGCTGGCGGCCGGCGCCCGCGACGAGCTCCCCGGCCTCGGGGGGGACGTCGAGGCGACGGCGAAGAGGCTGGAGACGGCCCTGGCCTGGCTCGACGGCCGAATCGAGGGCGCGGCGGCCCGCGACGCCGACGTCGCGATGGGGCGCTGGCGCCGCCTGCGCGCGTTCGTGCGGCCGGACGGCCAACCCCAGGAGCGCCGCCTGTCGGTGCTGGCGCCGCTGCTCCGGCTCGGCGTCGAGTGGCCGCACCAGCTGGTGGCGGCCGTGGACCCGGGCGATGTCGGCATGAGCCTGCTGCACTGGGACGAGGGCGGGGCATGGTAGGACCGTGCGACGTGCTCGCGTTTGGGGCCCACCCGGACGACGTCGAGCTCGGGTGCGGCGCGACGGTGGCGCGCCTGGCGCGCGCCGGTCGCCGCGTCGGCATCCTCGACCTCACCGCCGGGGAGATGGGCACCCGCGGCGACCCGGAGGGGCGGGCGAGGGAGGCGCGGGAGGCGGCCGTGGCCCTGGGCGCGGCCTGGAGGACGTGCCTGTCCCTGCCCGACGGCGGTCTCAAGGGCGACGACGACGGCCAGCTGGCGGCGGTGGTCGGGGCCGTGCGCGCGGCGGCGCCGCGGGTCGTGTTCCTGCCGGACGATCGCGACCCGCACCCCGATCACGCGGCGGCGGCCACGCTGATCCGGCGCGCGTCGTTCCTCGCCGGGGTCGGGAAGTATCACCCGGAGCGCGGCGCACCGCGGCGGCCCGGTCTCCTGCTCGCCTACCCGGGCCCGCGCCAGCTCCTGGCGCCCGCCCTGGTGGTGGACGCGAGCGCCGCGTACCCGGCCAAGCGCGCGGCGCTGGCGGCGCACGTCTCGCAGTTCGACCCCGGCGCGGGGACCGCCACGCACCTCGCCTCCGGTCACTTCCTGGCCGCGATCGAGGGGCGGGACCGCGCCTGCGGCAACCTGATCGGGACCGAGTTCGGCGAGGGGTTCGCCGCCGTCGGCGCGCTCGCCGCCGACGAGGTCGCCTGGCTGCTGGCGTTGCGGCTTCCGGACCCCGGACCCCGGACCCCGGACCCCGGTCCGGGTGGGAGGATGGGATGAAGATCGGCGTCACGTGTTACCCGACGGTGGGCGGTTCCGGCACGGTCGCCACCGAGCTCGGCCTCGAGATCGCGCGCCGCGGCCACGAGGTGCACTTCATCTGCTACGCGCTCCCCTACCGGCTCGGGCGCGTGCCGCCCGGCGTCACGTTCCACGAGGTGACGATCCCGAACTACCCTCTGTTCTCCTACCCGCCGTACTCGCTGGCGCTCGCCTCGCAGATGGCGGACGCGGTGCGCACCCACGAGATCGAGCTCCTGCACGTGCACTACGCGATCCCGCACGCGATCTCGGCGTACCTGGCGCGCGAGATCCTGGGCGGCGGTCCGAAGCTCATCGTCACCCTGCACGGCACCGACATCACCGTGGTCGGCGCCGACCCCTCGTTCCTGCCGATCGTGCGTCTCGGGATCGAGCGCGCCGACGCGGTGACCGCCGTCTCGCAGTCGCTCGCGGACGAGACGCACGATCTGCTCGGCGTCACCCGCGAGGTCGAGGTGATCCCGAACTTCGTCGACCCCGACCGCTGCGACGCGGACTTCGCCGCCGCGCACCGGCGCCGCCTCTCGCCCGACGGCGCACCGCTCCTCGTGCACGCCTCCAACTTTCGGCCGGTCAAGCGCATCCTCGACGTGCTCGAGGTCTTCCGGCGGGTGAACGAGCGCCTCCCGGCGCACCTCGCGATGGTGGGGGACGGCCCCGAGCGGCCGGTCGCGGAGCGCTTCGTCCGCGACACCGGGATTGCGCACCGGGTCGAGTTCCTGGGCAACGTCTCCCCGGTCGAGGGGGTGATGGGGGCGGGGGACGTGTTCTTGCTGCCGTCGTCCGAAGAGTCGTTCGGCCTCGCCGCGCTCGAGGCGATGGCGTGCGGGGTGCCGGTCGTCGCCTCGAACGCCGGCGGCATCCCGGAGGTCGTCGAGAACGGCAACGGCGGATACACCTTCCCGATCGGAGACACGGCGGCGATGGCGGCGTGCGTGCTGGGCCTGCTCGCGGACCCGGCCGAGTTGGCGCGCCAGCGCGCGCTCGCGCGCGCCCACGCGGCGGGGAACTTCAGCACCGCCAAGGTCGTGGACCGCTACGAGGCGCTCTACCGGCGCCTCCTCGGCTGCTGACGCGGCGGCGGCGCGCCTGCCTTGAAATATTCGGCGGACCCCGCTACGCTTTAGACAAAGAAATTGAGACTTTCCGCCGTGGCGGAGAAAAGGAGAACGACGATGGCGGTACCACCCAGTGCGGTTCCCTCTGCGCCCGCGCCCGCTCCCAGCGCGGCCAAGGCCGATCTTGCCAAGAGGTTCATCGCGGTGCTCATCGACGGCATCATCATCGGCATCGCCGGGATGATCGTCGGTTTCGTCCCGTTCATCGGCGGGCCGATCGCGGGCATCCTGGTCGGCGGCTACTGGCTGATGCGCGACGGCCTCGACCTCGAGTTCGCCGACAAGCGCTCGATCGGCAAGAAGGTCATGAAGCTGCGGGCGGTGCGTCTGGACGGCCAGCCGATGGACCAGAACACCTCGATGAAGCGCAACTTCCCGCTCGCGATCTACGCGATCGGCTACTTCCTCTGGATCGTGCCCGTGGCCGGGCACCTGGTCTCGATCCCGATCTTCATGATCGGCGGCTTGATCAACCTCATGGAGGCGATCCTGGTGCTCACCGACGCCGAGGGCCGGCGCTGGGGGGACAAGATGGCCGGGACCAAGGTCATCGAGGTGGCGAGCTAGACGCCGGCGCCGCGGCGCAAGATCCCGGGGGCGGCCCGGCCGGGCCGCCCCTGCTCGTCCCACCGAGTCGCGTTGCCCTGTGGGGAGGACCGAGTCGGAGCGCACCGGTTGGGTTTTGGCCCCTGCTACAATCAACGAGTGGCGGTCCGCGGGGGGAGGGACCGTCCTGACGAACATACGGCGCCCGCTCGTTGCCACGCTGGGCGCCGTCAGGCCGACCCGATCCCGGGATGCCTCGGCTGTGGCTCACGGGCCCACGCCGGGCCGAACGGAGGTGCGCGGTGCAGAATCCGTTGATCATCCAGGGAGGCATGGGGGCGGGTGTCTCCAACTGGGTGCTGGCCAAAGCGGTGTCCCAGTGTGGCCAACAGGGGGTCGTCTCGGGCACGGGCATCGAGGCGATCATGGCGGGACGGCTGCGCGCCGGCGACGAAGGCGGACACGTGCGCCGCGCCCTCGCGGCGTTTCCCGATCAACGGGTCGCGGACCGGATCGTCGCCAGGTACCTGTCGACCGGGCATGGCGCCGGCGCACCTTTCCCCAGGCAGCACCGCCTCGACGACCCGGACGAGCTCGTGCAGGAGACCATCGCCGCGACGTTCGTCGAGGTGTTCCTCGCCAAGCAGGGACACGGCCGGCCGGTCGGCATCAACCTGCTGACCAAGATCCAGATCCCGGTCCTGGCAAGCCTCTACGGCGCGATGCTGGCCGACGTCGACCTCGTGATCATGGGGGCGGGGATTCCGCGCGAGGTCCCTGCCATCCTCGATCGGCTGAGCCGCGGCGAGGACGTCTCGATGGCGCTCGTCGTCGAGGGCGCGGGCCCGCTCGACGACTTCCGCGCCCACCTGTCGCCCGCCCACATCCTGGTCGGCGCGCCGCGGGAGCTGCGGCGGCCCGCCTTCTACCCCATCGTCGCCTCCAACGTCCTCGCGACCACGATGACGAGGAAGGCCTCCGGGAGGATCGACGGGCTCATCGTCGAGGGTCCGGTGGCGGGCGGCCACAACGCGCCCCCGCGCGGCGGCGCGGCGCTCGAACCCGGGCAGGAGCCGGTGTACGGCCCCAGGGACGAGGTCGACCTGCGGAAGATCGCCGACCTCGGGTTGCCGTTCTACCTGGCCGGAGGGTTCGGAGAGGCGGGCCGGCTGCGCGACGCGCTCGCGCGCGGCGCGGCCGGCATCCAGGTGGGAACCGCGTTCGCGTTCTGCCGGGAATCGGGTCTGGTGCTGTCGATCAAGCTCGCGGCGCTGCGCAAGGCCGTCGAGGGGATCGGCAGGGTCGTCACCGACGCGCTCG
This sequence comes from Acidobacteriota bacterium, assembly GCA_004298115.1. Taxonomy (GTDB): domain Bacteria; phylum Acidobacteriota; class Thermoanaerobaculia; order Thermoanaerobaculales; family Thermoanaerobaculaceae; genus RBG-13-68-16. The sequence continues at coordinate 39,975 of SCRJ01000117.1, forward strand.
CCTCGCCGACGGGGTTCCCCTTCAAGGTCCTCAACCTCGAGGGCACGCTCTCCGAGCTGACCGAGTACCTCAGGCGGCCGCGGGCCTGCAACCTCGGGTTCCTCCGTCACATCTACAAGCGCGAGGACGGTCAGATCGGCTACCGCTGCCCGGCCGAGCCCGAGGCGGCGTGGCGGGCCAAGGGGGGAGACCCGGCCGAGACCGAAGGCCGCAAGTGCCTGTGCAACGCCCTCCTCGCCAACGTCGGCGTGGGTCGCACGCTGACGGGCGGCGACCTCGAGAAACCGCTGGTGACCGTCGGCGCTTGCTTCAACCAACTCCGCGAGCTGGTGCAGCGCTGGGGTGAGAACTACTCGGCGGCCAACGTCCTCGAGTTCCTGCTCGCCGACGCGATTCCGCAGCACTGACGGCGATTCACCGGCCGTCGTCGAACGATCTGCGTCATCGTGAGGCCGCCAAGCGCGGCGCAGCGGGCGAGCCCACTCGCGCCCGACCGCGCTGCCGCCGCGCCGGCCGAGGTCAGGCGGTCCGGCGGATCGCCATGACGGTGAGGTCGTCCCGCTTTGGGGCGCCGGCGAGGTGTGAGGCGAGGTCTTCGAGGCAGGTGCTCACGACCGCCGCGGCCCCCAGCCCGCGCGTGGCCGCCAGGGTGCGGGCGAGGCGGTCGGTTCCGTACTCGGCGTCGGCGTGGTTGCGCGCCTCGGTCAAGCCGTCGGTGTAGAGCACGAGGGCGTCGCCGGTGTCCAGCTTCACCCCGCGTGAACCGTACGCCGCCGAGAAGAACGTGCCCACCGGGAGCCCGGTCGGCGCCACGGTCTCGACGCCCCGCGCGGAGAGCACGAACGGCGGGCAATGGCCGGCGTTGCAGAGATCGACCTCGCCCGTGGACGAGACCCGCCCGCACACCAGCGTCGCGAAGTAGGGCGAGGGCGTGCTCTCGCGAAAGACGCGGTTGGCGCGCTCGACGAGGTGGCCGACCGTCGGGGCGCCGAGCACCAGGGTGCGAAACGTCGCGTGCAGGTGCGACATCAGGATCGCCGCCGCGACCCCCTTCCCCGACACGTCGCCGAACATGACGTAGAGGTCGCCGTCCTGGCGGACGACGTCGCACCAGTCGCCGCTCACCAGACCGGCCGGCTCCCAGTGGTAGCTGATCTCCCACCCTGGCGCCGCGAGGTCGCGCTCCGGCAGGAGCGAACGCTGGATGCGCGCGGCGGTCTGCAGGTCCTGCTCGAGCGCCCGCTGCTCGGGAGCGCTGAGATGGTCGAGGCAGAAACGCAGCAGCGGGTCGGCCAGCAGCCGCTCCGGCTCGACCGGGTCGTGGCACACCTCGCACAGGCCGTACGTCCCCGCGCCGATGCGCGCCAGCGCGGCGTCGACCTCCGTGAGCAGCCGATCGACGTCCGGTCCGGCCGCGGGCGTCTCGCGGACCGCCTCGAGCTTCGAGCGGCGCTCGCGCAACTCCCGCTCGATGACCTCGCTCGGAACCGTGGCCATGCCGACCTCCTCGTCCTCGCCGTTTCTACGGCCAGGGACTGAGATTGTTTCGCGCCGGCCGACCCGGGGTCGAGCTCGGCGCGCGAACGAGCTACGGCAGGCGCGCGCCGGTCAGCGCCCAGCTCTTGCTGCCGCTGCAACCGGGCACGCCGGTGACCGTCACCGTGGCGTTGCCCGAGACCGTGCCGGCCACCGTGATCGTGCCGTTCACCTGCAGCGTGACGCCGAGGCCGGTGTTGCTCACGACGAAGTTGAAGTTGCCGGCGTCGTCGTAGGCCACCGGCGTCGCCAACGGCCCGGCCAGGCGCAGCACCTGGAAGTTCGAGCACGCGGGCACGTCGGCGTCGGTGAACAGGATCGTGGCGTCGAGCGCCGTCACCGCGCCCTGATCCACCGTCAGGGTGAGCGGGGTCTGGTAGTCGGTCCGAGCCAGCGCGCACAGGTAGGCGCCGGTGCGCCCGCCGCCCGCCATCTCGACGGTCGAGGGATCGCCGGTGACGTTGTCGATGCGGGAACCGGCGGCGATCAGGCGGCCGCTGCCGCCCGTGACCCGAATCCGGATGCGCTGGTTGGCGCCGGTCGGCGGTGAGAACTTCGTCAGCACGAGGTCGAACTGCCGCACCTCCCAGGGGCCGAGCGGGGCGCACGACGGGTTGCTGCCGTCGCAGGCGAGGCTCCCGACCACCGTTCCGTCGGGGCCGACCCGGTCGAGGACGAAGTCGACCGTGTTGCCGGTGGTCTCGACGAGGGCGAGGTTGGAACGCCAGGCGCCGGTGTCGGCGGCGGCGTCCTGGTCGAGGCCGATGACGTCGGTGGCGTCGCCGGCGCCGACCGCGAGCGCGGCGGGGACGCCGCCGAAGAACTGGCCGGATGTGGCGGTGCCCTTGGCGGTCGTGACGTTGGCGTTGTAGCTGCGCGCGGTCACCACGACGGGGCTCGAGGAGACGACCCGGATGCCGCCGGCGGCGTTGGTCAGCTGGAACAAGCCGGCCCCGATGATGTCCTCCAAATACCGCGTCTCTCCCGGCTGGACCGTGATGCGCTGCGAGACGGGGTTCGGGTTGGCCTGGCGCAGCAGCAGGTCGATGTCCACCGTCGCCGGCCGGTCGGCGGCGGGGTTGTAGATCCACACGTCGCCGCGCCACCGGGCGTCGCCGAACCCGTTGATGTGCGCCAGCGCGGGGACGAACTGGTCGGTCGCGGGCATCACCGCCAGCGCGCTCGCAGAGGTGAGCAACGCGCCAAACGCCAGGCCCCAACTCTTCATGTCGCCTCCCTCCCCGGGCGGCGGTCCGCCCGGACGCAACCGCGCCCGCCGGCAACCTCGGCCGGCGGGCGCGTCGAGCTCATCGCCGGGGACCCCGAAGGAACAGGCCCCGTTCGTCCCGCTCTACGAGTTGCCGCCGGTCCACGCGGCGCGCCACTGGCGGGTGACGCCGAGGACGTTGCAGGTCGTGTAGTTGTAGCCGCCCACGTTCGCCCCGTTGGTCGTGTCGCTCGTGAGCGTGCCGCTCCACGTGCCGTCGGCGGCCCGCGCCCCGGCGAGCGTCCAGTTCGTGGTGAACAGGTTGTTGGTGCCGTCGGAGTAATTGATGCTCACCGAGGTGGTGAAGGTCCCGTCGGGGGCGACGGCGACGTTGCTGCCGCCGGTCGGCGAGAAGTCCAGCGTGAAGCTGTCGCTCCCGCACGGGATCCCGGCCACGCCCTGGAAGTCGGTGAGGACGCCGCCGCCGATGACGAGCTGGAGGCCGCCGTCGACGGTGGTGCCGTTGCTGGCGCTGAGCACGATCCCCTCGAACTGGCCCGACTGGTGGATGGCGACCATGTCGATCGTCGAAGGGTCGCCCGTGCGGTTGTCGATCCGCGAGCCGACCGCGATCATCCGACCCGTGCCGCCGGTGACGACGACGCGGACGCGGTCGTTGGTCCCGGTCGCGCCGGTCACGTCGGTGATGACGTAGTTGATCTGGCCGACCTCGCGGGCCCCCAGGCTGTACGACTTGGTCCCCACGAGGCTGCCGGAACTGTTGTAGATCTGGAGGTTGTAGTTGACCGGGTTCCCCGTCGTCTCGACCACCGCGAGGTTGGAGCGGAAGGTGCCTGCGGTGCCGGTGCCGTCCTGGTCGAAGCCGGGCAGGTCGCTTGCCTCCCCCAGCTGGAGGGCGAGGTTCGCCGGCAGCGCGGCGAAGAACTGGCCCGCCGTTCCCTGGACCTTGTTGACCACGGTCACGTTGGCGTCGTAGCTCTCGGCGGTGACGAGCACCGGGATGCTGGAGAGCAGGCGCAGGCCGGCGAACAGGTTGTCGTAGCCGAAGGTGCCGTAGATCACGTCCTGCAGGTAGCGGGTGTCGCCCGGATCCACCGTGATCACGCGCGACTCGGGCGAAGGGTTCGCCTGCCGGCGCAGGAGGAAGATGGTCACCGTCGCGGATTGGGTGCTGGACGGGTTGAAGATCCACACGTCGCCGCGCCACCAGGGGCGCACGCCGTTGACGTCGGCGGCGCCGAACGCATGGCCGAGCGCGGGGAGGTACTGGTCGGTGGCCGGCACGGTCGCCAGGGCCGCTCCCGCCACCATGGCGGCGCACAAGCTCATGAGCACTCTCTTCATGGCATCCCCCTGACTGGGCGAATTCTAACAGACGGGCGCGCATTCCCAGGTTGCACGCCGCATCACTTATTGTACAGACCGACCGCCGGCCGAAATGTTGACGGGGATCACATCGCAGGTGGGGCGGCGTGCGGGGGCGAGCGCGGCCGGGGTCAGCTCAGGCCCGGGGCCGAACGGGGACGGCGGCGCGGCGGGATCGCGCGGCCGAAGCGCCGGGCGCCGCGGGGACGCGAGCCGGGCGTGAAACACCAAGGGGGTCCGTCGGGACCCCCTCGTCGAAAGCCAAATGGTGCCGAAGGCCGGACTCGAACCGGCATGGCTTGCGCCACACGCCCCTCAAACGTGCGCGTCTACCAATTCCGCCACTTCGGCACGGTCCATTCGTATCACTCCGAACCGCTCACTTGCCGGTCGGCGCCGGGGCCGGGGAGGCCGGCTGCGGGTTCGTCGCCGGCGCCGGTGCCACCGGCTGCGGGTTCGTCGCGGGCCCCGGTGCCGACGGCTGCACCGGGGCCGGGGCGGTCGCCGCCGCCTTGCCCTTGACCCCCGCCGTCACGGAGCGTCCGCGACGGGCGGTGAGCACCGAGATGCCGATGCAGAGCACGACGAACAGCACGAACGAGCCGGTGGTCAGCTTGTGCATCAGCGTGGCCGTGCCGCGCGGCCCGAACGAGGCCTGCGAGCTGGAACCGCCGAACGCCGCCGCCACGTCCGCCCCCTTGCCCTGCTGCAGCAGCACGACGAGGATCAGGAAGATGCAGACGACGATGAAGAGGATGATCAAAAGGGTATACACGAGATGCTCACTCCTCCGCCCCGCGGCGCTCACCGGGAGCAGCGTGGATGATAGCCCAAAATCCTTCGGCGTCAAGGCTTGCCCCTCCGACCAGGGCGCCGTCCACGTCCCGTTCGCCGAGCAACTGGGCGGCGTTGTCGGGCTTGACGCTGCCGCCGTAGAGGATCCGCAGACCGGCCGAGGCGGACTCCCCGAGCATCTCCCCGGCGCGGCGGCGCAGTGCGGCGTGCGCCTCCTGCGCCTGGGTTGCGGTGGCGGTCTTCCCCGTCCCGATCGCCCAGATCGGCTCGTACGCGAGCGCGAGGTGCGCCGGGTCGAGCCCGTCGATCGCGGTGCTCTGCCGTTCCAGCACGGCGAGCGTCTCGCCGGCCTCGCGCTGCTCGAGCGTCTCGCCGACGCAGAAGATCACGTCGAGGCCGGCACGCTGCGCCGCCCGAGCGCGGGCGCCGGCGGTGGCGTCGCTCTCGCCGAAGTACTGCCGCCGCTCCGAGTGGCCGGCGATCACCCAGCGCACCCCGAGCTCGGCGAGCATCGCGGGCGCGACCTCACCGGTGAACGCGCCCGCGTCCTCCCAGTGGCAGTTCTGGGCGCCGATCGCGACCTCGGAGCCGGTGGCGATCAACACGGCCGCGGGGAGCAGCGTGAACGGCGGGCAGACGACGACCTCGGGGCCGGACCCGGCCACCCGTTCCACCAGGGCCTCGAGGTACGCCTGCACCGACGCGACCGTCCCGTGCATCTTCCAGTTGGCGGCGATGAGCGGCCGGCGGCTCACGCGCCCTCCTCGAGGGCGGCGACGCCGGGCAGCGTGTCACCGGCCAGGAACTCGAGCGCCGCGCCGCCGCCGGTGGAGACGTGGGAGAGCGTGGCGGCCAAGCCGGCCTGCTGGACGGCCGCGACGCTCTCGCCGCCGCCGACGACCGTGAATGCGGCGCTCGCGGCGAGCGCCGCGGCGATGGCGAGCGTCCCGGCGGCGAACGCCGGCTTCTCGAACACCCCGGCGGGGCCGTTCCAGAACACCGTCTCCGCCGTGGCGACGACGTTGGCGATGCGCTCCCGCGTGGCGGGCCCGATGTCGAGGATCATCTCCTGCGGGCCGACGGCCCCGACCGCCGCCGTGCGGGCGGGGGCATCGGTTCCGGTGGCCACCACCACGTCGGTCGGCAGGACCACCTCCGTCCCGCGCGCCGCGGCGCCGGCCAGGATTTCCCTCGCGGTCCCGACGAGGTCGGCCTCCACGAGCGAGCGGCCGACCACCCCGCCCTCGGCGAGCAGGAAGGTGTTCGCCATGCCGCCGACCAGAACGACCGTGTCGGCGAGCCGGGCGAGCGCGGTCAGCGTCTCCAGCTTGCCTGAGATCTTGGCGCCGCCCACCACCGCGACGAACGGGCGCTCCGGGTCGTCGCGCACCCGCGACAGGGCGGCGATCTCGCGCGCCATCAGGGGACCGGCGGCACGCTCCTGAAAGAGCCTGGCGACCCCGGCGGTCGAGGCGTGGGCGCGGTGCGCGCTCCCGAACGCGTCGTTCACGTAGACGTCGGCGAGCGCCGCGAGCCGGTCGCAAAACGCCGGGTCGTTGGCCTCCTCGCCCGCCTCGAAGCGCAGGTTCTCGAGCAGGAGCACCTCGCCGGGCTTGGCCGCGGCGACCGCCTGCTTGGCGACCTCGCCCGCGACGTCGGGGACGAACCGCACCGGGCGCCCTACGAGCCGCGCCAGGACCGGCGCGACCGGCGCCAGCGACAGCGCCGGGTCCGGCTTCCCCTTGGCGCGTCCGAGGTGGGAGCAGGCGATGACGACGGCGCCGCGCTGGGCGAGGGCGCGCACGGTCGGCGCCGCTTCGCGGATGCGGGTCTCGTCGCCGACCTTGCCATCCTTGAGCGGGACGTTGAGGTCGAGGCGGAGCAGCACCCGCCGCCCCTCGACGTTGAGGGCGCCCATCGAACGCAGGGCCATGGCAGCCTCCCTACCTGGCGAACAGCTTGGCGACGTCCACGCAGCGCGCCGCGTACGCGTACTCGTTGTCGTACCAGGAGAGGACCTTGGCGGTCGCGCCGCCGATCACGATGGTGGAGAGCAGGTCGACGATCGAGGACGCGGTCGTGCCGCGGAAGTCGATCGACACCAGCGGCTCGTCGCTGACGGCCAGGATCCCCTTGAGTTCGCCGGCCGCCGCGGCGCGGAACGCCTGGTTGAGGGCCTCGACCGTCATCGGCTTCGCCGCCGTGAACGTGAAGTCCACGAGCGACACGTCCGCGGTCGGGACGCGCACCGCGAGGCCGTCCAGCTTGCCCTTGAGCTCGGGGAAGACCTCGGCCATCGCCTTGGCGGCCCCGGTCGAGGTGGGGATCATCGAGAGCCCGGCGGCGCGGGCGCGGCGCAAGTCCTTGTGCGGCAAGTCGAGGATCTTCTGGTCGTTGGTGTACGAGTGCACGGTGGTGAGCAAGCCGTGGACGATGCCGAACTTCTCGAGCAGCACCTTGACCACCGGCGCCAGGCAGTTCGTCGTGCACGAGCCGTTGGACACGATCTTGTGCTTGGCGGGGTCGAGGCTCGTGTGGTTGACGCCGTAGACCAGCGTCGCATCCACGCCCTTGGCGGGCGCCGTGATCAGCACCCACTTGGCGCCCGCGTCGAGGTGCGCCTTGGCCTGCTCGCCCTTGGTGAACCGGCCGGTCCCCTCGATCACCAGGTCGACGCCGAGCGCCTTCCAGGGGAGGCTTCCGGGCTCCTTCTCGGCCAGCACCTTGATCGTCCGGCCGCCGACCGTGAACGAGTCGGCGTTCACCTCGACGGTCGCGTCGAGACGGCCGTGGACCGAGTCGTACTTGAGGAGGTGCGCGAGCGTCGGGGCGTCGGTGATGTCGTTGACGGCGACGAACTCGAACGCGGCGTCGTTCAGCGCCTGGCGGAGAATCAAGCGCCCGATGCGGCCGAACCCGTTGATTGCCACGCGAAGAGGCATAAACCCTCCCTTGCCGATACCGGAGTATACCGAACCCGGCGCGGCCGTGAGGTACCATCCGCCGGTGGGCGAGCCGACGACGATCGTAGCGGCGCTGCGCTGGGGAGACGGCCTGGAGCTGCTCGACCAGCGAGCGCTGCCGCAACGGGAACGGTGGGTCCCCATCGCCGGGGTGGCGGCCGCCGTCCGCGCGATCCGCACCCTGACCGTCCGCGGGGCGCCGGCGATCGGCCTCACCGCCGCCTACGCCCTCGCCGCCGAGGCGCGCCGCGACCCCGGTCTGGCGCGGCTGCGCCGTGTCGCCCGCCGCCTCGCCACGGCCCGGCCGACGGCCGCCGACCTGGCGCACGCGGTCGCGGCGGTCATGGCGGCGGTCGAGACCGCACCCGCGCCGGAGCGCTTCGATGCCGCGCTGGCCGCCGCCCGGCGGCTGCACGCCGCCGACGCCGCCGCGTGTCTCGCGATCGGGCGGCACGGCGCGGCGCTGTTCCCCGGCCAGCCTGTGGCGCTGCTCACCCACTGCAACGCCGGGGCGCTCGCCACCGGGGGGATCGGGACCGCCCTCGGGATCGTGCGCGCGCTCCACGCCGAGGGGCGTCTCGCCCGCCTGTACGCGTGCGAGGCGCGCCCGGTGCTGCAGGGCGCCCGCCTGACCGCGTGGGAGGCGCTCCGCGACGGGATCCCGGTCACGCTGCTGGCGGATTCCGCCGCCGCCTCGCTGCTGGCGAGCGGCGCGGTGGGCGGGGTCGTGGTCGGGGCCGACCGCATCGCCGCCGACGGCGCGGTCGCCAACAAGGTGGGGACCTACGCGCTGGCGCTCGCCGCCGCCCGCCACCGGGTGCCGTTCGTGGTGGCGGCGCCGACGACGACGTTCGACCTCGCCTGTCCGAGCGGGCGGGAGATCCCGATCGAACAGCGCGGCGGCGACGAAGTGCGGCGGGTGCGGCGAGTCGCCATGGCGCCGGCCGGGGTGGACGTCTACAACCCGGCGTTCGACGTCACCCCCCCCGAGCTCGTCACCGCGATCGTGAGCCAGCGCGGGGTCGCGCGCCCGGTCACGGCGGCCACGGTGCGGGGGATCGCCTGATGTCGACGCCCGACACGCCGCTCGGACCACGGACCACGGACCACGGACCACGGTCTTTCCGCACGTTGGGCATCGAGAGCTCGTGCGACGAGACCGCGGTCGCGGTGCTCGAGGCCGACGGTCGCGTGCGCTGCAACCTGATCTCGTCGCAGGTGGCGGCGCACGCGCCGTACCTCGGCGTCGTGCCCGAGCTGGCCGCCCGCCACCACCTGGAAACGCTCCCCCGCCTGCTCGCCGAGGCCGAGCGCGAGGCCGGACTCGGCGACATCGAGCTGGTGGCGGTGACGCGCGGGCCGGGTCTGATCGGCTCGCTGCTGGTCGGCACCTGCTTCGCGGCGGCGTACGCCTGGGCGCGGAAGCTGCCGCTGGCCGGCGTGGACCACCTCGAGGGGCACCTCGTCTCCCCGTTCCTGAGTCTGGACGGCGCCCCCGCCCGCGAGGCGCCGGACCCGGCGCTCACCCTCGTGATCTCGGGCGGGCACTCGTCGTACTTCCTGCTCGCGGGAGGCGACGCCCGGCCGCTCAACCGCACCCGCGACGACGCCGCCGGCGAGGTGTTCGACAAGATCGCGGCGGCGCTCGGCCTGGGGTATCCCGGCGGTCCGGCCGTTGACCGCCTCGCCGAGCTCGGCGACCCCGGGGCGTTCGCCTTCAGCGTCCCGCGCATCAAGGACCCGACCGGGGCGCTCGACTTCTCGTTCTCGGGTCTCAAGACGAACGCGATCCGCACCGCCCAGGAGTTGACCGCGCTGCCGCTGCCCGACCCGGCGAACCCGCCGCAGGCGGTGCTCGACCTCCTCGCCTCGTTCCGCCGCACCGTCGTGGACTGGCTGCTGGCGCCGCTCGACGAGCTGGTCGCGCGCCACCAGCCGCAGGTCGTGGCGGCGTCGGGCGGCGTGGCCGGCAACCGCGAGCTGCGCGCGCGGCTCGCCGCCTGGGGGCGGAGCCGGGGGATCGAGGTGGTGCTCCCCCCGGTGGCGCTCACCACCGACAACGCCGCGATGATCGCCCGGGCGGGCCAGCTCCGCGCCGCCCGCGGGATCCTCGACGACCCGCGCGCCATGGCCGCCTACCCGCGCGCCGCGTGGAAAGCCGCCAGCGGCCCCGGCGGCAAGCCCATGTTCCCCAAGCTCTGACGCCGGCCGGGGGCGGGGCCGCCCGCCGCCTCCCAACTTCGTGTAAAATCACCGGTTCGCGGTCGGCATTCGCGACTCGGGGAGCCCGGTGGACCAGCAGCGCATCCGCAACTTCTGCATCATCGCCCACATCGACCACGGCAAGTCGACGCTGGCGGACCGCCTGCTCGAGCTGACCGGGGCGCTGTCGGCGCGCGAGATGATGGCGCAGGTCCTCGACTCGATGGATCTCGAGCGCGAGCGCGGGATCACCATCAAGGCGCACACCGTCACGCTGCAGTACCGCGCCAGGGACGGCCGGGAGTACGTCCTCAACCTCATCGACACCCCGGGCCACGTGGACTTCTCGTACGAGGTCTCGCGCTCGCTGGCGGCGTGCGAAGGCGCCCTCCTCGTGGTGGACGCCTCGCAGGGGGTGGAGGCGCAGACGCTCGCCAACGCCTACCTCGCGGTCGACCAGGGGCTCGAGCTGGTGCCGGTGCTCAACAAGGTGGACCTCCCGTCGGCCGAGCCCGACCGGGTGCGCGAGCAGATCGAGCAGGTGATCGGGCTCGACGCCCGCGCCGCGCTGACGATCTCCGCCAAGACCGGCGCCGGGGTCCCCGACGTCCTCGAAGCGCTGGTCGAGAAGGTGCCGCCGCCGCGGGGGAACCCCGACGCGCCGCTGCGTGCGCTCGTCTTCGACGCCTCCTACGACGTCTACAAAGGCGTGCGGTGCCTGGTGCGGGTCGTGGACGGGCGGCTGGCGACCGGTCAGGCGATCCGCTTCATGAGGGTGGACCGCGAGGCCACCGTCGAGGAGCTGGGCACGTTCACGCCGCGCGCCGAACCGTCCGCCGAGCTCGCCGCCGGCGAGGTGGGATACATGTTCGCGAGCCTGAAGGACCTTCGCCTGGTGCGGGTTGGCGACACCATCACGGACAGCGGCCGCCCCGCCGCCGAGCCGCTGCCCGGGTTCGTCGACGCCAAGCCGATGGTGTTCGCCGGCCTCTACCCGCTGGACTCCTCGGCGTTCGGCGACCTGCGCGAAGCGCTCGAGAAGCTCTCCCTGAACGACTCGGCGTTCACCTTCCAGCCCGACTCCTCGCAGGCGCTCGGCTTCGGCTTCCGCTGCGGCTTCCTCGGCCTGTTGCACATGGAGATCGTGCAGGAGCGTCTCGAGCGCGAGTTCAACCTCGACCTGATCACCACCGCGCCCGGGGTGGCGTACCGCGTCCTCACCACCACCGGCGAGGTCGTCGAGGTCAACAACCCGGCGCAGCTCCCCGACCCCGGCACGATCGAGACGATCGAGGAGCCGCTCATCCTCGCCACGATCCTGACGCCGGACACCTACCTCGGGGGCATCCTGAAGCTGGTGCAGGACCGCCGCGGCGAGCAGGTCAAGCTCGAGTACCTCGCGCGCGGACGGGTTCTCCTCGAGTACCGCCTGCCGCTCGCGGAAGTCGTTCTCGACTTTTATGATAAGTTGAAGTCCGTGTCGCGCGGCTACGCCTCCCTCGACTATCACTTCGCCGGCTACCGCGAGGGCGACCTGGTCAAGCTCGACCTGCTGGTCAACGGCGAGCCGATCGACGCCCTGGCGCTGATCGTCCACCGCGGCGGCGCGTACGCCAAGGCGCGGGCGTTCGCCGCCAAGCTCAAGGAGATGATCCCGCGCCAGCTCTTCGAGGTGACGATCCAGGCGGCGATCCACAACCGGGTCATCGCCCGGGAGGCGGTCAAGGCGCTGCGCAAGAACGTGCTCGCCAAGTGTTACGGCGGCGACATCTCGCGCAAGCGCAAGCTTCTGGAGAAGCAGAAGGAAGGCAAGAAGCGCCTCAAGCGGCTCGGCAAGGTCGAGATCCCGCAGGAAGCGTTCCTCGCCGTCCTCAAGGTGGAGACATGAGCCAACAACACGTGGTTCGGGAGTACTACGAGGCGATCCTGGTGGCGGTGATCTTCACGCTGTTCGCGCGCACCTTCGTGGCGCAGGCGTTCAAGATCCCCACCGGCTCGATGGAGGACAACCTCCTCGTCGGCGACCACCTCTTCGTCAACAAGTTCATCTACGCGCCGCACTGGGACACCCCGCTCCATCGCCTCATGCCGTACCGCAACATCCGCCGCGGCGACGTCGTGGTGTTCAAGTACCCGCAGGACCCCGAGCGCGACTTCATCAAGCGCGCGGTGGGGATCGCCGGGGACACCCTCGAGATGCACGACAAGGTCCTGTTCGTCAACGGCAAGCAGGAGGTCAACCCGCACCTCATCCACAAGGACCCCGTCACCTATCCCAACAGTCCGTTCGTCCCCGAGCCGAATCGTTCCCGCGACAACTGGGGTCCGGTGACGGTGGCGCCGGGGTTCGTCTTCTGCATGGGCGACAACCGCGACAACTCGTACGACTCCCGCTACTGGGGCCCGGTCCCGCGCGACTACTTCAAGGGGCGGGCGCTCTTCATCTACTGGTCGTACGAGGCGCAACCGAACGCGCAGGAGTGGCGCGGCTGGGGCGACCGCATCCGCCAGCTCGCGTCGGTCGGCGTCCACTTCTTCACCCGCACCCGCTGGTCGCGCTCGTTCACCCTGGTGCATTAGGGGCGCGGCGGCGGCCGAACGCGCCGCCCGCAGCGCGGCCGCGGCGCGGAGGGGAGACGATGAGGATCGGTCCGGTCGGGGAGAACCTGCTGGAGCGCCTGGCCGTCCGGCTCCGGCTCGGACCGCGGCCGCTGGTGGAGACGCACGGCACCCTCCTCCTCGCTCAGGCGGTGATGGTGGCGATGAGGGCCGGTGTGTTCGAGGCGCTCGCCGCCGGGCCGCTGACCGCGGCTGAGACGGCCGCGCGCTGCGCCGGCGACGAGCGCGCCATGGGCAAGCTGCTCGGCGTCCTCGAGACGACCGGGTACGTCCGCTCCACGCGCGGCCGCTACACCCTCACGCGGGACGCGCGGCGCTGGCTGCTCGCGGACAGCCCGTCCTCGCTGCGCGACAACGTCCTGTTCCGCTTCGTCGAGTGGGAGTGGATCGCGGGGCTCGACCGCTTCCTCCTCTCCGGCCGGCCGCTCGACATCCACGCCGCGATGACGGCCGAGCAGTGGGGCGCCTACCAGCGCGGCATGCGCTCGCTCGCGGCCACGCTGGCGCGGGAGGTGGCGTGGCGCACCCCGGTGCCGCGCGGAGCGCGCGCGCTGCTCGACGTCGGCGGCGCGCACAGCCTGTACTCGGCCGCGCTCTGCCGCCGCCACCCGCGGCTCGACGCGGTCGTCCTCGACCTCCCCGCCGCGGTCGAGCAGGCCGCGGCGATGCTCGAGCGCGAGGGGCTCGCGGGCCGGATCGTGCACCGCGCCGGCGATGCGCTCAGCGACGATTTCGGCGCCGAGGCGTTCGACCTCGTCCTGGTGTCGAACCTGCTGCACCACTTCGACCCCCGCCAGGGCCGCGACCTCGTCCGCCGCGCCGCCCGCGCGCTGCGTCCCGGCGGCGTCCTCGTCATCCAGGAGCTGTTCGCACCCGCCACGGCCCGTGCCGGCGGCCAGCTCGGCGCGCTCGCGGACCTCTACTTCGCGATGACGAGCGAGTCCGGAACGCTGTCCGTGGACGAGATGGCGGCGTGGCAGCGGGAGGCGGGACTGCGGCCGCGGCGCTTCCTGCGCTTCGTCTCGTTCCCCGGCGCCGGCCAGCAGAGCGCCGTCAAGTCGTAGCGGCCGACACAGAAGAGAGGTGGTCCGTGGTCGGTGGTCCGTGGTCAGAGAACGACAAACGGGTCCCGTCGTAGCGGCCGCCCCCGGCGTTGAAGACCAACGACCGCGCGCCCGGCGGTCGCGCCCCACATTGAGACGAGGTGGTGTCTTGCTTGTGTGGGGCGCGCGCGCCGCGCGCGCTTTTTCTTGCACTCCCACGAGAACAACCGCGCGCCCGGCGGTCGCGCCCCCCGTTCGGAAGCGCGGGCGACGAGTGACGGCAAACGGGTCCTCGCTACGCGAGGGAAAGGGCGACGAGGCGGTCGAACAGGCGCGGGTGGCGGCCGAGGATGCGCAGCGCGCCGCGGCGGAGAAGCGGCCGCCGCGCCAGGCCGAGCACCGTCCGGCACACGACGGCGTAGCGCCGGAACTCGTGCGCCGCGAAGCGCTCGTACGGCGCCAGCGCGGCGCGGGTGGCGCCGCGCGCGAGCGCCAGCGGCAGACCTTCGCCGAGCGCCCGGCCGCATTCCAGGGCGAGCGAGAGCCCCTCGCCGGTGATCGCGTCCACGTACCCCGCCGCGTCGCCGACGAGGGCGAAGCGGTCCGCGGTGCGCGCGCGCACCGCCTGCGCGAGCGGTCCCGCGCCGCGCGGCTGCGAGTCGGCCGGCGCGCCGGCGATGCGCTCGGCGACGGCGGGGAAGCGCTCGAGCAGCCGCGCGAACGACACCGGGCCCGCGATCCGGTCCTTCTCCCACAGGAAGGCGACCCCGACGCGGCCGGCGCCGGCCGGGGTCACGAACGCCTCGACGCCGCGGGCGAGGTGGACCTCGACGCGGCGGCTCCACGGCGGCACGCGGAGGTGCTGCCGCAGGCCGAAACGCGGCGGGGCGCCGGTGCGGACCTCCAGCCCGGCGGCGCGGCGGAGGCGGGAGTGGAGCCCGTCCGCCGCGACCAGCACGCCCGCGGTCAGCTCCCCGGCGCCGGTCCGCAGCGTGACCGCGCCGGGGGCGGTCGTGAACCCCTCGGCCGCGCACCCCCAGCGCAGCTCGACGCCGCACGCCGCGGCGCGGCGCGCCAGCGCGCCGGCGAGCGCGGTGCGGCGGATGCCGAGGCCGCCGGGGGCGGGAAGGTCGGCGGCGGCGCGCCCCCCGTCCTCCTGGACGTAGCAGATGCCGTCGATCGGGGCGCACTCCTCGGCGGCGATCAGATCGCGTGCCCCGAGGGCCGCGAGCGCCCGCAACCCCGCCGGCATCAACCCCTCGCCGCACGCCTTGTCGGGCGGGGCGGTGGCACGCTCGCAGACGACGGTCGCGAGCCCGGCGGTCGCGGCGGCGATCGCGGTCGCGAGGCCGGCGGGCCCGGCGCCGACGACGACGACGTCGGTCCTATCGCCCACGGCCGACCCTCGCCCGGGCGAACGCCAGCGCGGAGCGCACCGCCTCGGTCGCGAGGCGCGCCGGGCCGGCGGCCCGCGGCGGCGTCAGCTCGCCGGCGAGGAACCGGCGCAGCGCCTCGCCGCGCCGCATCTTCCCGCTCGAGGTGCGGGGCAGGGTCCCCGGCTCCAGCAGGCGGACGGTGTACGGCCGGATGCCGGTGTGCTCGAGGACCGCGCTCCGGATCCGCTCCGCGATGCCGTCGTCGGGCGCCGCGTCGCGGGCGCGTTCCGCGAGCACGAGGAGCGCCTCGGCGCCGTCGCCGTCGGGAACGAACCCGAGCGCGACGGCGCAGCCGGCGCGCACACCCTTGACGCCGGCCAGGCAATCCTCGAACTCCTGCGGCGCGTGGTTGGCGCCGCGGATTACGATCAAGTCCTTGGCGCGGCCGCAGACGTACAGCTCGCCGCCCGCGACGAACCCGAGGTCGCCGGTGTCGAGGAATCCGTCCGCGAGCGCGGCCGCCGTGGCGTCCGGCCGGCCGAAGTACCCGGTCATCACGGAGGGACCGCGGACGACGATGCGCCCGACGCGGCGCTCGGGCCGCTCACGCCCGTCCTCGCCGCGAACCTCGACCTCGGCGCCGGGGATGGGCGTTCCCACGGACACGATCGCGCGCTCTCCCGCGACGGCCTCGCCGGCGGCCGCGAGGCGAACGGGATCGACGCCCAGCGCGGTAGGCCCGCGGCCCGGCGGCGTGAACGTGACGGCGAGCGCGGCCTCGGAGAGACCGTAGACGGGCCGCAGGGCGCGCCGGTCGAACCCGAACCGCGCGAAGCGCCGCGCGAAGCGCTCGAGGGCGGCCGCCGAGACCGGCTCGGCGCCGCAGACGGCGAGCCGCCAGCAGGCGAGGTCGCAGCCGGCCAGCTCCGCGTCCCTGACGCGCCTGGCGGCCACCTCGTAGCCGAAGTTGGGCGCCACCGACACCGTGGCGCGGTGGCGCGCGATCGCCCGCAGCCACAGGGCGGGGCGGGCGAGGAAGTTCTCCGGAGGGATGAGGACGAGCGGGCCGGGGACGTACACGGCCAGCAACAGGCAACCGATCAGGCCCATGTCGTGGTAGAGCGGCAGCCACGACACCCCCATCTGCGGCGCGCCCTCCTCCGGAGGCAGCAGGACGGCGAGCGCGGCGAGCTGGGCCATCAGGTTGGCGTGCGTCAGCGCCACCGGCTTCGGGTCGGTCGTCGAGCCCGACGAGAACTGCACGAGCGCCAGGTCGTCGGGGCGGACGGCGGCGGGCGGCGCGGGGTCGCCGGCGGCGAGCTGCTCCGCCCGCAGGCAGCCGAGCGGCGGGCGCGCGAGCTCGACGGCGCGGCCGAGGAGGGCGCGGGTGCGGACGTCCGCGACGACGACGCGCGCCCCCACGGCCGCCATCATCGCGGCCGTTGCCGCGTGATACTCGGGCAACCGCCCGAGCCGCAGCGGCGGGTAGAGCGGCACCGGCACGGCGCCGGCGAGGAGCGCGCCGAAGTACGCGTCGAGGAACGCGGGCGAGGTCGGGAGGACGATCGCGATGCGGTCGCCGGCGGCGACGCCGCGCGCCGCCAGCACCGCGGCGGCGCGCCGGGCGCGGGCGTAGATCTCCGAGAACGGGAAGGACGTCTCGCGCTCGGCGAGGTCCACGATCGTGATCGTCGCGCCGCCGGCCGCGGCGGCCTCGAGCGCCGCGTTGACGGTGCGGTGGCGCGGCGGCGGGGCGGCCGGGCCCCTCACCGGGCGGTCCTTCCTCCCTCGGGGCGCGGCTCGCCCCCGTCCGCCGCCGCGGCGACGGCGCGTTCGACGAGAGCGACGAGATCGGCGACGGTGACCACGGCGGCGGCGTCCCCCTCGGCGAGCGCGACCCGGAAGCGGTCCTCGAGCCCGACGGCGAGGACGAGGGCGCCCATCGAGTCGAGCTCGAGGTCCGTCGCCAGGACGTGGTGCGGCTCGACCGGACCGGTGAACTCGAGCTCGTCGGCGAAGATGCGGCGGATCTCGCCGAGGATGCGGTCGCGGGCGTCAGGCACCGCGCACCCCCGCCGTCCTCCTCCGCCGCCCGGCGAAGACGCGAGCGTAGGCGGGGCCGAGCGCGCGCTCCTCGGCGGGGATGCGGACGGCGAGCAGCGCCGCGTTCGCGATCAGGAAGACGGCCGCCGTCAGCCACGCCCCGTGGACCACCGGCACGGCGGCGGCCTCGAGCATCACCGCGAGGTAGTTGGGGTGGCGCATGAAGCGGTAGGGGCCGGCCGTCACCGGCTCGGCGCCGGGGACGAGGACGATACGGGTGTTCCAGCGGCGGCCCAGCGTCGCGACCGCCCACCAGCGCAACCCCTGGGCGGCGAGCGCGACCGCCAGCGCGGCGAACCCGACGGCGCCGGGGAAGGCGCGGTGCAAGCCGAGGACCTCGGCGGCGCACGCGAGCGGGAAGAGGGCGTGCACCGCGACCATGGTGGGGTAGTGGCGGCGGCCGCTCTCGACGCCGCCGGCGGCGAGGGCGAGGCGGACGTTGCGGCGCGAGACGAGCAGCTCGGCCCCGCGCTCGAGGTAGAGCAGCGCGAGGAAGCCGAGGTACAGCGCCGTCGAGGTCACCATCGCAGCAGCACCAACTCGGCGCCGAACCCCGGCCCCATCGCCAGCAACAGGCCGTTGTCGCCGGCCTCTCCTTCGCCGGAGTCGAGCAGCTCGCCGAGGACGAACAGCACCGAGGCCGAGGAGAGGTTGCCGGTCTGGCGCAGCGACGTCCACGAGCGGGCGAGCGCGCCCTCCGGCAGCTCGAGCGCGCTCTCGAACGCCTCGAGCACCCTGGGGCCGCCGGTGTGGGCGATCCAGTGGCGGATGTCGGCGCGCGCGAGGCCGTGCCCGGCGAGGAACCCGTCGACATCCGCCCGCACGTGGGTGCGCACGACCTCGGGCACCTTGGCGGAGAGCACGACCTTGAACCCCGACTCGACGATGTCCCACCCCATCACCCGTTCGGTGTCCGGATAGAACACGGAGCCGGTCGCGACCACGGCGGGGGCGAGAGAACCGTCCGCGGCGTCCCGGGCGCCGCCGGCCAGCACCACGGCCGCCGCGCCGTCGCCGAACAGCCCCGACGAGATGATGTTGGGGATCGAAACGTCTTCGCGCTGGAGCGTGAGCGAGCACAGCTCCACCGCGAGCACCACCGCAACTTGCTCGGGCCACGCTCGGAGGTAGTCGGCGGCGCGCGCGACCCCGGCGGCGCCGCCGGCGCAGCCGAGGCCGAACAGCGGGGAGCGCCGCACCCCGGGCGCCAGGCCGAGCCGGTTGACGAGCCTGGCGTCGATGCTCGGCGTCGCGATCCCCGTCGTGCTGACGAAGAAGAGGTGGCCGACGTCGGCGGGCGCGAGGCCGGCCCTGCGGAGCGCCTCGCGGACGGCCGTCTCGCCGAGGTTCACGGCGGCCGCCGTCCACGCGTCGTTGCGCTGTGCGAACGACCTGAGGTCGCGGTACGCCGCGAGCGGCAGCGCCAGGTGGCGGCCGGAGACCTGCACCGCGCGGTGCAGCTCCTCCAGGCGCTCGACGTTGAAGTGCGCCCCGGCCCAGGCGTCGCGAAAGGCGGCGATCAGCGTCTCCTGGTCGGCGTAATGCTCCGGCAGCGCCCGGCCGACGGCGCGGATGCGGGGGTGGGGCGGGGCGGAGTCGACCGCCGTGCCGCGGGCCGGCTCTCTGGCTTTCCCTTGCACGGATGAAACCTTAGCATCCCCCCGGGGTCCCCCGGCCGGACTACCGGAGGTGGGCGCGCACCAGGGCAAGCTCCTTCCGCGCGACCGCCCGGTAGTGGTCGTCGGTGACCCAGCCGGTCGGCAGCGCCAGCGCGCGGTCGAACTGGGCCTTGGCGTCGGCCCAGCGGCCGGCCGCCTCCAGCGTGATCCCGAGCTCGACGCGGTGCGCGATGACCTCGGGGCGAAGCTCGACCGCGCGGGTGAGATCGGCGGTCGCGGCCGCGAGCGACGCCGGCGGGAGCTTGCCGTACAGCAGCCGGGCGAACCCCCGCAGGACCCAGCCGAGCCCGGCCACCTCGCGGTTCCAGACCCCGAGGACGTGCAGGGCGAGGTCGTCGTCCGGGTCGAGCTGGAGCGCGCGCTCGGCCTCGGCCCGGACCTCCTTGCCGAGCTCGACCTTGCGCTTGCCCCCCTCGAACAGCGCCAGCTTGCCGAGGGAGACGGCGAGCATGTCGTGGCCCATCGGGTCGGAGGGCCGCAGCCGGACCGCCTCGCGCGCGAGCGCCTCCGCCTCGACGCAGAGCCGCTTCTGCTCGTCCGGGTCGTGCGCGAGGGTGGCCTCGTCGGCGAGGGCGCGGGCCAGCTTCCACGCGGCCTCGTAGTTCTCCGGTGCGGCGGCGTGGGCGGCGCGGTACGCGGCCAGCGTGGCCGGGAGGTCGAACCTGGCCGCGGCGGCATCGCCCGCCGCCAGCGCCCCGGCGACGGTGCCCGCGGCCGCCGCGCCGCCCGCCCGCGCGGCGACGAGCAGGACGACGGCGGCGGCGATGACGGCAGCGCGCGGCATCGCGTGCCCTCCTGCGCACCAGTGTACGGCGCGCCGGGCCGCACCCGGCCCTCGTGCGTCTCGCGATCCGGGGCTACAATGTGCCAGCAGGTTCCTCAAGGAGGCACAGATGGCACGCTGGCGCGAGAACGGGGGCAGCAACATCGGGTGCATTCTCAGCTTCGTGCTCCTGCTGTTCGTCGTCTTCGTCGGGATCAGAGTGGTCCCGACGCGCATCGCCGTTGCGGAGCTGCAGGATTTTTGCGAGCAGCAGGCGGAGCGGGCCTCGCTGCCGGGCTACGACAACGACAACATCGCCGCGTCGATC
Source organism: Acidobacteriota bacterium (assembly GCA_004298115.1). Taxonomy (GTDB): domain Bacteria; phylum Acidobacteriota; class Thermoanaerobaculia; order Thermoanaerobaculales; family Thermoanaerobaculaceae; genus RBG-13-68-16. The sequence goes on from SCRJ01000117.1 coordinate 59,975, forward strand.
CTCCAGAAGGCCAGGGAGAAGAACCTGCCGGTCAAGAAGGAGGACATCAAGGTAACGCGCGACGCCGGTCGCGTGGACATCGTCGTCAAGTACCACGTGATGTTCGATCTCGGCGTGTACAAGTACGACTGGCCGGTCGAGCACAACGTCGAACGCATTCTGTTCTAGGATCGGCGGGGCCGGACGGCCCCACGTGCCGGCCCCTCAGGACGAGGCGCAGCGAAGGGGTCGTGGGCGCGAGGAGGAACTCGCATGAGGCGACAGCTGTTCGCGACGAAACCGCTGGCGATGCTGCTCGAGGAGATGAAGGGCGAAAACCGGCTGCGGCGAATCCTCGGGCCGGTTCAGCTCACGAGCCTGGGCGTGGGCGCGATCATCGGCACCGGCATCTTCGTGCTCACGGGGAAGGCGGCGCACGACAACGCCGGCCCGGCGCTCATCCTCTCGTTCGTGGTCTCCGGGATCGCGTGCGTCTTCGCCGCGCTGTGCTACGCGGAGTTCGCGTCGATGGTGCCGGTGGCCGGCTCGGCGTACACCTACGCCTACGCGACGATGGGCGAGCTGTTCGCCTGGATCATCGGCTGGGACCTGGTGCTCGAGTACACCGTGGTCTCCGCGACGGTCGCGCACGGCTGGTCGGCGTACTTCCAGGACTTCATAGGCATCTTCGGCTTCCACGTGCCGCACGCCCTGACTCGAGCACCGTTCGATTACGACCCCGGGCTCGGGCGGATCATCTCCACCGGCACGACGCTCGACCTGCCGGCGATCATCATCACGATCGTGATCTCGGCGATCCTGATCAAGGGGATCCGCGAGAGCGCCTCGTTCAACGCCGGGATGGTTGGGCTCAAGCTCGTCATCGTCTTCTTCGTCATCGTCGTCGGCGCGTTCTACGTCAACCCCGCCAACTGGCACCCGTTCGCCCCGTTCGGCCTCACCGGGCTTTCGTTCTTCGGCAAGACCGTGCTCGGGCAGTCGGACGCCGGCGGCCAGCCGCTCGGCATGCTCGCCGGTGCCGCGATCATCTTCTTCGCCTACATCGGCTTCGACTCGGTCTCGACGCACGCCGAGGAGGCCAAGCACCCGCACCGCGACGTGCCGATCGGCATCATCTCGTCGCTGGTGATCTGCACCGTGCTGTACATCGCCGTGTCTGCCGTGCTCACCGGGATGGTCCGCTACGACCACATCGACATCAACGCCCCGGTCTCCGACGCGTTCCGGCAGGTCGGCCTCCCCTGGGCGCAGGGGATCGTGTCGCTCGGTGCGCTCACCGGCATCACCTCGGTGCTCCTGGTGATGATGCTGTCGCAGCCGCGCGTCCTCCTCGCGATCGCCCGCGACGGCCTGCTGCCGGCGAGCATCTTCGGCGCCGTCCACCCGAAGTTCCGCACGCCGTGGAAGTCGACGATCCTGACCGGCATCGTCGTCGCCATCCTCGGCGCGTTCCTGCCGCTGCGCATCCTCGCCGAGCTCACCAACATCGGCACCCTGCTGGCCTTCGTCATGGTGTGCATCTCGGTGCTCATCATGCGCTTCACGAACCCCGCCGCGGAGCGGCCGTTTCGCGCCCCGTTCGGCCTCGCCGTGCCGATCCTGGGGGTCGTGCTCTGCCTGCTCCTGATGTTCTCGCTGCCGGGGCAGAACTGGTTGCGCCTGTTCGCCTGGCTGCTCGTCGGCTTCGTCATCTACTTCGGCTACGGCCGGCACCACAGCGCGCTGGCGAAGGTGAACGCCGCGGAAGACGCCAACCGCGCCGCCGCACGCTGATACCACCGTACCGTCCGTCGTCGAGGGACGTCCGAGTCCCGCCGCAGGTGGGACGAAGTAGTCCCATCCCCCCCGTTGTCACTGCGAGGAGCGGAGCGACGAAGCAGTCTCGTGGAATTCGGCGAGATCGCCGCCGCCACGCGGGCGCCGTACGCCCGCTCGCGGCAGGCTCTGTTCCGCCGTTGGCGGGGCGACGTAGTCTCATCCCGCCACCTGTCATTGCGAGCCCCGCCCCAGGCGGGGCGAAGCAATCTCGAGGCCCCGGCGAGGACGGCGGGTTACACGGTGGGGGACGAGATTGCTTCCTCGGCCCTCGCTGCGCTCGGTCCTCGTCGCAATGACCGCGGTTCGGGGACGACTCGGGGCAGGCGTCGTCCCGCCGTTGGCGGGACTCCTCGCGATGACAGCAGGTGGCGGCGAGATCGCCGCGTCGTCCCGTCCTGCCGGGGTCCGGCGGGGCTTTCACCGGGCGCGCGCTCCGCTCACCGGGCCGGTATGATGGGCGCGCGCCGGCCGGACCGGACCGGCCACGGGGGACCTCGATGCCGCGCCGCACGCTCTGCACCCTCCTGCTGTTCGCCTCCGGGGCGGTCTGCTCTGCGGCCGACCCGTCGTTGTTCGGAGGCCTGCACTGGCGGATGATCGGCCCGTTCCGCGGCGGCCGCGTCCTCGCGGTCAGCGGCGTGCCCGGCCAGCCCGACCGCTTCTACTTCGGCGCCGTCAGCGGCGGCGTCTGGGAGACCCGCGACGCCGGACGGACGTGGCGGCCGATCTTCGACGGTCAGCCGGTGAACGCGATCGGCGCCCTGGCCGTGGCCGCGTCCGATCCGGCCGTGCTCTACGTCGGAACCGGGGAAGCCGACATGCGGTCGGACATCACCCAGGGCGACGGCGTGTACCGCTCCTCCGACGGCGGGCGGACCTGGGCCCACGTCGGCCTCGACGACTCGCAGCAGATCGGCCGCATCCTCGTCGATCCGCGCGATGCGAACCGCGTCTTCGTCGCCGCCCTCGGCCACCCCTACGGGCCCAACCCGGAGCGCGGCGTGTTCCGCACCACCGACGGCGGCCGGACGTGGGCGAAGGTGCTCGGCCCCGACGGCGCCACCGGCGCGGTCGACCTGGCGTTTGAGCCCGGGCGTCCGGACACGCTCTACGCCGCGCTCTGGCAGGCGCGGCGCACGCCGTGGAGCGTGTACCCGCCCCTCGAGGGCCCCGGGTCGGGCCTCTGGAAGTCCGTTGACGGCGGCGACCACTGGACCCGGATCGAGGGGGGAGGCTTTCCCGCGCGGACCGGCCGGATCGGCCTCGCCGTGGCCCGCAGCCGCCCGAGCCGCGTCTACGCCCTGGTGGACAGCCCCGAGGGCGGGCTCTACCGCTCCGACGACGCCGGCGCCACCTGGACGCGGACCAGCAACGACAGCCGCATCTGGAGCCGGGGGTGGTACTTCGGCAGCGTCACCGTGGACCCGGCGAACGCGGACCGGGTGTTCGTCCCCAACACGATCCTGCTGCGCTCCGACGACGGCGGCCGGCACTTCGTCGCCGCCAGCGGCGACCTCACCGGCGACGACTTCCACGAGCTGTGGATCGACCCGACCGACCCCGAGCGGCAGATCGTGGGCTCGGACCAGGGCGCCCAGGTCACGGTGAACGGCGGGCGGACCTGGAGCTCCCGCATGAACCAGCCCACCGCCCAGATCTACCACGTCGCGACGGACCGCGGTTTCCCCTACCGCGTCTACGGCGCGCAGCAGGACTCGGGCGCCGTGAGCCTGCCGGCGTTCACCCCGTACGCCGCCGTCATCGGTCCCGGGGAGGTGCGGGGGGTCACGGCCGGCGGCGAGTCCGGCATGATCGCGCCCGACCCCGACGACCCGGCGGTCGTCTTCGGCGGCGCCGTGGACCGGCTCGACCTGCGCACCCAGCAGACGCGGTCGGTGGACCCGACGCTGGCGGCGCCCGGCCTCTACCGGCGCGCGTGGACGCTGCCGCTGGCGTTCTCGCGGCGCCCCCCCAAGACCCTCTACTTCGCCAACCAGGTGCTGTTCGCCACCACCGACGGGGGCGACCACTGGAGCGCGATCAGCCCGGACCTCACCCGCGAGCGCCCCGGCTCGCCCCCCAGCTTGCAGGCCGCCGAAATGACCTCGGACGCCGGCGCGGCGCCGCGGCGGGGCGTGATCTACGCCGTCGCCCCGTCGCCGCTCGACGGCCGCCTGCTCTGGGTGGGCACCGACGACGGCCTCGTCTGGCGCAGCGCCGACGCCGGCGCGCACTGGACCGACGTCACGCCCGCGGCGCTCACCCCCTGGTCCAAGGTCGCCGGGATCGAGGCGTCGCACTTCGACGCCGCGACCGCCTACGTCGCCGTGGACCGCCACCGCCTCGAGGACCGCCGGCCCTACCTCTACCGCACCCGCGACGGCGGCCGCAGCTGGCAGCCGGTCGCGGCCGGCATCCGCGACGGCGACTTCGTCAACGCGGTGCGCGAGGACCCCAAGCGGCGGGGTCTGCTGTTCGCCGCCACCGAACTCGGCGTCTGGGTCTCGTTCGACGACGGCGACGTCTGGCAGCCGCTACAGCTCGACCTGCCGCGCGTCTCCGTGCGCGACCTCGAGGTCCACGGGGACGACCTGGTCATCGCCACCCACGGGCGCGGCTTCTGGATCCTGGACGGGATCGGCCCGCTGCGCCAGATCGGGAGCGGGGACCGGCTCGGCGAGACGCGGCTGTTCCAACCCTCCCGGGCGATCCGGCTGCACCCGGCCACCTTCACCGGCACGCCGCTGCCCAAGGACGAGCCCACCGCCCCGAACCCGCCGTTCGGGGCGTGGATCGACTACGTGCTCGCCGCCGCGCCCCGCGGGCCGATCACCCTGGAGATCCGGGACGCCGCCGGCGAGTTGGTGCGCCGCTACTCGAGCGCCGACCTGCCCCCGGCGGTGGACGCCGCGACCTCCCGCGCCGCCCCGGAGTGGGTGCCGCGGCCCAGCGTCCTCGCCGCGACGCCCGGCATGCACCGCTTCGTCTGGCCGCTGCGCCGCGCGCTGCCGCCCGAGCTCGCGCACGGGAACGCCTACGCGGACGGCCGCTGGGTCCCGCCCGGCCGGTACGGCGTCGAGCTCGACGTGGACGGGCAGGCGTTCCGGCAGCCGCTCGAGGTCGACCCCGACCCGCGGGTCGTCCTCCCCGCCGCCGCCTACGCCCGCCAGGCCGCCCTCGCCGCCAAGGTCGAGGACGCCCAGGTCCGCCTGGCCCGCGCCCAGGCGCAGGCGCAGGACGTCCACAAGGCCCTGCTCGCTCTGCGCGGCGACGCGCGGTTGCAGGAGGCCCGCCTCCTCGACGAGCAGGTCGTGGCGCTGGCCGAGATCACGGCCACCGCGAACCCGGCCAACACTTGGGCGGTCCCGGTGACGAGCGTCGAGAGCTTCCGCTTCCTGGAGGTGGCGCTGCGGGAGCTCCTGCAGGCCGTGGACGGCGCCGACGCCGACCCGTCGCCCGATGCGGTCGCGGGGTCGGCCCGGCTCGACGCCCTCCTGTCGGCGTCGCTCGCCGACTGGGAGGAACTGAGAACACGCGGACTGGCGCTGGAGGCCCGTGCCCACCCCGGGGCAGTTGCGCCGGGGACCGTTCGCCGGTAGCCTCCCGCAAATGAACGGCACGCTGCGCAGGCTTCTCCAGACCAAGCCGCTCGCGATGCTGCTGCAGGAGTCGGCGGCCAGCCGGCTGAAGCGCGCGCTCGGGGTGTGGGACCTCATCGGCCTCGGCATCGGCGCGATCATCGGCGCCGGCATCTTCGCCACCGTCGGCACCGCCGCCGCGGGCGACCCGTCGCGGCCCGGCGCCGGTCCCGGCCTGATCCTCTCGTTCGTGCTCACCGCCGCGGTCTGCGGCCTGGCGGCGCTGTGCTACGCCGAGCTCGCGGCGCTGGTGCCGATCGCCGGCTCCGCCTACACGTACGCCTACGCCACCCTGGGCGAGCTGCTCGCGTGGATCATCGGCTGGGACCTGATCATCGAGTACGCGGTCGGCAACGTCGCGGTGGCGATCTCGTGGTCGGGGTACTTCTGCGAGATGCTGCGCGGGGTGGGGATCATCGTCCCGCCTTGGCTGGCCACCGACCTGCGCACCGGCCTGGCGACCCCGTCGATCGTGGCGGCGGCGCCGCACATCGGCGGCGTGCCGATCATGATGAACCTCCCCGCGGCCGCGATCGTGCTGCTGATCACCTGGGTGCTGGTCATCGGCGTGAAGGAGTCGGCGCGCCTGAACGCGGTCATGGTGATCATGAAGCTCGTCGTCCTCGCCTTCTTCATCGTGGTCGGAGTCAACTACGTGCAGCCGGCGAACTGGCACCCGTTCCTGCCCAACGGCTGGCACGGCGTCTGGGCCGGGGCGGCGATCGTGTTCTTCGCCTACATCGGGTTCGACGCGGTCTCGACCGCGGCCGAGGAGACGAAGAACCCCGGCCGCGACCTGCCGCGCGGCATCATCGGGTCGCTGATCATCTCGACCGTGGTCTACATCGCCGTCGCGGCGATCGTCACCGGCATGGTGCCGTGGTTCGAGCTGCACACCGCCGAGCCGCTCACCGTCGCGCTCAACCGCTACAGCCTCGGCTGGGCCGCGGGGATCGTCGCGGTCGGCTCCGTCGCCGCCCACACCGCGGTGCTGCTCGTCTTCCAGCTCGGCCAGCCGCGCATCTTCTACTCGATGGCGCGCGACGGCCTGCTGCCGCAGGCGTTCGCCAAGGTGCACCCGAAGTACCGCACGCCATACGTCACGACGATCCTCTCGGGCGTGCTGGTGGCGGCGTTCGCCAGCTTCGCCAACATCGAGGAGATGGTGGACCTCACCAACATCGGCACGCTGTTCGCCTTCGCGATCGTCTCCGCCGGTGTGATCGTGCTGCGCCGCACCCACCCCGAGGCGAAGCGGCCGTTCCGGGTGCCGCTGGTGCCGTGGCTGCCGATCGTCGCGGTCGGCGCCTGCCTCTTCCTCGCCGCCGGGCTGCCGTTCATCACCTGGATGCGGTTCGCGATCTGGCTCGTCGCCGGGATGGTGATCTACGCCTTCTACGGCTACAAGCGCTCGGAACTGAGCCGCAACCCCGGCGCGTAAGGACCTCGCCCATCCGCGGGCGGGAGTGCGGAGCCGAGGCTGACAGACACCATGAGGAGGACGTCCGGAGGCGGCACGACGGCGGGGTCCTGTTCGACGTTCAAAGCACGGTCATTGCGAGGAGGACGAGCGGAGCGAGGACGACGAAGCAATCTCGATCGTCCTGCTTGGGCCGGGCAAACCTGTCGACCTCGAGATTGCCACGGTTCCCTCGCTGCGCTCGGGAACCTCGCAATGACACGCTTCGTGGGGCCGCGAGAACAGCGGCGGCGCGCCCCACAGGTCGTGCCCCACAACAAGGATCGTGTCGGGCGCCCTCGCCCGCCCGGCGGGGGCCGAGGACAGGAGGCTGCCTCAGAACACCACGTAGGCGCCGTTGCGGATGATGCGCGTCTTGACGCCGTCGGTGCGGACGGCGACCGCCTCGGCCACCTGGATCGGGTTCCCCTTCGCGTAGACGATGTCCTGGTGGACGACGGTCTCGGGCTGGATGAACGCCTTGACCCCGATCGCGCCGCCGAGGTGGTCGGAGCGGCCGTACGCCCAGTGGAACCCGGCCTTCTCGTCCTCGAGCACGTTGCCGGTGACCTGCGCCCAGTCGTTGCAGCCGAACGCGACCTCGGCGATGTTGGTGCGGGCGGGGTCGGCCGCGAAGAACGCCCGCATGGCGCGGGCCCTCTCGCCGTTGCCGTCCACCTTGACGATGCGGTTGGCCTCGACCAGCAGCGAGATCAGCTCCTGGCCCTCGCGCACCGGGATCGTTCCGGCCGTCTGCGACTGCTGGCCGGGCTGCTCGCCCTCGTACGGCACGATGAACGTCTCGCCCGAGGGCAGGTTGATCACGCGGTCGCCGGCCTTGCCGCGCGGCAGGAAGCCGTCGTCCATCTCGGCCGTGCGGAAGCGCAGGTCGAAGCTGCAGCGGTGCCCGGTCGAGAACGCCACCTCGAGGCTCGTCGCGTTCTTGAGCGCCTCGTAGAGGATCTTGCAGCGCCGGGCCACCTGATGGTAGTCGGCGGCGAGCGAGGTCTGCTCCATGCGCTTTGCGACGCCGGGCATCGAGGCGGCGCGGAAGTCCGCCTTCTCGGCGCACAGCCCGTCGAGCGCCGCGGTCGCCGAGTACTCCGTGAGGAACACGGCCAGCGTGCTCTCGAGCAGCGTCTCCCGGATCGGGGCGGGCTTGCCGGCCATCGCGCCGGTGTCGGGGAGCTGGGCGCCGTTGGCGCCGGTCGCGGGGAACGTGAGCATCGGCCGCGTGGTGAAGTGGCGGCCGCGGCCGAGCGCGGTGAACGCCCGCTGCCAATCACCCGCCATCGCCCGCCGCTCCCGCCACGCCTCGTTGTCCTCGCCGAGGGAGCGGGGCATGTCGCACGCGACCGTCACGACCTCGTCGGGCTGCGGGTCGAAGACGTCGGTGAGGAGCTTGATGAGGTCGAACGCCATGAAACCTCCGCGGTTCTAGCCGACCCAGCCTAGCACCGCCCGGCGGGCCGGTCGCATCAGGAGCGCGCCGGCAGTCCGACCGGGCCGAGCGCAGGCAGCGACCAGGGCTCGTCCGGGTAACGCACCGCCTCCAGGAATAGTCCCGCGGCCGGGGCGGCCAGCGGCGGCGCGGGCGCCTTGCCGGCGAGCCAGCGCGAGACGTCGGCGGCGGGCGCCTCGCCGCGGCCGACCGTGACCAGCGCCCCGACCATCCGGCGCACCTGGTTCCACAGGAAGTGGCTGGCGACGAAGCGCAGCAGCACGCAGGAGGGGGCGGCCGCAACCTCGATCCCCTCGACCTCGACGAGCGTGCTCTCGGCTTCGCCCGCGCGCTTGGCGAAGGCGCGGAAGTCGTGCCGCCCGACGAACCGGCGCGCGCCCTCGCGCATCGCGGCCTCGTCGAGGGCGTCCTCCACCCACCACGACGTGCGCTTGCCGAACGCCGAGCGGCGCGTCGCGATCTGGTAGCGGTAGGCGCGCGCGACCGCGTCGTGGCGCGCGTGGAAGCCCTTCGCCGCGGGGCGCACGTCGAGCACGGCGAGGTCCGCGGGCAGCTCGCGCTCGAGCGCGTGGAACAGCGTGCCGGAGTTGAGCGGGGCGCGGCAGCGCAGCGACGCCACCTGGCCGAGGGCGTGCACCCCCGCGTCGGTGCGCCCGGCGCCCTGGAGGTCGAGGCCGCGCTCCCCGGTGATCGTGCGCAGGGTGTCGAGGAGGACGCCCTGCACCGTCCGCCCCGAGGCCTGCACCTGCCAGCCGGCGAACTTCGTCCCCTCGTACTCGATCAGCAGCCGGTATGTCGGCATGGCGGCAGTGTACCCGCCCCCGCCCGGGGTGAGGTCGCGGGTGTGGCGGCCCGTGGGGCGGGCGGACCGTTACTTCGCCGGCTTGACGTCGACCGACGTCGCGACCATCCGGTACTGGATCGTGACCTTCGCCCCGACCTTCAGGTCGCCGCTGACCTTGGTGTCGGCGGTACGGCTGATCTCCCACCGGTCGTTGCCCTTCTTGACCACGATCATGTCGCCGGACACCTCGAGCACCGGGCCGGTGACCTGGTAGGTCTTGGGCGCGGCCGCGTACGCGACGCCGATCAGGACGACGGCGACGACGACGAACAGGCACGTACGGACGAAACGGTTCTTGAGCATCGAGCCCCCCCTTGTCGTGGCTGCGATTGTATCCAGTTCGCGGGTGACCGAAGAGCGGGGACGGCCCGCCGGCGCGCCAAGGGGGGCGGCGCGGCGGTCCCCGCAGGCCTGACGGAAGTCCCGCGCGGCCGTTGCGGCCGGGGGTAGGATGGGGCGTACCGCGCACAGGGTTCCTGCGACGAGCCGGCGGCGCAGGGTTTCCCGGCGACGGCGCGGCGAGGACGGCCTCGTGCAAACGAAGGGAGGTCATCGTGGGTCTTCTCGACACTCTCGTCGGTGAACTGGGCGATTCTCTCGAAGGCGATGCGAGCGCGCACCAGGACCTGCTCCAGGGCGTCATGGGCATGTTCGCGAGCAGCGGTGGGCTCGCGGGCCTCACTTCCCTTTTCCAGCAGGCCGGGCTCGGGCGATTGATCGCCTCGTGGATCGCGACGGGGCCGAACCCGCCGATCTCGGCGGCGCAGATCACGCAGGTGCTGGGCAGCGAGAAGATCAGCGAGCTCGCGGCCAGGGCCGGCCTGTCTCCCCAGGCGGCCGGCGCCAGCCTGGCCCAGCTCCTGCCGACGCTCGTCGACCGCATGACCCCGAACGGCCGGATCCCGCAGGGAGGCGGTGACCTCTTCGGCGGGCTCCTGGGGACGTTGGGCGGCAAGCAGGGTTGATCGGGCCGCACGCGGCGAGCGACGGGGCCAGCAGGCAAGTCGTGTCGCCGGCCCGCGATGGCGCCCGTAGCGGGATCGGGTAGGATCGCAAGTACGCTCGTAAGGAGGAGGTCGGCATGGGGTGCTTTCATCTGCTGTGGTCTCTCGTCGTCGGGTTCTTCGTCGGTCTCATCGCGCGAGCGCTCGTCCCGGGCGGCGACCAGATGGGATTCATCCTGACGATCGTGCTCGGCATCGTCGGCTCGGTGGCCGGCGGCTTCATCGGCGGGCTGGTGTCCAAGCCCCGGGAAGGCTCCCGGTTCCATCCCGCCGGGTTCCTGATGTCGATCGTCGGCGCGGTCGTGGTCCTGTTCCTCTGGAACATGCTGCGGCACTAGACCGGGGCGTGCCGGCCTGGTCACGCTCCGGGCCGGATCATGGCCTGGCGGAGAACGTGTCGCACGCGTCGACGCGGCCGGCCGACAGGCCCCGCCGGAACCAGTCCACCCGCTGCTGCGACGAGCCGTGCGTCCACGTCTCCGGGCTGACCCTCCGCCCGGCCTGCCGTTGCATCCGGTCGTCGCCCACCGCCGCCGCCGCGGCGAGGCCGGACTCCACGTCGCCAGTCTCCAGGACGTTCCTCTCCTCGGTGGAGTGCGCCCAGACGCCGGCGAGACAGTCGGCCTGAAGCTCCACCCCGATCGACAGGTCGCGGGCCCGCGACGGGTTGCGGGCCTGCAGCTGCCGAACCTTGCCGTCGATTCCGAGGAGGTTCTGGACGTGATGCCCGATCTCGTGGGCGATCACGTACGCCTGGGCGAACTCGCCCGGGGCGCCGAACCGCGTCTTGAGCTCCTGGAAGAAGGCGAGGTCGATGTAGACCTTCTGGTCCTCCGGGCAGTAGAAGGGGCCCGATGCGGCCTCCGCGAACCCACACCCGGAGCGCGTCTCGTCGCTGAAGAGCACGAGCTTGGCGTGCGGGTACGGCCTGTTCGCCTGCGCGAACGCCTGCGACCACGTCTTCTGCACGTCGTCGAGCACGAACGAGACGAACTGCACCTGGCGGTCGTCCTCCGGCGCGCGCGGCACCGTGCGCGACGCGGTCGTCGTCGCCGGCCCGCCGACGTTTCCGATCCCGAAAAGCGAGAAGAGGTCGCGCTTGAAGAGCAGGGAGAGCACCAGCACGACGAGGAACCCGCCGATCCCGAGGTGCGGCCCGCGGAGCCGGAACCCCGAGCCCCCGCCCTCGCCGCGGACGTCTTCGACGTCCTCGCTGCGGCCGCCTGGCGTCCATCGCATTGTGGCCCTCCCGGAAGACGCACCAGGTTAACCGATTGGTGGCCGCCAGGGGCGTCTGGCGCGCGGCCGGCCGGGGCGGGAGAGATCGACACCTGGAGCGATGACGCGCCGGCCGCAACCCCGCGTCCCCGCGGCTGCGATCAGACCCTGGTCACGGCGCGGGC